>NZ_CAMKRR010000024.1 GCF_946415235.1 uncultured Ruminococcus sp. | reverse complement strand
GTGCGATACCGAGGTTGTCGTAGCTTACGATGACCTTGTCTGTATCGAATACCTTGCCGACTTCGAGAGCCATCTGAGCTTCCTTGAATGAGCGGGCAAGATCCTTTACGCCTACTACTGCCGTACCTATACCAACATTTACTCTTGTGTAGAACTCGCTGCTGAGAGTATCAGCGATAGAACGTGCGAGCTTTTCGAGATCCTTTGAATCTACTGTGCTCTTGAGCTCCTTGACGAGAACGATATCGGTCTCTGTGATATTGAAGACGAAGTCCTTGTTCTTGTCAGGGAAGAGGTTCTGTATAACATCATAAGCGGAAATGTCGTTTGCGGAGATGATCCTGATAAGGAATACGGCTCTGCTTATCTCTGCATTGAAGTGGAGCTCTCTTGCCTTGATAACTATATCACCGGGGAGAACATTGTCGAGAATGACATTCTTTATGAAGTTGTTTCTGTCGTACTTTTCGTCATAGTACTGCTTGATGTTTGAAAGTGCGATAGCGAGGATGCTTGCATACTTTGCAGCAGCGTCGTCAACGCCCTCTACGAATACCGCATAGTCGGGCTTTACTCTTGAGCCGAAGGGCTTGTAGGTGAAGCCGTCACGGATGAAGATATCGTGTGAATCGCTGAGATCGAGTGAAACGAACTCATTTGTCGTGCCTACACGTGACAGGTCGCTGCACGCGATGATAGTTGCGGTCTCGTCAACAACGCCGATGGTAGCGTCGATGGAATCACGCATCTGATGAACTAAACCCTGAAATAATCTGTTGGACATGATAGACATCCTTTCTCTTAATAAGATCTTATTTTGAGCGGACCTTCAGGAGTATGGAAAGGAGTGCGTCTCCTCAACATATTACAAATTGTAACACATTTTTGGCTGCAATTTGTTAACAAATTGTTAACTCTCGTCCGAAGGCTCACAAACTTGACTAATAAATATGTTTGATTTTGTTAGGATTTACCAAAGCAAGTAAATCCTTTGTAACCAAATTGTAATTTTTATGTCTCGAAATGTAATTTTTACATTTTCTCGGGGCGGTCGATATTCAGTATCTCCAGTGCGTTCCTCAGTGTCTGGCGGACTGCCACACAGAGGAGGATACGCGCATCCATAAGCTCCTTTGTCTCTGCGTTCTTGACGCTGCAGGCGTCATAGAAGCGGTGGAACAGAGTTGCTAAGTCTACCGAGTACTTGGTGATCTTGGAAGGATCATAGCTCTTTGCTGCCATGTCTATCTCACGGGGGAGAGAGGCGAGGTGGCGGATAAGCTCGATCTCACGGGGATTATCAAGGAGATCAAGGTCGGCGGACTGTGGTATCTCAACGCCTTCCTCACGGAGGTTCCTCAGGAGGCTGCAAATTCTTGCGTGGGCGTACTGAACATAATAAACGGGGTTCTGGGACGACTTCTCGATAGCAAGGTCGAGGTCGAATTCAAACTGTGAATTGGCTTCGCGCAGATTGAAGAAGAAACGGGCGGCGTCTATTGGTATCTCGTCGAGGAGAGTTACAAGGGTTATCGCCTTGCCGCTTCGCTTTGAGAGCTTTACCACTTCGCCGTTGCGTACCAGCATTACCATCTGCATGAGAACTACATCAAGCTTGCTTTCGTCAACGCCGAGAGCGTTGAGTGCGGCTTTAAGTCGCGGTACATAGCCGTGGTGGTCTGCGCCGAGCACGTTTATCGCCTTGTCAAAGTTACGGGTGACGAGCTTGTCGTAGTGGTAGGCGATATCGGGGACGATATACGTGTAAAGTCCGTTGCTTCTCTTTAATACGAAGTCCTTGTCAAGACCGTATTCCGTAGCCCTGAACCATATAGCGCCGTCCTGCTCGTAAGCCTTTCCTGCTTCCATGAGCTTGTCTACTACCAGCTTTGTCTCGTTCTTGGCGTGTATCGTGCTCTCCCTGAACCAGTTGTCGTACACGATGCGGTACTTTTTCAGGTCACGTTCCAGACCTGCTATATTTATAGGAAGGGCATAATCAACGAGTGCCTTTCTGCGCTCGGTCTCGGAGGTATTTTCCTGAGCCTTTCCGTTGATATCGTAGAAGTTCTTGGCGTGTTCGATGATGTCAGTTCCGAGGTAAACGTCCTCGGGCATCTCAAATGTCTCGCCCTCTCCGCTCTGTGAGTATATCTCGGAGCAGAGCTGCTCGGTATCGCTGCCGTACTTTGCTATGAGCTCCTGTCCCTTATCGGAGCAGAGCTGCAAATACCTGAGCTCCAGCGATTTACCGAACTTCTCGATCTGGTTTCCTGCGTCGTTTACGTAGAACTCGCGCTCTGCGTGATAGCCTGCCCAGTTGAGCACACTTGCGAGACAGTCTCCGATAGCTCCGCCTCTTGCGTTGCCTATGTGCATGGGGCCTGTGGGGTTTGCGGAAACGAATTCGACGAGGACCTTCTTGCCCTTGCCCAGCTCTGTCTTTCCGTAGTTCTCACCCTCGTCAAGTACATTCTGTACTACGTCCGAGAACCACTTCCTGCTGAGGAAGAAGTTGAGAAATCCGGGACCTGCCACCTCGGCTCTTTCAAATATAGTGCCCTCAAGGAAGAGCTTTTCGCATAAGAGCTCCGCGATCTTTCTCGGCGGCATTTTCAGCGCCTTTGCACAGACCATAGCTGTGTTTGCAGCAAAATCGCCGTGGGATTTGTCCGCAGGTATCTCGATGTTGAAGTTGGGCAGAGGAACGGCGGGTATCGCTTCCTCAGCCACAAGAACTCCGAGAGCGTCCATGATTATCTCACGCAGTCGGAGAGATGCGGAATTGATAAGGTCTGACATTGTATCTATCCTTTCTTTACGGCTCAGTTCTGAGCCTGTACTGTCATTATTATCTCGTTATCCGAAAGATACGAGGAATTGAGATCAAGAGTATATTTCAGGTAAAGCCTGCCGTTTTCTGCGAGAGTGTTCTCGATAGCGTGAGTATACACGCCTATTTGCAGGTTCCCGTAGGGAGTACCGTACTGGCAGAAGTGCTTGCGGCCTATTTCAAGGGAAAGTACGGAATTTGCCGTGCCCTCTCTGGTGATGGAAGCGTTTTTGCTGTCGTCAACCTTTATCGTGGTGACCGAGCCTTCAAAGCCCGTAGCCGAGGTGTCCTCGTAGGATATTATATCCCAGCCGTTCTCACGGGTGAATTTGGCCTGTGTCAGAAGCTCTGTCTCGCTTTTTTCGTTGTCCTGCCATTGAATACTCGTAAGAGAGATCAAAACATTTTTTTTCAAAGCAGTCTCCTTATTATATATTTATATATATCAGTAATTTCTGTCTGCGTTGTCAACAGCCTGTTCAAGAAGCTCCACTATGAGCTCCTCGTGGGAGTAGTCAAGCTCTGCCATGAGCTTGCAGAACACGCTGTTCCTTCTGAGCCCGGGCATGGTGCCGATCTTGTTGAGGAAGAGCTCTCCGTCCTCCGTGAGGAAGAAGTCAAGTCTTGCAAGTCCCTTGCAGCCGAGCGCTTTGAAGGCGGCAATTGCTGTCTCCTGCACCTTTTTCTCGGTCTCCTTTGAGATATCGGCAGGTACCCTGAGATCGTCCCCTGTGCTGACATTGAAATTGACGGGATCGAATATTATCTGCGGTGAGATTATCTCTCCCACAGGTGAACATACGGGCATATCGCAGCCGAGTACCGCAGCCTCCAGTTTGCGCGCCTTTATGTATTTTTCAACGACTACCTTATTGTCACTTGAGAAAGCAAGCTTTACGGAAGCGAGAAGCTCATCGTAGTTCTCGGCAAGGCTCGTGCCTGCGTTGCTGCCGCTGTTTGCGGGCTTTACGATGAGGGGGAAGCCCATTTCATCGGCGATGGCACGGCATCTTGCGTCAAGTTCGTTTATCTCGCGCTGTGTGATGAGCTGCCATTCGGCAGTCTTTATGTTATAGTCATCCATTACCATATGGGTATGGGATTTGTCCATGCATGAAGCGGAAGCGAGAACTCCGCTGCCTACGTAGGGTATGCCCGAGAGGTCGAGAAGTCCCTGTATCGTTCCGTCGCCGCCCTTCTTGCCCATGAGGAGCGGAAATACCACGTCAACTCGTCTGATAGTGGCTTCACCGTTTTCGATGGTGATGATGCCCCTGTAGAGCGGATCGGGGGATATGAAAGCGGAAGCGCAGTCCGTGTCCTGTTCCCATGTGCCGTCGGCTATATCCTCTACGTCTCCCGGGAAGTAGAGCCAGCGGCCCTTACGGGTTATGCCTATGCATATAACTTCGTATTTATCCTTTGGAATGCAGCGGATCACTTCTGCTGCGGAAGCCAGTGAGAGCTCATGTTCCCGAGCAGTACCGCCGAAAATAACGGCAGCTTTTATCCTTGCCATATATTTCTCCTTTTATATAGTATCATGTATTTTTTTATTGTCATTTTCAAGCATCACTATATTTTATCATATTCCACAAAAAACTGCAAGTATTTTTTGTGAAAATGAAGAATAAAACAGTAAATTTCGCAAGTATAGCGTACTGCGAACAATTTTCAACTGTTAAAATTGTGCATAATAACAATAGAAATGCCGCTTCTTCATCAATTTGACGGAATACCCCTTAGTAAAAATGACGAAGCAAAATGCAAAAAGGACCGCTTACGCAGTCCTTTTTGGGGTGAAAATGAGTATTAAGATGATGTCGTGATTATCTTACTCCGAGAGTATCGTCCTCGGGCTGGAGCTTGTCATGGGCAAGGATATATTCGTATATCTCCTGCACCGTGGTGAATGCAGCTCCGACATAGCTGTCGGCACAGCCGTAGTATAAAGCTATCCTGCCTGTGGCTGCGTCTGTGAGCGCCGCACAGGGGAAGCATACATTTGGTACAAATCCGCGCTCCTCATACCACTCCTCGGGTGTGAGCACGTAGTTTTCACAGCGGTGGAGTACCTTTGAGGGCTCGTCCGTATCGAGCACAGCTGCGCCGATACTGTATACATATCCGTTGCAGGTATTCACAACGCCGTGATAGAATATCAGCCAGCCCTTGTCTGTCTCGATAGGGGCAGCTCCGCCGCCTGTCTTGAGGTTTTCCCACCAGTTGTCCGAGCGTCCCATTACATGGCGGTGGCGTCCCCAGAACTCCATATCGGGGCTCTCGGAAAGGAATATATCTCCGAATGCTGTATGGCCGTCGTCGCAGGGGCGGGAGAGCATGACGTAGTTCCCGTTTATTTTCCTCGGGAAGAGGACGGCATTGCGGTTATAGGGAAGGAAAGGATTTTCGATCCGTGTGAACGTGCGGAAATCCGTGGTTTTCGCAATGCCGATGGTCGGACCGAAGGCGTCCTGACACCACATTATATAATATGTATCATCGACCTTTACAAGTCGGGGGTCGTAAGCATAAGGGGGCATAAAGGGTTCGCCGTTTTTGTCGGTAAACGCTATCCTTTCGGGCTCAAACTGCCAGTCAAGGGCGTCCTTGCTTCTGCCGAGATAGATGTGGGGCACTCCGTTGCGCTGCTCACCGCGGAATACTCCTATAAAACCGCCGCTGTACGGCATAACGGCGCTGTTGAATATCCTTGCTACGTTGGGGAGAGGGTTTCTGTTGATTATAGGGTTCTCAGTATATCTCCACATCGGACCTGTGCAGCCGTCAGGCTTGTCCTGCCATGGGATATTTGGAAGAACTTCACCGATTATTTTTATATCCGACATAAGTAAGCTCCTTTAATTAAGCTTTGCTTTATATTGTACTTAAATTATAACACGGCTTTCTTAAAAAGTCAAGTGAAAATTTAATTAAAATTGTGGAGTTTCTTACTGTACCTCGTATTTGCCGAAGAATTCACATAATATTATTGAAAGTTTTATCAAACGGGTGTATAATGTAATAATAACATTGAAGTTCCGCGGCTGAGAAAGTGCGGCGCATCTGCTGCGAGCCACTGATACGGCTGCCGATGGGGAGAGGCGCTCCCGAAAATATCAATATGTCGGCTTGTGCGAAGATATGTACTTAAATAATAGCTTAAAGGAGGGACAACTATGAATCTGTCCGAATTTATAAATGGTATTTCCGCAGGGAAATACGACGAGCAGTTCCGAATGCTTTACGGCTCGTCGGAAAAAGCGGTCTTGCGGGCAAGAGCCCGCTATCTCAGCGCTGCCGAGAGCTTTTCGGGGCTGTATCCCGAAAGCGGCGATATACGTGTGTTTACTGCCTCTGGACGAACCGAGATAGGCGGAAATCATACGGATCATCAGCACGGCTGCGTTCTTGCGGCGGCTGTCAGCCTCGATATCATAGCTGTGGTAAGCTTTAGCGGTCGGGACGTTATCCGCGTAAAGTCCGAGGGCTATGACGCCGTTGAGGTAAAGCTCGGGAGCCTTAAGGCGAAAAAGACGGAAAAGGGAACTTCTGCGGCACTTATCCGCGGTATTGCGGCAGGTTTCAAGGAGAAGGGCATGATTGTCGGCGGCTTTGACGCTTATATGAACTCCGACGTTCTCAGCGGCAGCGGTCTTTCTTCCTCGGCGGCTTTTGAAGTGCTCGTGGGAACTATAATCAACGAGGGCTTCAACGGCGGCAGTGCGGAGGCTGCGGATATTGCGCGGATAGGGCAGTTTGCAGAGAATGTTTACTTCGGAAAGGCAAGCGGACTTATGGATCAGATGGCGGCGGCTCTGGGCGGTTTTGCTGCCGTTGACTTTGCAGACCCCGAAAATTCCGTTATAAGGCGCATTGACTTTGATTTTGAGCGCTGCGGATACCTTGTCTGCATCACCGATACAAAGGGGAGCCATGCCGGCCTTTCGGACGAGTACAGCGCCGTGGCTTCGGAAATGAAGCACGTTGCGGAGGAGCTTGGGTGCAAATTTCTGCGTGAAGCCGATGAGGGCGAGTTTTACAGGAAGCTGCCCGAGCTGAGAAAGGTATGCAATGACAGGGAGCTCCTGAGAGCGGCTCACTTTTTTGCCGAGAACAAAAGGGCTGCCGATGAGGCGGAAGCCCTCTCCGACGGCGATACGGAGTGGTTCTTCGAGCTGGTGAACGAGTCGGGAGCTTCTTCGGCAGAGCTGCTGCAAAATCTGTACCCATGCGCTGACCCGAAAAATCAGCCCATCCCACTTGCGATAATGCTCAGCAGGCGTTTTCTTGGCGGCAGCGGAGCAGTCCGCGTTCACGGGGGCGGCTTTGCAGGTACGATACAGGCATTCGTGCCGAGCTATCTTGCTTCGGATTACGCTGCGGAAATGGAGCGTATCTTCGGCGAAGGCAGCTGCTATGTCCTCACTGTCAGACCTGTGGGCGGATATGAATTGAAATATCTGTAGGGGATGGCGTCTCGACGTCCCATTATAGGGACGCCCTCACTTGCAGGGTGTCCCTCTTCCGAAAACAATTCACTGGATTGTTTTCGGAATTCACCCTTGCGGAGCGCCTGTCGGATACGGGGCGCTGCCCCGAGCCCCGCAAGGGCTGTCAGCCCTTGACCTGACCAAAGGGTTGTGAACCCTTTGGAATCCCTTCCTTTTGGGCTGGCGTAATCAATGCGTAAATTTTGATTTATAGGAGGTTTTTATGAATAGTTTTCCTGATTTTATGAAAAGAACTGAAAACAAGATACCCGCAGAGCAGCAGAATACTCCCGATATCGAGGGATATTACTATACCGCTCCCGACGGAAGCCAGATGGCGTTCTGGACCTGCAATGCGGACAGAGTTTCAAAGGAGCACGTCCATGATTACGACGAGTACATGATCTGCGTGGAGGGTGAGTACACTGTGACGATAAACGGTGAAGCTGCCGTGCTTCACGCAGGGGACGAGCTCTTTATCCCGAAGGGCGCTCTGCAGGGCGGAAGCTGTAAGGCAGGCACGAGAACTATCCACGCTTTCGGCGGCAAACGTATAAAATGAGGTGGGAATGTGTATGATATAAGGGAATACTCAGCGGATATGCGTGAAAAGGTGCTTGCTTTCCTGAGCAGTGTGTTTCCCGAGTCGGGCAAGCCCTTTGAGCCTGAGGGGAGGCACTGTGCATTTGCGGATATAGAGCACAGGTTTGCAGGGTTCTGGTGCCTGTTCGATGAAGATGCTATTATCGGAACTGTCGCTGTGAAAAGGCTCAGCGATACGGACTGTGAGCTGAAAGGGCTTTATGTGTACGAAAGGTATCACGGCATGGGACTTGGCCGCAGACTTGCGGAAAGGGCAGTTGACTTCGCAAAGTACAGCGGTTTTGAGAGGATAGTGCTCGATACCGTTTCGACCTATAAAAAGGCGCTGAAACTTTACGAAAAATTGGGGTTTCAGCGTATTGAGCGGTATAACGATAACGAAAGGGCTGATGTTTTTATGATGAAGGAGCTTAAAACAGAAGCGGTTGTGCGCGAGATAACGAATGAGGACTTTGATGGCCTAATGCGGCTGTATATGGAGCTCCATGACAATCCCTTCCCTGAAAAGGACGAGCGGGTCATGTCCATATGGGAGCGGATACTTTCGGACAAGGATCATCATATCATAGTTGCGGAAGCTGACGGAGTTATCGCCGCGACCTGTGTGTGTGTTATAATCCCGAATCTTACACGTGGACAGCGTCCGTATGCCTTTATCGAGAATGTGGTGACTTCCGCCGCGTACCGCAGAAAGGGACTTGCTACGGCTTGCCTTGACTATGCAAGGGAACTAGCCAAAAAGGAGAACTGCTATAAAATGATGCTCCTGACAGGCTCGAAGGAACAGGGCGTTCTTGACTTTTACAGGAACGCGGGCTACAACAGCAGCGACAAGACCGCTTTTATACAGTGGCTGTGAGGTGGAGAAATGATACTGAGAGAATTTGCGGACAGCGACGCGGAAAAGATCGTCAGGTGGACAGGCAGCGAAAGGGAGTTCCGTTTGTGGTGTGCCGACAGGTATGAGAAGTACCCTATAAGCGCCGCGGATATGACCGCTATGTATGACGAGTGCGGAAAGACGGGAGCTTTCTTTCCGATGACTGCTGTCGAGGAGGATATTGTCGGACATCTTATCCTGCGCTATACCGACGAAAAGCATGAGACTGTAAGGTTCGGATTCGTTATCGTGGATAATGCTGTCCGCGGCAGCGGGAGAGGCAGAAAAATGCTTGAGCTTGCAAAGGAATATGCAGTAAAGGTGCTGAATGCAAGGAAGCTCACTCTCGGAGTTTTTGATGTGAATACAGCAGCGCTCAGATGCTACAAGTCGGTGGGCTTTACCGAAACGGGATGTGATGATGAGGCATTTGAAGTCCTTGGTGAAAGCTGGAAATGCATAGAACTGGAGTGCGTTGTTTAAGAAGCGGCATTACAGCTTTGACTGAGTATCATGTGTAGGATTGAGCAATATTTGACTTGCTTTTTCGAGAAATACTATTTATAATGTATATAAGATTACTGGCAATACCGTAAAGACAAATGGGGGCAAGTAATTTTTGGGCGGATTATTTAACAGAGCGGCGTTCGCAGCACGTAAGCGCACGCCTGCTGAATTTTGCCCGAAAATGCCCTGCTTTTACGGTGTTGCTTTTTTTTATGAGGAGGGACATAAATGGAATCATCATGGAAAAAATATGCTGCCGTTCTGACAGCAGCAGTATGTATGCTCGTTCCTTTTGCGGACGCAGCGATCGCAGGGGCTGCGGACGGTGGAGGCTTCGGCTGGGGAAATGCTGCCGACGGCTTCAATGCCGATACCGAATGGCAGCCTTGGGGTACTCCTTCAAACGGAAGCACATTGCCGTGGGGAGACCAGTATGAGATGAAGGAGGACGAAGTCAGCCTCTGCGTTACGGAAACTCCTGACCCGACGGAGGAAGAGCTTAAGGCAGACCATATCAGCGGACAGTGCGGCGGTATGGTGTATAATATCGACAAAAAGAGCGGCGAAAACAGTGAATTTACTTTCAGCAGCGGTACACAGGACGGCTTCAGGGCAAGCTGGTCGGGACTTGAGGCTCTCAGCATTGAAAAGGGAAAGAGCTTCAAGAAGCCTTTAAATATTTCTTTTTTCAATAGCCTGTCTGTGGATTACAGGGCGGTTTTTGATAATTTCACGGGAGATCAGCTCGATATCGGCGCAAGATGTCAGCTCGGCAGCAGGGACGAATACTTGTATATCATAGATCATTTCGGAAGCTTTGAGCCCGATAAGACTATGGAAGTGCTTGAGCCCCTTGAATGTTCGGGAAAGGTTTATCAGGTATACAGAAAGGTACGCGCTGAGAAGGATAAGACCTGTACGGATCACTATATGGTTTACGTGAGAGATATTGAGGAAATATCCTCCGAGCCCGATCTGAGATCGTCTGTAATGCTGAGTGAGATCGCGGCGCTCTGGGGCAGAGCTTTAAATGTGCCGCCTGTTCTGAGCTGCTGTTTCTATATGGATACCTGCGGCGGCAGCGGAGCTGTGGATGTCAGGTACATTCAGATAAACGGCAGACTGCTGTCGGGGCTTGCGGGAATGCCCGCATGGAATGCCAATGTCTGGGGAAACTATGAAGGAAACATTGAGGATATGCCTTGTATGCTCTATCCCGATGAGGAAGGATATTATTACTTTAACGACGGAACACGATTCGATGAAAGCGGTTTCTCGATCGGAAACGGTACGGATATCACTTTAGCAGAGGATTTCGGCAGGAACGATAAGAACTCTGTCAAGGTAGAATGCAGCAATGATTATTTTCTGGGGGAACCCTCAGAGAGATACTTAGCTTATATCGGTGACGTCGGCTACCCGTTTAAAAAAGGTATTTGGGGCGACTGGAGCAATACGCAGCAGACATTCGGTTTCGGACCTATTTATCCTGCCGACGAGGATTATGCGGAGTCGGACGTTTCATACGATATCAGCGTTGACGTTTACAATAACAGCGACGAGGAAGCCGAGTTCTCACTGGAAATAAGTATGCCGTTCAGCGGCTTCGGGATATCCGATGAGGAGAATGAAAAAATAACGAAATATGAAGGCAATGTAGTCTGCAAAAAGACGGTAAAGCCTCATGAGTGGACAACTTTATCAAATCCCTCTTACGCTATGCCGAGAGCTCTGACAGGCAATCTTATCATGTATACAGACAGTGAGATCGAATACTACGCTGACAATATCGCTGTTAAAGAGCCCGAAGGCGTTTCAAGGATAAGGGGCGACATAAACGGCGACGGTGTTGTTGATGCTTTTGACCTCGTACAGTACCGCAAGGCTTTCTTTACAAGTGACAGGATCAGGTTGCTTCCGCGCCGTGCCGATATAGACGGCGACGAAAATGTTCTCATTAACGATGTGGTGCTTCTGAAAAGATTATTGCTCGGTATCGACAAGGAGCTTTCTGTAAAGGAAAAGAGCGCTGACGACAAGCGCGAAAAAGCTGAAACAGACGGCCGTTACTGCGAGAGCTTCGTCAGGGACGGCGTGGGAGAGCTCACATACGATATGGGGGAGAACGGCTGCTTTGACTGTAAAATCTCTGATGCTGACGAAGCCTGCTTTGAATGCGGAACTGCTCCCGAGGGCGGTATCAAACTTGACGAGGTAAAGTCGCTTTATCATGCTTATGAGGGCGAAATAGTCTCGGAGGACGGATATCTCTTCGGTATACACGGTACATTCGCGGATTCGCCCGATGAATTCTACATAATTGAGGACAGCGGACATGATGATCGCTTTGCAGGTATGACTGCGGCGAAAATCTTAAACATCGAGGGGTACTGCTACAGGATATATATACTGAACAGGATAAAGGAAACTCCCGAGGGAAAGGTAAGATACAAGGAGTTCTGGAGCGTAATGGACGATTACCGCTTATCGGGAAAGGCGTTGACCGAACTGAGAGGTCAGATAAATATACTCAAGCACATAAGCAGCTGGGAGAATATCTGCGGCCTGAAGCTCGGCAGCAGAACTCTCGGCAGCGTGGGTCTGTACGTCGGCGGAAGCAAACAGTACAGCCAGTCGTTTAAGGTTTCGAGGAACGAGCTTTTTATCGGAGTAGAATAAGCATACAGAAAAACAGTCATAAAGGAGGAATTCTTCTTTATGACTGTTCTTTTTTACAGGGATTGCGGCAGGAAATTCAGAAGTGTAATATTCACGGTAAAAATCACAATTTGTATACTTTAGCAGAAATACTGTTGCAGATATTGTACAACTAAACCAAAAAATTTGTTGATACTTGTTTTGTTTAACGATAATTGTTAAGATTATGTGAATTCTGATTTATATCACATGACATTTGGAAAGTTCTGTGTTATAATAACAACAAGTTTTCGATAAGCGACGAAAAAATAAAAGGGGGGCTTTTCAATGGAAACGATCTTTGATCTTATCAGATTAACAGACGTAAAAACAGAGAAAAACCATGCCCTTTTAAAGTTCAATACTGTCCCGAAAGCGCTCTGACAGGATAAGTGTGCCCTGTCAGTGCGCTTTTTTATAACTGCATTGATAAACATTCTATGGGGGTATGCAGGGCTCGTCACTCAGAAAACATATTTTTATAGGAGGAAATGAGAAATGGAAAAAAAGAGGAACAATCTACTCAAGAGAGTTGCAGCAGGCGCACTCTCTGTTCTCACTGTAGCGGCTTATACACTGCCTGCTGATGTTGTCGGTAAATTCTCGGGAAATATCGGAATTGTGGCTCAGGCGGCGGGAGCGACTATCTCCGTAGATGATATTCATGAGGGCGATATCCTTACCGCAGGAACGACGATATCATTTGCGGGCTACGATGGTTTTGGATTTGAGTTTTGTGACGGAGATTCTTCAATTTGGGGTAATGATGAGGAATTTACGCTGGCAAGTGATTGCTTTGTAAGATATGTTGAGTCGGATACGGAAATTGATGAGGAAACACACGAAGAATATAAATCTATATACGTATCATTCTATGCAATTCGCGAGGCGAATACATTTGTTGAAAATAACGGTGTTTATACCAGCAACAATCAGGAAATGGGATATACGATAGCTTATTATTCGTTTGTGTCTGACAGTGCACAGACTATGAACTGGAATGTGGATAGCGAAGTAAACTGGGATTATCTGTATGTGTATGTCAACGATGTGCGGAAGGTCGAAGCAAGCGGCAGCAATGTGAGCGGCAGCTTAGAGCTTGCGGCAGGCGATAATGTACGTGTAATATATCAAAAAGATGGCAGTGGGGATAGTGGCTCTGACTGCGCGTCATTCAGCTTCACCGGGGATGTACAGGGGTATATAAATAACGGCGACGGAACACACAGCATTGCAGGCGATGAGGCAAAAGAGGCTCATCATTTCACAGAAGGATATGTTGTTACACCTGTTGCTTCCACATCGGGCTATACTTTTACGGAGTCTGGTGCTTTCCCCGGCTCATGGAAAAATAATAACAGCCGTCTGGAAAACGACTCAAGAGACAACTCTACTGCCAAGAAATCATGGAACGTAACTGTTCCCGAGGGACAGAAGCTTTATATCTACTATCTTATTTCCTCTGAGAGCGGTTGTGACTATATTGATATCTATGATTACAACGATCTGATACTTTCGGGAGCAAGCGGAGAAACAGAAGGCTTTATTGAATTAGCGGCAGGAGAACACAGCATTACTGCCGAATACAAAAAAGACGGCAGCGATGCAAGGGGCATGGATTCTGCTTATATCAGATTCGTTCCCGAGTGTACTGAGTGCGGCGCAAATGACAGCACAATGAAGTCACTGCTGACCTTTGATGAAGGTATATATACGGATATCGCTGTTACAGGAACAGACACATCAAAGGTACAGTCAGCTACATATGGCGTTAATTCCATGTACTGGTGTCAGAATACAGCTACAATATATTCAAATGTCAGACTGTATGCTGATGAAGAAAGAGCTACCCTGCAAGAGGAAGAGGGCTATTTCACATACGGCGGCAATCAGTACTTCTTTAAGTATACTCTTACTGTAATCGATCCCTCAGTGGGCAAGAATATAGTTATATGGAATAATGGAATAGACGAAGATTACTCGGAATTCATCGATATAGATAATGATAACTGGCGTTACGATGAAGAATACAATATGTATTTTACTACATATGACGGCAAGATCCCCGATTTAAGCGAGTTTACCATAACTCCTTCAAGCTCTATCGACAATGAAGATGAGATCAAAAGGGTACAGGCTATCCTCGATTCGCCTGATACTGTAAAGAAGCTTATCTGGAATTCTCCCGGTGTATACTGCGGAGCTCCTTGTGAGGGAATGGTAGTTATCTATAATCCCGAGATAGGCGTAAAGGCTAAACACGTTGAGGTCAATTTTGAAAAACGTAAGGTAACTGTAACTCCTGCGGCAGGTCAGTCAAAGGTATACGGCGAAAACAAACTTCCCGAGATAGAGTACGATATCGAGCAGGAGAACGGCGACAGAGGTATTCTTGCTACAGACATTGACAAGAATTTTACTCCTAAATTCTACGCATGGGACAGCGACCGTCAGATCTCGGCAAGTTACAGCAATGCCAACGTCGGCGAGTATTATTATGAAATAGATAATGACTTTGATGATGACGGCGATGATCTGGAGAACGTAAGCGCAAACTATGAGTTCGAGCTTCCTGAGAACTGCCCGACATTTGCGGTAGTTCCAAAGGATATCTCAGGCTACACACTTTATGTCGGAAAACGTAATTACAGTGACAATGCCTATAATCAGGCAGGCAATTATTATGAGCGTAATCCCGAAGTGCAGTTTAACGGCGATTTCGTTGATATAACAACAGATCTGGAAGGCGTTGATTTCCTCGATAACGGCAAGAGAATCAGCCTTGACCGCGATTATATCGAGTACGGCGGAGATGTCAAGAAACATTCTGTAGGAGATTATACACTCCACGCATGGGGCAAGGGCAACTATACAGGTCATATTTCAGCTAACTGGTCTATCGTCAGGGAATCAGGCGATATCATACAGTATAATGGCAGCAAGACTTATGACGGTAAGGATATCTCCGATATGTTTGAGATCCATGACCCGAATAACGAGTATGAAGTAAGATATTCAAACGGAAATGAGTACATTAATGAGCTGTCTCCCGATGTGGGAACATACTATGTTGAAACATGGAAGGGTGACGTGCTTAAGGACAGTAAGTCGTTCAGCATCTATACAAAGCACCTCCGTTCATCTGACATAGAGTTCGACTTCGGCGATAGTACAACTATTATGACCAGCGCTGACGAGTGGCTCGAATTCCCTGTTGAGCAGATCAGCATTTTCGATAAGACTGCCAATAAGAAGCTTGAGCTCGGTGAAGAGAGCGGCGATTCTGCTAAGGATTACTATGTAATGCCTGTCAAGACAAAGGCTCCCGGCGTTTATAAGATCGAGATCGTCGGCAAGGGCAACTACAAGGGCTATATCACCACTGACTGGACGGTCAAGTCTTTGACAGACGACGCTGTAACACTGGAAGATGCAGTCCTTAAGGACGGAACAAAGGCAAGATTTGTATTAACACCACAGATCCCCGAGGGCTATAACGTTAAGGCTTATGGTATCATCTATGATAAGACAGGTGCTGTGACTAATGCTGAAACTGCCAAGAGCGGTCTTGTACTCGGCGGTAACTATGTTACAAAGACCTGCACAAAGACAGACGGAACAGCATATGCACTTAACGTAACACCGATCGATGACAATACTATCTGGGCAGTCGGCTACATGACAGTTGAAAATGACGGTCAGGAGATGACTGTTTACACAGAGCCCAAGTCTGCAAAGGTAAGCGAGCTCGCATCTGCTACTATCAGCGAGAATATCAATGTTGATCTTGCAGATGCAGTTCTTCAGAGCGGAACAAAGGCAAGATTTGTACTGACTCCTCAGATCGCTGACGGATATACTATCGACGCTTACGGTATCATCTATGATAAGACAGGCGCTGTAAACAATGCTGAAGCTGCCAAGAACGGTCTCGTACTGGGCGGAAACTATGTAACAAAGACCTGCACAAAGACAGACGGAACAGCATATGCACTTAACGTAACACCAATTGATGACAATACTATCTGGGCAGTCGGTTACATAACCGTTTCATACAACGGCGTTACAAAGACTATCTATACCGAGCCTAAATCTGCAAAGGTAAGTGAATTGCAGGGAGCTGTCAACTGATAAGTTTATAATTATGCTGTCCTATCGGCAATACGGGGATATAATTATTTTGCTTGATGAATTGGAGGTGTTTTTATGAGCAAGTATGTAGAGGCAGAACTTCAGATAGTTGCATTTGATGCAGAGGATGTTATCACAGTATCTCCTATAATAGTAGAAGATGAGGGCTAATCCTTTGTTATTTTAGAATCGGCTGGCTGAAGAAGCACCGCATCCTTTACAGGTGCGGTGCTTTTTGCTTTTATTGTATGATAACTTTATAATACATATCACAGTTCGCGGATAATACCGCTTTTTACACTAATATCCGAAACAAGACTGCTATTTTATTTGAACTCGGGGGATATGTACTTTATTCAGAGACAGGGGTTCCGAAAAATGAGTCTAAGGAGAGAAAAAATGGATAACAGCAGTGTAATGAAGAAGATAGCAGCTGCTGCTTTATGTGTCGGTACAGTATTCGGCAGTTCATGCAGCTTGAGGACCGATGCAGCAGCTATCAGGTATGAGTACGGTGTTTTTCTCGGAGCAGAGCCCGAGGATATCCCCGATATGGAAAGCTATAAAAAGATAGTCGTTGACGCTCAGTCCTTCTCGGATATTCAGATAAGCAGGCTGAAGGAGTCGGGACACATCGTTTACAGCTATATCAATATCGGCTCTGTTGAGGAGTATCGTTCCTATTTTGATACGTACAGCAAATATACTCTCGGTGTGTATGAGAACTGGGAGGATGAACGATGGGTGGATGTTTCTCAGAAGGAGTGGCAGGATTTTATCGTGAAAAAGCTCGCAAAGGAAATACTTGACAAGGGCGTTGACGGACTTTTTGTTGATAACTGCGATGTGTACTATAATTTCAATAATGACAGGATTTATGACGGAGTTACAGAAATACTCAAGGGCTTGAAGAGGTACGGCACCTATGTTATCATAAACGGCGGCGATACCTATGTTCAGGAATACGCCGGGAGGAACGGCGATCTGAGCGCTGTTATGGACGCTGAAAATCAGGAATCCGTATTCAGTGCCATTAACTGGGACGATAATTCCTTTACGGAAAATACAGCTTCGGACAGAAAGTATTTTCAGGATTACTGCAAGCTTGTCAGTGACCTCGGTATGGACGTTTACCTGCTTGAATACACGAAAAACAGCAGTACTATTGAAGCTGTAAAGGAGTATTGCGCCGAGAACGGCTATACATACTATGCTTCGTCTTCTCTTGAGCTTAAAGCTCCGGGACAGGAGAAGGGCTCGCAGCTACTTAGGGAAACGCGGACTGCGGCAGGCGACGCCAATCTTGATAATGCTGTGGATATGTCCGATGCCGTGCTTATAATGCAGGCTCTTGCAAATCCGAACAAGTACGGCAGCGGCGGAAGCGATAAGAGCCATATCACAGAGCAGGGAAGAGTCAACGGAGATGTTGACGGCGTAAGCGGACTTACCGTATATGACGCTCTTACGATACAAAGGTATCTGCTCAGGCTCGTGGAAACGCTCCCGCTGAAATAAAAATTAAAGTCATAGCAATTCTGATAATCAGTCGGAATTACTATGACTTTTTTTGTTTTGGAATATCGGGCGGATAATATCCGCTCCTGCAAAACGGGACGCAGGGGACGTCGTCCCCTGCAAGGTCTTTATAAGCCGGATATCATAAGCAGAATCCTGTAGCGCAGCTTGCTGTTTTTTACAAGTCCGCGAAGAGCAGCGTTCATTTTTTCTGCTGACAGCAGGTCGGCTTCTGTTATCTGTCTGTCGGAATACAGGGCGGTTTCGTATACAGGGATAAAGCCGAGATTGTCCTTGATGTCCTGCCTGTCAGACTTCATTACCCTGTCTGAAAATTCGGACAGGGTCTCGTCAGCCTCCATTGGGAAGCCGAGATAGCTGAGAAAGCGCAGACTGCGCTGTGTGAGATATCTGATCTTGTCATGGCTGCTCATTCGTTTATACTTGTTTTTTGCAGCCGAACGGCTTATGACGCAGAGCAGAATTAGGAAAGTTATTACCGATAGTGAGGGGATAATAAAAATAAGGGGATCTATCTTTGAATTCCTGCTTTCGGGCTTTTCGGACAGTTCGGGAGCTTCTTCGGCTTTTGAGTACAGCTCCGAATACGGATCATGAGAGTTGAATACATAAGAGCTGTTATTTACGGTATCCCAGCCCGCAGAAACGCTGTACCCGGGGGTGGGCTCAAAGGCTGTCCAGCCTGCATTGTCAAAGTATACCTCGGGCCATGCGTGAGCGTCGTTTTGTGTGACGATAATATCATCACCGCTTCCCTTATGTACGTAATATCCCTGAACATATCGGCAGGGTATACCCAGCTCGTGTGCCATAAGCGTAAAAGCAGTTGCAAAATGCTTGCAGTATCCTTTCCGCGAGGTGAAAAGGAAGTAGTCAAGATAGCTTTCCGCGTCGGAAACATTGTCGGGTAAAGGGCCGCAGTCCGTGGAATACTCCATACTCCGCAGATATGCTTCGAGCATTTTCGCGGCTTCGTATCTGCTTGACGAACTGCTCCTTATCTTGTTCAGAAGTTCTGCGGTCTTTCCCGAAATTCCGTAAGAGCGGCAGTATTCGGAATAGACTTCGCTGCGGTATTCCTGATAGTCCACATATGAATATCCGCTTTTTCCGAAGACATTTTCTGACTTTATAGCCTGATCCCATTCCTCTTTGCTGATAGGCTCGGCATTATTGAGCAGTTCTTCAAGATTTGGATTATCATAATTCAGCACATAGCATGAGACATTATAGCTCTCCTTATAGCCGAACCGCTTCTCAGAAATAATACTGCCGTTTTTCTCGTTCAGTCCGTCATTTCTTTCTTTTGTGAATCCCATTCTTATCTTTGCAGGTGAAAAGATGTACCTTGTGTTGTAGAAGAGGGTCTCGCATTCCATATTCGCTCCCTGAAGAAGATCGGATCGGGAAGATGAGCCGAATTTCCTGACAGCACAGCAGGTCTCAAGTGTATCGATCATTCGTGAACAGCTTTCGCTTTCCGTATCAAAGGCCCATTCCTGCCCTCTGAATTCGCCGCTTATGCAGCCGATAAGCCTGAGATCTGTAATATTATTATTATCTGATGAAATGCGAAGTACTTCATCGTCGTTCTCACCGAGCCCCGACAGAAAACCGCCTTTGTCGGAAAAGCCTGCCTGTCCGTAATCATCGGAGGGATGAGTTATATATCCGTATATCCTGCTGATGCATGAAGCCGCAGCGCTGTATATGTTCTTTGCGAATTTCCAGTCATAGGGCTTATCAGGTAAAGGCATAATGCAGACTGCAAGACACATTGCGAGCAAAAAGGGCGAGATCCTTGTTATGTGCTCCCTGATATCGGGGCAGCCGTTTTTTTCCCATTTCCTCTGCACTTCCTCTGCAAGTCTGACAAGAAGTACAAAGCATACGAGGGCAAATACTTCCTTGCTTATTTTCTGCCCGAGTATGGTTCCCGTGATGCAGTACACAAGGAGGGCGGCGGCAGCAGCTCTCCTTATCCATATATTCTTATCCATGACGATGCCGAACACAAAGGCTGCGGCTGATAAGCCGAGAAGATTTATGACCCAGAAGTATTCCGTTATGAATAACTGTCTGTATTCCCTGCCTGCCGCAAGAAGAAGTCCTGCGATAAAGACAGAAACGATACCTATGCTGCGAAGTCTGTTCTGTTTCTTTGTATTACGCAGGAGTATCATACCAGACGAAAAGATCAGACAAAGGGCATAGCTCAGAAGGCTGCCTTCGGGGATACCTGCGTATCTGCCGAAAAGCATCACCGTCAGCAGAGAGCATGGCAGGATATTTATAAGGTCGTACAGTGTACTCATTCGCCCAGCTCCTTTGTTAACTCGCCGCAGGGTGAGATATTGATAAGATCGCAGCTCTTGTGTCCCGAAAGATCGGGGATATCCTTTTCGCTGTCACTGACGAAGCATATCACTGTATGCAGATCGTTTGCTTCCAGCTCTTTCAGCAGCTTCTCGGTCTCCTGATCCCATAATGACAGTATCAGGAATACCATTGAGCTGTCGAATATGTCTCTTCTCCTCATCGCTGACTCATAAAGGGAACGGTGAGTGTTCATGCTGCTGAAGCTGATCTCCGAGATGTTGTTGTAAAATTCCTCGAATTTCCATGTGCTTTCCACCATAAGGCGCACTATGTCCTGCTGAAGATGATACTCTGCGGCGCATATATTATTCCTGCTGAAATAATACGAGAGCGCCAGCGTTAGCTCCAGTATCCTG
This sequence comes from uncultured Ruminococcus sp., assembly GCF_946415235.1. Classification (GTDB taxonomy): domain Bacteria; phylum Bacillota; class Clostridia; order Oscillospirales; family Ruminococcaceae; genus Ruminococcus. Next base: position 13,617 of record NZ_CAMKRR010000024.1, on the reverse strand, counting down.
TTTTCTGCGGGGAGGAATTCCGACTGCTCGGTGCTGTACCTGAAGGTATCGGTGATTATGGCTATCTCCTGATGATTTGAACCTGTCAGGTTTCTTGTCATAAGGCTTCCCGTTCTTGCCGACTGGCTCCAGTTTATGAACCTTCTGTCGTCTCCGGGAACATATTCGCGGCTCGTTATATCAAGCTCGGACATAGTGCGCTGTGACTCCCTTACTGCGTCTGACAGCTCTATGCCGCCGAGGGAGTCTATTTTCAGCAGCTGAGGCTTTACAACAGCGTGTATGAATTCCTTGTTCCTGTACTTTATCCTGAACAGGCGAAAATAGTCCTGTATCTCGATGGCCTTTATGCCTATCTCGTATTCTCCTCTGTATTTGCAGACAAGGCGGGTCTCCTTCTCTATTCTTGAATTGGGCCTGAGCTCGTATTCCGTTGCGTCGTCAAGATCGGTGATGGAAGAGAATGACGAGAAAAATCTTACTCTTATGCCCACGAACTGGAGAGGAAATTCGTTTACCAGCGCAAAACGGTAATGAACGGGTTCGTTCACGGAAACGAAGCGCTGTTCAAGTTCCTGATAGATATGGAAAAGCGAATATACTCCCAGCAGATACAGAACAGATATCAGCGGGACAAGGGTGAGAACTGCGAAAAATCCGTATGTCACAGCGCCGCCCTTAAGGCTTATCCCGACAATGGAAATTATCCACAGGCAAAACCATATAATTCTGTTTCTTTTCATAAAAAGTCCTCTGAATAGTTGTGTTTCGTAACGGATGTGGCATCAGAGCGGTATCTTTGTCTTATGGATGAGCTTTCTGATTATTTCGTCTTTGTTTTCCTTTGCGATCTTTGCTTCCGAGGTAAGACTGAGCCTGTGACGGAGAATGTTCGGAGCTGCAGCCTTGACATCGTCGGGCTTTACATAATCGCGTCCCTCGAGGAAGGCTTTTGCCTGAGAGGCTTTTACAAGTGCAAGGACTGCTCTCGGACTTGCGCCGAGGACAAAGCGTTTTTCTTCTCTTGTCATTTCTGCTATGTCCCTTGCATAGCCTATGACCTCGTCCTTTATGGTGACCTTTGCCACCTGCTCTCTGATCTTTAGGACGTCCTCCGAGGTAATGACGCTTTCGACGGTATCTATGGTCTTTCCGTCAAGCATATTCTTCGTCATTCTGATCTCTTCGGCTTCATCGGGATAATCAAGATCTATCTTCATCATGAATCTGTCTATCTGAGCCTCGGGAAGGGGATATGTTCCCATAAATTCCACCGGGTTCTGTGTTGCGATGACCATGAAGGGCTGAGGGAGCTTGTGCTTTACGCCGCTTACTGTAGTCTGTCCCTCTGCCATGGCTTCAAGGAGGCTTGCCTGAGTTTTGGGGGAAGTACGGTTTATTTCATCGGCAAGGACTATCTGATGCATTATCGCGCCCTCACGATACTCGAATTCGCCTGTCTTCATGTTGAATATCTCTGTTCCCATTACATCGGTGGGCAGAGTATCGGGAGTGAACTGTATCCTTCCGAAGTCACATTCAACAGATCTTGCAAGTGTGGAAGCAAGGGTGGTCTTTCCGACTCCCGGGATACCCTCCAAGAGGACATGACCTCCCGAAAAGAGGCAGATAAGCAGATTTTCGATTATTTCTTCTTTTCCCACGAAGTATTCGCTTATGTGTGCTTTCAGTTTCTTTATCATTTACAGTTCCTCCTTTTAAACGCTGCCGAAGTTATTCTTTGAATGTTTATACATCTTTCATACATGACGAACTTTTTTAACGATCACTGTCTATATCAGAATTATACCATATGAAGGCGGAAAAAGTCAATGGAAACAGCTGAAAAAGCAGGCGTTTTCGGTTCGCGCGGAAAGCTGTCGGGGAGAAAAAACTTGAAAATTTTTTAAAACTGTGAGAGAAATGTGATTCTCATACGTCTAATAAATAAACAGTATTTTGTTGTGATATTTATTTTTTTGTATTATATTGCACTTTTAAGAGAAATGTATTATACTGATGTTAAGAGAAGGCTTGCGGGAAAAGAGTTGATACTATGGATTACACTATAAGCATAACGAATAAATGCAATCTGAGATGCAGCTATTGCTACGAAAGGCATCTCAATACCGTGTATGGCTCTATAAACAATGAAATGCGTGTCAGGATAGCGGATTTTATAAAAAGCCGCGGTGATGCGGGGACAGTTTATCTCTTCGGCGGCGAACCGCTGCTCTATAAGGATACGGTAAAGTATTACTGCGAAAACCTTGAAGCAAAGGAGTTCGTAATAACTACGAACGGAACGCTGCTCGACGAGGAGTTTATAAAGTGGTGCGCGGACAGAAAGGTTATCATAAATATGTCCCACGACGGCAGGGAATGTACCGACCGCGGTGCGGACACGGCAGTCCTTGACGCAAATCTTAAGCTGCTGCTGAAATATCAGCCCGAGACCCTTGTGCAGCTCGTTTATACGGCTCAGACGCTCCCGAAGCTCTATGATAATATCATGTATCTGAAAGCTCTCGGCGTGAAAAAGGTATCTGCGGCAATGGACGCCTTCCTTGTAACGGACGATCCCGACGGCTTCGGTGACGAGCTTAGGGAGCAATGGCGGAGGATCGCTGATATCCCCGGGCTTTTCGTGTATGAGCTCGCCGCGAAAAAGAAGACTATCAGGGAAAACAAATCAAGTCTCTGCGAGATATGCAGAAAAAAGATATTCATAAACTGGGACGGCAGCTTCTATCCGTGCGTTCAGTTCCAGAATATACCCGAATACCGCTGCGGAGACGTTTCGGTGGGGATCGAAGCCGAAAAAGCAAGGAAAGCTCATCCAGATTATTCAATGGTCTCGGAGAGATGCAGCGGCTGCGAGATAGCAAAATATTGCAGGAATTCATGCGCCTGCCGAAAAATGGCTACAACAGGCACGGTAAGGGATATTTCGGAAGCCGCCTGCATGGAAGAACAGGTACATATCCTGACTGCGCTTGAAATAATATCAAAGGAAAACGGAGGTAAGAAAAATGAGAAAGTTCACTAAAGAGATAGCTTCGCTTTTAGCGACCGTTACTGTCGGCGTTTCGGTTGGTTCGGCTCCTGCTGCTTCGGAAGAGCTTATGAAACTCTCGGGACAGGCAACGGATCCCGACAGCATAATTGATATGTCAGATGAGCTCGTCAGCACCGCAGGTGTAATCGTTGCTCCCGACAGTATGACAGAGCCCGTAACAACTGCTCTGACGACTCTTGAAAGCGGTACAACGGAAACTACCACAACGACGACTATGCCGTCGATCACGGGTACTATGGTCACTTCTGCCGAGACCACGACAACTACTATACCGCCGCTTGCAGGTGTTATGGAAATGCTCGATACGACAACGACTACGACTACAACCATGCCGTATTTTGTCGGCACTTCCATGCCGACAAGTATTGAAACTACCACGACCACTTCCGAGCTGCCGCCGCTTGTTGGGGATATTGCTCCTGCAAAGGGCGATACGAACTGTGACGGACAGCTCGATATGGCTGACGCCGTGCTTATAATGCAGTCCCTTGCAAATCCTAACAAGTACGGCATAAACGGCACAGCTGACACTCGCATTACAGTACAGGGCAAGGAAAATGCGGATATGGACGGCAACGGCCTGACTGTCGGTGATGCTCAGATCATACAGAGGAAGCTGCTCGGACTGCCCGAAACAGACTGCGATACAAGTGAATGTAAAAAGAAAATGACGATAGCAGATGTGAAGGAGCTTGCAAAAAAAGGCTCTGACATCACATGGGCTGATCTTGAAGAGTATGACCTCAAAAGCTTTACGGATTACAATAAGGGGAATAACAGAAAAATAGAAATAGACGACGGTGACGGCTATTCATTGGTCGTAACAGGTATATATCCCGAAAGCATCTCTCATATCGGGCTTTACCGCGGAAAAGACAAGACTGATTTTGTCAGAGCTGAGGGTATCTCCATAGTATATGAGGATATTGACAAATATATAAGCGAGTCGGAAGAGATAAACGCTGTAATGGCTGAGATCGGTTCGCTGAGTTCGGAGAACATAAAAGAGGCAAAGCTTCAGCCTATGAACAATGATCCGTATATCACTCTCAGCGAGGAGCAGATAAATGAAGCTGCAGCTCTGCTGCGCGGTATAGATCTTTATAAAAAAGACGATTCCTATCTTGCTTTGAGTTTCAATTCATGTACTTACAGTATTTTGCTTGATAACGGGAAGCAGCTTGATGTGGAAGTGATCGGTTCATATTTCATTTTAAACGGCGTCGGTTACAGTACTTCTTCCTTTGAATGCGGAGAACTAACGCGCTTTGCGGGAAGAGTAAAGAAACAGAATTCACCCCAGCAGATCAAATGGCAGAAGGATGAAGTATACCCTCTTGAAAAAGAGGAGAGCATAGCGGTTGATGCTTTCCCTGGCATGGTATTCACATGGACCGAGTCTTACGACAACAAGCTGGATCTGACAGAAAACAAAATATCCTTTATAAAAACTGATAACGAGAAAGCAGGTTCGGTCACGTTTATCATTGATGAGAAAATGTCCTCAGCTTATTTGGCTGACATAAACGGTGACGGATTCCCCGAGATATGTGCGGTGCTGAAAAACGGCAAGGATAATTTATACCTATCCGTTTATGATGTACATAACGATAAGCTGTATAAGCTTTATGACAGCGACGAGCAGTACTGGCTGAGCTCTGAGGACGGAAAATTGGTCGTAAACAGACAATCCGTTTTAAGTGCATGGGGACCGGGAACGCATCCTGACGCGGTCGGCAGGTTGGCTTTGAACGACGGCGTGCTTGTTATGAAAGAGGAAGAGATATAAACATAAAAACAGTCACAGGGCAATATGCCCTGTGACTGTTTTTTGCTATTATCTGTTTGGAAATAATGATCGGGAATACAGTATTGTCAGAACCACATCTCTTCCATGTCAACGGCGTCCTGTTCGTTTACACAGCCGTCTCCGTTGTAATCTGCCTGATAAACGCCCTCGGGAGCAAGAGCGCTTTTTCCTGCGACAAAGCTCTTTAAAGCCAGCAGGTCGTTCTCGTTGAAAACGCGGTCTCCGTTAACATCGGAATAGATGATGCTCTGATTATAGTAATTATCGTTCTTTGTCCGCTCTCTGTAATAGTGAGCAAATATATCTATGCCTACGTAATCATTCAGAAATTTCTTGAATTTATCCTTTGATGTGCCATATTCGGGGTGGTTCGTGCTAAGGAAATAAAGCACATTTATGAACCTCAGTGTATCTCTTGTGCTGAAGCATATGGAATTACTGCCCCAGCCGCCGTATGTATACTTGCCTGATTCTGAAATGAACTGTATCGCGCCGTTCAGTGCTTCACTGCTGATGCCGCTGTCTGCACCGTGAGTTATCTTTTCAAGCACGTTCCAGCCTTCCCTGAAGCTGTTTGCGTACTTGTCATAGATGTATAACTGGTTGAAAAGTCCGTTAGAACCGTATACGTCGGCACTGTTTTTCATTGCGTGCTTATAGCTGCCGAGATCAATGCCGTTTATGCCGATATTGATGTTCCTGAGCTCGGAGCAGTTCTGGATAGCGGTGATACCGCGTACATTTACAAGTCCCTCGTCGCCTGTGGTATTGAACTGTTCGTAGCTTTTGTTATTGCCGTTGAGGTGACTGTATGCGTGAGAGATCTCATGCATGATGCCCCAGTCAAACAGACCGTTCATTACCTGCTCTAATATAAAACCACTGGTATCGGGCTGGAATTTGATAAGTACGCCGACAGACTGTCCCGACTCGTTTACGACATAATCACAGCACGACGTGGGCTGCTGAACGGAAGGATCGTCAAAGCTTATATAGATATCCTCGTACTTTATATCGGTTATGGCTGAAAGACTGGAGGTATATCGCCCCAGATTTCTGAGCCAGTTATTGTATTTTGAGTCGCTGAAGCCCGAATTCTTTTTCAGATCCATATGGAGCTTCTGTCCCTTGTTATCGGTGACTGTGGAATAAATACAGCCTACATTGTCAGCGCTTACGGTGCAGTTTGATATCGTTAGTTCATGATCCTTTAGTTTGCTGTCAAAATTAAGAGCAACAAAGGAATTCCCGTAATATGATATGAAGCTTGCTTTTACAGTATAAAAGACGGTCTGCGGCGTGGACTTTTTAGTGTCCTTTTCCGCTGTGCAGGAATATATATTATTTCCCGAAGGCGTACTGAGCGTAACGAGCTCAACGATCTTTTCGGCTGTGTCTGTTATGCTGCTGTTCGTGACTCTGAGGGTAATGCTCAGGGTCTGCTTATCAAGGGCGTAGGTCGAGAAATTATAACTAAGGCAATACTTTGTTTTTCCTGCTGCACATTTGTAGGTGCGGGCTCTCTTGTCATACTCCCAGCTGTCTCCCGTTTCAAGCTCTATGGACTTATCAGCTTCGCGGGATATCTGATCGGTATGTATACTGATCTCGGAATCGGAAACAGATATTTCCGAAGCGGATTCTGCTCTATGCGGCGCAGCATAGGCAATGACAGGATTTAATGAAGTGAGTCCGAGAGATGACGGGATAAGTACGGCTGCCGATAAAGCACCGGCTATAAATCTTTTCGTGTTCATGGTATTCCTCCGTTTGATTGTTTTTCGATCAGCTCACAAATCATACAGTGCTGATTTGATGATAAATAGGTCTTTGTTATCTGGTGTTATGAATGTCCGGCGATGTGTATGTAGTTTTATTGAACACGCCCCCCTTCGTGATAATATCACAGATACGCGCAGAACAGCGCGTTCAGAGCTGAAGCTCAGTCTCTGAGCGGATATATTTACACCTCCCCCTGAAATATATCCGTCTAATAATATTATACGAAATAGTGCGTTAAATAACGAAGTAAAAAGTGCAGAATGATCGTGTGGTTTGAAAATATTGGCAAATAATAACAAAACAGTGCAAAATTATATAACATTTTGCACAGCCGTATATCGGCAGTGACAAATGCCTGTGCGGTTGATCTGAAAGGAATATCAGCAGACCGTAATAAAAATATCTCCCTTCTGACTACGCTTATCGCAGAAGCTTTTATGCTATCAGTTATTTGATACAAACATATTATAACACAGATCAAAGGCATTTACAAGACCTCGCAAAGATGTTATAATAGACGCAGAAATTCATCAGCGGAGGATAAAAATGAAAACAGTTATCGCAATAGATTCATTCAAAGGCAGTCTTTCTTCTTTGGAAGCGGGCAGAGCCGCAGCAGAAGGCATACACAGAGTATTCACGGACGCTGAGACAATAATACGCCCTGTTGCGGACGGCGGTGAGGGTACGGTCGAGGCTCTTGTTACGGGACTGAACGGGCAGTTCCGTGAAGCTGAGGTGACCGATCCTGTGGGCAGGCGCATCAGGGCGGTATACGGTATACTGAAAAATAAGACCGCCGTCATCGAAATGTCGGCGGCTTCGGGTATTGCTCTCCTCTCGGAGAATGAACGTGATCCGATGCTCACCACTACCTATGGTACGGGTGAGCTTATACTTGACGCTATCCGTCACGGCTGCCGCGATTTTATCATCGGTATCGGCGGAAGCGCGACTAATGACGGCGGCATCGGCTGTTTGCAGGCACTTGGCTTCGGTATGCTCGGCAGGAACGGCGAGCAGGTGGGATACGGTGCAAAGGGACTGTCTCAGCTTGCGGAAATAACTGATACCGATACTGTGCCTGAACTTAAAGAGTGCAGATTTCATGTTGCCTGCGACGTTACCAATCCTCTTTGCGGCGATAAGGGGTGCAGTGCGGTATTTGCGCCGCAGAAGGGCGCAGATGCCGAAATGATAAAGCGTATGGACGGGTATCTCCGCAGCTATGCCGAACTGACACGGTGTTTCTGTCCTGCGGCTTCCTGCGATGCGGCAGGTGCAGGCGCTGCGGGAGGTCTCGGCTTTGCGCTGATGTATTACCTCAATGCGGAGCTTGAATCGGGCGTTGAACTGATAATGCGCGAGACAAAGCTTGAAGAGGAAATCAAAAGCGCTGATATAATGATAACGGGGGAGGGCTGCCTTGACAGCCAGACTGCTATGGGAAAGGCTCCCATAGGTATTGCGGGAACTGCAAAGAAATACGGTAAGCCCGTTATAGCGTTCAGCGGCGCTGTAAGAAACGGAGCTGATGTCTGCAACCGTCAGGGGATAGATGCGTTCTTTCCCATACTGAGACAGGTCGTGACTCTCGATAAGGCTATGGACAAGAGCTGCGCTTACAGCAATCTTGCCGATACGGCTGAACAGGTATTCAGGCTGATAAGATCATTCTCACGGTGAGATGACAGCAGTAACTCGATTGACGTTTCATGTTTTCGGAGCAGTATCCCGTGAAGGTCGGAGGTCTCTGCTGCTGTTATCCGAGCATTACATCCTGCCGAAAAGCATGGGGTCATGATGCTGTTCCATAAGATCGTTCCATAAAAGGTGATTTCCTTCAAGTATGAACTCAGCAGATGCGTCTGTGGATTTTACTGTCTCCGTAGGCTCGGTATTTCCTTCCTCGAATTCAATAAGGTACCTTTTTCCGCTGTCTTTGCAGCCGCCGAAGTGGTCGTATCCGACAAAAATGCGGTACCCGAATTGCTGTTTATGACCTCTGATCTGCTGCATGATGCGAATGAACACAGAATTGCTGACAGTGTAATGATAATTGCTGTTTTTTTCATGATGATTTCTCCTTTGGGTTTTGTAGTAGGTCTTGTTTTAAAAGGCCTTTTATAATATAACAATCGAAGCGGAGAAACAAAGTGTCATATTTTTCGGGAATTTTTTTGAAAAAGCTGCGAAACTGCCCCGCTCTGTACTGCACGTACAAAGCGGGGCAGGCTGTCTTTATGATGCGGTAAATGCAAATCAATCCGATTCCTCGGGTCCTATGCTGCGGAACGTACCGAAATAGCGCAGATAGAATTCCCTTTTCTCAACGTGTGATACGTTGCAGTTTTCGCCGTAGTAGCGCTCGTATATCTGTAGCATCTCATCAAAACACTTGCTGAACCTGTCCTGTATGAACAGGCTGATGCTCTTTTCTTTTTTGTCCCTTTCTTTAAGATATTCGGTCTTGATATTCGGATACTTGTTCCATATTTTTACAAGCTCGATGTATACGTGTTCGGATCTGATATCAAACATTTTTCATTCTCCTTTTTAATAGCATTAAGTCTTTCGGCGTACAGAAATATATGCATAATAAAACAGAGTGAGATTGCTTTAGATTCATTTTGTGATCGTGTTCACGGATTCAGGAGTAATGCGGGGAGCTTTTCACGTAAGCTTTTGCAGAGCAGTATCTGTCTGCTTTGCCGCCTGCACTGAAATAAGCGGGAGCATTGTTTGCGGGCAGGTCTTTAAAGTCTGTAATGGGCGAAGCGGGTGTTCGCACAGTGTTTGCGGCTGTGACAGATAATGCCTTTTTGATGTCCATGAAAAATTCCTCCTTTTTAATGTGCGGCCTAACGGCAGTTATTGAGTACACATTAATTATAGCACTATCTTTCCGTGATAATGTGAATTTTTTATTATAAACAGCTGTAAATGACGGAAATAGTCGTTTTCTACAAAAACACTTACTGCCCTTGATGCATAACGCCTAATGATACTTTATGTATCAAAAACGAACAGGTGAATATCATGAGCTGAGATGTGATATTTTTTTCGGTACGCTTCAAATTTGGCAGGTTTATGACAGGAAACCGCAATATTATACTTGATTTTCTTGAACAAATGATGTATAATTTGTATAATATTACGGCGGCCTATATGGCTGTCAGGGAGGGATTTTTTTATGAATAAGTGCACAAAAAGCTTTTTATCCGCTGTTGTTTCTGCGGCATTGTGTATTTCGGGAATACCGCTTCAGAAAGCAAATGCCGATATCATTATCGACCATAACTGCAGCGGTATCGACAAGGGCTATTACTTTGAGATGGTCAATAACGACAAGGACAGTCAGCCCGATTTTGCATTGGAGCCCGGAGGATGCTTTAACTGCAGATGGGATAATGAAGAGGACTTTTCAGCTTCAAGAGGTCTGAAGTTCGATTATCCCGTAATGTACACATCCCTTGGAGACTTCAGCTACAAGTACTGGAAAAGGATAGATACAAAAGGCTACACCGATAAGGAAAAGGGCTATGTAAGGCTGGGAATAAGACTTCATAATACTCAGGGCGACGTTATCGACATCCTTGAGATCGACGATTCCGCAGACGGAAGGAGCATCATTGAAAAGGATGGTAAGTACAGCAAGATCGGCAGTGTTGATTCGGAAGAAACATTCAATGATACTGAATTCGGCGTCAGAGTCAAAGGCGAGTCAAAAGGTGTTTCCTATACGATCTATTCAAAGGATAATGATGATAATAACGGAAGGACTGTCATCTGCCGCAGGAATGAGCCGCTTTCTATCAATAACGATACAGAGGATCAGAGAAGGATAAGTATATCGGATAAGCTTGAAGCGATATCCGATGCAGGGATCTATATCGGTGAGCTGACCGATGTGGGCATATTCCTTGAGAGCGCCTATTCCAAGGGTGAAGCCATTGTATATACGTATGATATAGATATCGAAGCAAACCCTGCGATAGCACCCGATCAGTACGAGGACGAAGATGATACCTTAACAGTTACCAATTACGATTACGGTGTACGCACGGGTTATTATTACGGCGTCAACAGCAGATATGACAACTCTCATATGGAGGTCATACCCAATGCATTGTTCAAGGCTGAATGGGACGCAAGAGAAAACAAATACAATAACGATCCCACTTTCGAGCGCGGAAAGCAGTACGATCCGTATCAGTCCTACAAGGCTGTGGCGGGCTCGTCCATAGAGTATACCATGGATTTTGATGTTGAGGGCTCATTTGCGGTAAGCACACTGGCAAAGCTTGACGCCATTGAGCTGCCAAAATACTACGTTTATACCGAAATGTATATCGTGGATGCGTGCAGCAAGGGCTGGAAGCCCTCTGAATATGTTGAAAATATAGGAGAATTCAGTGCCGAGGGCGTGGATTACGATGTTTACGATGCTTCATACAGTCTGATCGGAACAGGCAAGGGACAGGTGAAGCAGAGATATTACTTCGTAAGAAAGGACGCAGAGGAAAACGGCTCAGCGGGAACTGTCAATGTAATGCATGACCTCAAGTCCTATATGAACTATGTGCATGATCTCGGCGTTGTGCTCGGACGCCCCGATGTTCTTGTTGCTCAGGTAAACGGCGGTGTCTCAAAGGGCAGCGCAGAGCTGAAAATGCTCTATGTGTCCTTGCCGTTTTGGATTGCAGACGATGGCGAGTATGAAAAAGAAACAAGAAGAGTAGACCTCGGAGGCATTAACAGATCTGTTTACGTGAATGGTCTGAAATATGATATCAGCAGCGACACTATGACAATGAAGGGCTATGCGGGTGAGAAAATAAACTATGCATGGGCGCAGTATCAGGCGCCTGCATACTCGTCGTATGATATCGAGCGTTCACGCAGCTTCAGGATCGGAATGACAAATATCTGTAGGGATGACGATTCCATCGGCTGTAATATTGATGAAGGTCTCAGAGTTGACTATAATATAGATATGGGCGATATTGCTTCAGTGAAGAAAGATCCGAAATGGGTGCTCGGAGGATTTGTAGAATGCCTGAATCCAAAAGGTCTTTCGGGTGAGGCAGGTTCTGACGAGTATTACGGCTGTGATATACTTATCGCGGATAAATGGGACGGAGAGCTCACATCAGAATTTGTATACGGAGCATTCCGTGATCCCGAGGAGCTCGGCGTTATCGAGTCAAAAGGCGTTAAATACGATGTTATTGCGTATTATCCCGAGGTCGCAAAGGACAACTTATCCTTTGTGATCGTCAAGCGTCAGAAACAGCTCGAAGCTGTTGATGCCGAGGATGTTCCCGACGGCTTTACACGTTATGCAGGCAGCTTTGACGCGGCAGACATCATCAGAAAGCTTGGCGGACTGGGAGTAGAAACATATGAGATATATGACGTATATTTCTCGCTGGATGTTCTTCGCAATGAAGGCGCGGCAGTTGTGAATTCGGTAAGCGCCAAGAGAGTCAAGAACCTTATCCCTGCTTATACTGATGATGATATCAGTAAGCTGTCAGACTTCCTTCTCGGCAAAAAGGCGGATATCAAGGCGGGTACTGATTATGATGTCAACGGCGACGGCAAGTGGGATATATATGATCTCGGTCTGATGAGAAAGCTGATTGCAGAAGGAAAAGCTACAGGCTATATTGAGCCTGATGAAAAGACAGGATTCGGATATCCGATGTATGTCTATGATGAACTGAAATTATATGCAGGTCCCGATGAAAGCTATGAATGCGTCGCTACTGTACCTAAGAATACAGAGCTTTACGAATACGGCTATGATCTCGACAATAACGATTGGGTATTTACGGAATATAAAGGCAGTTACGGCTGGGCAAAAATAACAGATTCGCTTCACTTCAGCGATCAGTTCGGCAAGCCTGTTATCTACCTTTATCCCGAACAGGAGACCGATGTCCATGTTGAGCTTGAACTCACGGGAACAGAGCTGGCAACAACTTATCCGAAGTATAACAACGGCTGGGACGTAACAGCTTATCCCGACGGCTCGCTTCTCAACAAAGCAGACGGTACTCACCATAAATACCTCTTCTGGGACAGCGTGAACGCAAGCACGGTATTTGACTTCTCAAAGGGCTTCTGCGTTGCGGGCTGCGATACCGAAAGCTTCCTCAAGGAAAAACTCACCTACATGGGACTCAGCGAAGAAGAAATGAATGAATTCATAGTATACTGGCTGCCTAAAATGGAATATAACGAGTATAACCTTATTTCCTTCCAGGGTGATATCTATACAAATGCGGCAAAGCTGGATATCACTCCGAAGCCAGACAGTATGCTTCGTATATTCATGACTTATATACCGCTTGAAGATGCAGTGGATATTGAACCTCAGCGGCTTGAGACCTTTGAGAGAAAGGGCTTTACCGTGGTTGAATGGGGCGGCAGCGAAGTAAATGCGAAAGTATCATAAAATATAAGTTTATAAAATCAAAACAGTCGTAAGAGAATAATTCTTACGACTGTTTTTTATGCTATAATGATTATGCTTCAGCTGTTCGTTCAGGAATAAAATCTGCTGCCCGATTCTATCATCTTTCTGAGCTTTTTCGCAATAAGGTTTTCCATAGTTCCTTCCTGATTTGCAGAGGGATTTGTTACAACGACCGCATATACGGTATTGACTCCGACGGTATCCATGATCTCAAAGGGGCCGTGCTTTGAGCCTGTTGACAGCTTCCATGTTTTATCTATATCACTGAAAGATGCGACCTCTCCTGCCCAAAGCTTGAGCGCTGAAAGAAGGAAGGGGATGAGCAGCGAATTAAGTATATAGCCTTTCTGTTCCTTGCGGATAACAGAAGGGATCATATTTATCCTGTTGGCAAATGCGGCTGCTTTCTGAACTGTATCTTCGGAAGTATCGCTGTGCCCCATTATCTCAGCTATATTCGCT
>NZ_CAMKRR010000023.1 GCF_946415235.1 uncultured Ruminococcus sp. | reverse complement strand
TGTCTCTTCTATTATACACTACTTTGGAGGTTTACACAAATTTTAGGATAGACTCATTTTCAGCGACGGTACTGTTCAACTTCGCCGGCCGTGAGTGTTCAACTGCAGCGCTATATTCAATATATGGCTGACTTATACTGACTATTCTGTTTTCTACTGAATGTGTGTTGTTTTCTACATATACTGCTGTTCATAAACGATCGTAAGGATATCGAGAAAAAAGAAATAGTCACAAGATTTTTTGATCCTGTGACTATTTTGCTTTTCCTCAGCTTAATGACATTACCTTCTGTACGGAAGGGAAGTTTTTTGTATCATAAAAATTCTTTTAAGACATAATATATTAGTTAACGAATTCTTGAGCTCCTGAGTTGATATTTGCTCGAACTTCAGCCCATGTGTCTGTACTAGGACAGTAATATTTTAATGCTGCTTCCCCCTTCTCAGGATGATGCGGACTAAAATAAACTTCTGATATTTTTTTACCATTAGCGTCTTTTGTGTCTTTTGTAATAAAGAAATGATAATCGTAATCGGTATATTCAACGCTTTTTTCATTATAAAATTTTATTACAGCTTTAATAACTGCTGCGGTAACTTTATTAGTATAAGGGAAATCCGGATGTTCATACTGATAATTAATATAACTTTTGTGGTTATTAAATTCATCATTATAGTTGATAACTTTATAAATCTTATTATTAGGATGCTTCGCAGCATCTTCATCATCAGCATTGTAAAAAGTATAGCTCTTTTCATCCCACTTACCATAAGTTTTTATATCATGGGATAATCTGTTATAAACTACCGAACATATGAACATTTGATCGATTTCATCATTTGTTGTTTGACCTGCTTCCTGTGCAATACAATTACATAGAAGAATGAATTCTTCTTTATCAACATTAGAAGGATATTCAACTTTCGTTAAATTGTCTAAGCAAATATATCCCTCATAGGATTTGCCATTATATTCATACGTTGTGTGTCCCCATTTACGTACATAATTACCATGTTCAGATTTAACATTATTAGTATCATCAACTTCGTTATCTATTTTAATTATATGAGCGTATTCATAAGATAATGATGATGGCAGCAAATTACGTGAATCTGCATTAGGTTCTTTTCGTAATGTTGCGCTATTCGCACTCACATAAGCGAAATAAGATGATTCTGTTTCATCTTGTAAAGGATCTGGATCTATGGGGGGGGCCGTGGGGACTGGTGGGGTGTCATTCAGATCGTTTGGATCAGAGTTCATAACAAAATAGTATTGTTTAAGGCTATTATTATATCTACAGCCAACTTTAGGATCTATTTCTTCTCCATCCTTAAATCCGTCACCGTCAGAATCAGGCTTTGTAGGATCTGTATTAATTATTTCTCCGTTTTCCAGTCTTATACCTGCAATTTCAACAGCATCATACAATTTATCATAATCGTCATCTGTTGTGTCGAAATCGCCGCTTATTCCAAACTCTTCATAAATAGCAACAAGCTTTTCTGCTGTAAATGCTTTATAAAATTTACCACCGGTTTCTTCAGATATTCTTTTCAGCGTTTCATCTCCAGAATCGGCACCAAGTCCAACTGTATAGATATGAATGGATTTTTTCTTTGCATTGTCAATTGTATTATCAGATACATATGATTCACCGTCTGATAATAGAAGGATTCTTTTAGTAGTATAGTTTTTATTTTCACTATCGAGTATTTCTATTGACTTATTTATTGCAACATCGAAATCTGTTCCTCCATCGCTTGATATTTCTTCTAAAGCAGCTTTTAAATCATCTTTGTTATTAGTTAATTTCGGAGAATTCTCAACATAGCCTGTAAATAAGAGTATTGCAGATTTATCATTAGGATTCATTACATTTATAAATCCTTCGGCTGCTTTTTTTCTTTCACAGGTATACTGCATTGTATTATCAATGTTTTCATAAGAAATTGGATCATACCACTCCATACTTCCTGAACAATCTA
Organism: uncultured Ruminococcus sp.; assembly: GCF_946415235.1. Lineage (GTDB taxonomy): Bacteria > Bacillota > Clostridia > Oscillospirales > Ruminococcaceae > Ruminococcus. Next base: position 33,694 of record NZ_CAMKRR010000023.1, on the reverse strand, counting down.
TTGCCAGTACTGTATAATAACTAACTAATGGTGCACCTGAAATATCAGCATTATTATAATTGAATTTTTTAGCCCATGCTGCATACCATTCTTCTTTGTCAACAATCAAGTATTTGCTGAAATGTGTAGTATTAACGCTTACAGTACTATTCTCACTGTCATGGATAGTATCAAGTTCAACGAATTCATGATTTTCTTCATCATGCCATAGGAAAAGCAGATTGTTGAAATCAGTTTCTCCGAGTTTTGTTTTGTCAATTTTGAAGGTCAGCGTCGCTTCATCAAACTGTGATGATGTTTCGATAGAGAAAGGCTCACCAACAAGACCAACTGCATTTGAACACAATCTATCCTTGTTCATTATACTGTTAATCTGCATATTTTTTTGAAGATTTCCGGTTCCGTTCAACGATACAAAAACCTCAGTTACAGCGCTATCTTTGTTTTCAGCTTTATAGACAAAGCTTTGATCGCGTTTTTCATCACCGTCAAGTATGCCGTTATCGTCTGTATCAGGATCGTTGGGATCGGTACAGAAATAGATCTCATCATCATCATTTAGACCGTCCTTGTCGGTATCAACTTCAAGAGGATTAGTGAAGTATTTATCAACTTCCTCGCCGTCTTTGAGGCTATCTCCGTCAGTATCAGCAGAATTAATATCTGTTCCTATTTCTGCTTCTAATTCATCATTAAGGCCGTCACCGTCGCTGTCATCGATAGTTTCGGGTTCTATTTCCCAAAGCCAATCAAAAAAACTATTGAAGGAATAATCAAATTCGCCAAATTTTGTATCCAAATGGCCTGACAGCATACTGCTGATGCTTAACTGCATTTCATTTGGGCTATCACTATTGATGCCTAATCTTGAAGCTACTTCTAAAGCGCACTCATTAACTACTTTTTCCTGTTTTTCAAGCTCAAACTGCAAACGAATCTTTTTTACCGGATTAGCCGTATTAGCGATCTGTTCTTCAGTATCCTTATAATCGCTAACAGCCTTACGATAATCGACTAACAAAGATTTTGCTTTTAAATAATCATTTTTAGTTGAAAGATTGCTTTTAAGCTTTGTAATTCCATCACTTAAAGAATATGGTACTTTTGTTGTATTTCCAGCTGTTGCAGGAAATGATGTCAATAAACTTACTGCTGTCGTGATTGAAAGAATAGCTGATAATAATTTCTTAACCATTTTTACCTCCGTTTAATAATCATTTTCTGTTTTTGTTTTGATGAGATGTACTGTGCTACGTTTTCATAGTATCACTCCTGTCTGTCTTATAATATTAACCAATGATATAAAATATCAGTTGACATTATATATTATACATTATATATTATTACAATAGAAAAAAACAAGTCGATTATTGTTTATATATTGCACATTAAACTTATACACCAAACAACAAATAAAATATATAACAATCACAAGACTGTGAACTATAAAAATATTACTTTGATATTCAATTTGAAACCCCAACCCACAAATTATAGTAATTTCATTATCACAGCTTCATAAATATAGTTATAATAATCTCAAGTATCAAGATGAAGAATTGTATAAAAAGAATTGTTTCAAAAACTGTTTATTCTAATCAATTATTGCTAAAAATGTTATTTATTCTATAGCATACAAGTAACTTTTTAAGTATTGATTTTTTATTATAAATGTTTCCATTTATAATAACGAAATTTTAATTAAAAGTGTAACAGCTTTTTTTACTTATCAGAACAGTGATGGTAAAATATGTCATTAGATGTAGCGGAACTCATACAGTTACTATATTTTAAATCCCGATAAGGGTAACAATAAGATAGGAATATATAATAGTGAGGATTATTATAAATCCCTGTCACATATGCTTGAAAGTATAAATTTGTATGAGCCTGTAAAACGAGAATTGATTTTCGGTTTGATTCGTTTTACAAAAACTATGTTGATCTCAAATATTAAAATTAGTTAGCAAATAAGCATCCCCCGGCAGAGACGTAATGTCATTAAGCTTTTCCGGGGTTTACGGATTACAAAAAATAGCCGAGGTCTAAGACCTCGGCTAATAAATATTGAATTCAAAAATCTACATGTTCATTAAAGACAAATTCTCCATTTATGTTTTTATAAACTGTTATTGCCTTATGCTTTCCTTTTTCATCAATATTTACAACATATTTCCATTGTATGGCTGGTGAACCTTTATACCCAATAGGAATATCTTTTGAAGTTCCGCTTGCTTTGCCAACATAGTCAGTGAAAAGACAGGTTACAATACCTTGTTCGATTTCACTGTAATCGTATTCTTCAGCCATTACCTGTAAGGAGTTGCCTGCATTAATTTGATACAAGCCTTTTAAGCGATGATTTTCATCATACACTATTTTATAATGTTCATTATAAATCAATCCGCTTTCAGAAAACAATGCAGTCCAAACAGAATCGCCGTAATTAACAAAGTATCTCGTTTCACTTCTTTGAGTATAACCTCCGTCAGGTGAAAGCTGTGAATAGCTTTCAATAGCAAGCGGAGAATCCTCACTGTCATAATATGTTACTTTATATAATTGTCCCGGTTTTACAGTTTTAATTACTCTGCCGCTTTTGTAATTCTTGATAATATACTTTGTCATCTTACTCGGCGATGCAATTCCTAATCCGCGTCCGTATGTTGACATAACCTTTCTGCATTTTTTGTTTTCAAATTCAGTTTTAAACTCTTCAAGATGATAGCATGCATAATCATGAAAGGCATCACACTCAGCAGAAAGACGATCTCAGTATTCATAACAGTTCATTGCAATCACCTCCTTATCTTCCCCATCCGCCGGAATAAAGCAAATCATTATGCGGAACAGTTTTCAGGTCAGTATTTCCAAATTGGTCCAGAAATAAAGTACATCCAAAACCATGCTGTAAACAGACTAAATTGTATTGAAACGACCCAGTAAATTATCTTATGTGCTTTTGATGATAGTGGTGCAACGAAATATGATATGAACAGGAGAATCACCATTATAGTAAAAAGTGATAGCTCAAGCAAAGCTGCTTTTTTACCAACAAAAGCATTTGTAATACCGATCCCTGCAATTGTCACAAAATACAGTATATGTATAAACAGCGCCAATAGCAGTTTCACGATAAATCTTTTCATGCTGTTTACTCCTGTCTGTGTTGTTTTTTACAGTATAACACAGGTCAGGAAAAATATCAAGCGTAAAACAGCATAAATCAAGAATACAGGTTAGTCTTCTCAGAGCTATATTCAGAAGATCATATCAATGACCGAATTCATACTGCGACAAAGGCGGTCTTTGCACAGAGTTGCCTTTAATTAAGCTCGGATTCGTGCTTTCGGGTAAAGCGGAACGCCTCAGTTCTGTATTCCGGATAATGCATATAGAGACCAAGAAACCGTGTATCATCGGCCGGAATAATATTTATGTCGAACAGATTGTTAGTGTATGGGACAGGGTAGTCGTCCGGATTCATGATCTGCGTCTCAAGGTCAGAGGCTTTAATGTCGATAAGTACCTCCTGTGTGCCGTCGTCTTTTATGCCGATCAGTTCGTTGTATGTGTTAATGAAGAAACGGTATTCGCCGCAGCCCTTAAGAAAACTGATTTTGTTCAAATCCTCTCCGATGGAGTATAGAGTCTGTCCGCAACTGCCGGATGCAAGATCAAATTCATAAACTACAGCTTCCTTGATTTCACTTTTGTCCGGAACAGAGTACACCTTTTCCTGAAGAAGAACCGGCTTGTCATCTCTGTCAAAACAAAGAAATTTATAGTCACGTAAGCTGTTGGCGTGGTCATAATCTATTCCCAGATCCGTTATTACAGAATCTTCCGCTGTTTCTTTGTCAATTTGCAGTATTTTGCCGTCTGACAGTGTCATATACAGCATATCGCCCACACAGTTAAAACCTTCGTTGTTCAGGTAAGTGTATGTGTTAACCCAAATATCCTTTGCCGGGACGGTGGATAGCAATGTTCCGTCTTCAGCATAGTGGCAGAGGAGATACTGCACATTTTCACCTTCATTCCGGTCTTTACTCTCCTTGCTGACAATCACCCATATCCCGTCTTCTTCAAATGCAGAACCTCGGTAAAAAAAGTCGTAGACGCTCTTATCATCGGGTGGTGTGAGCACAGACATCTCTATCGTCTGCATATCCTCGCTTATGTGCAGATAAGCCATATCCCTATCCCCTTGCTCACCATAGTAGACAATGTAGCTGAATCCGTCTGCTGCACGTTCAGAATTCAGGAAGCTTTCAATACCGTCCGGCAGATTGATCGATTCATAGCGGACAATATTTGACAAAGGAGTGGTATCCTGCACTGTCGTCTCGGTATCTGCATATGTCTGAGTAATGGTGATATGTTCATTTGCAGTCGTTTGAGTTGTAATTGTTTGAGTTTTAGTCGTTTGCGTTCCTGTCGATGGCTGTGTGACCACATCAGTCTCAACATCTTCTTTAACCATGCTGTTATCATTTATGTTGTTAATATTGTTGTTTTCTTTAAGCCTGGAATAATAATAAGCACCGCCGCCGACAGCTCCTGCGGCTATCATAACGGTTGCAGCAGCTGCAAGGACTTTTTTCCATAAAAAGCCGTGATAAACATCGACTCCCGAAACAGAATCGGATTCATCGTTTTCTCTGTATATTTCATTTGATGTATCCCCTGCCGCTTCCGGTGTATAAGGCGTGTCGGCTTCATGCATCAGTTCTTCGTCTATCATGCTCATGGCTTTCATAAAATTGTTCTTATTCATAGTTATAGCCCTCCTCTTTAAGAAATACTTTCAGCTTTTTTCTTGTACGGAAAAGGTATGTTGCAACGGTCTTCTCATTCAGCGAATAGCGTTCTGCAATTTCCGCAACCGAATCACCGTAGGTGTATCTTCGTACAAACACCCTGCGGTGTATTTCGTCCTGAGAGTGTAGAAAACGACTGATCGTATCAGCGAGGTCGGAAAGTATTACGTCACTGTCGTTATTCGCCGGAACACAGTCCGATATTTCTTCGAGAGATACCGTGTAGCGGCTGTTACGTTTTGCAGCAGAGTTATACTCCAGTCGGTTTATTGCAATATTTCTGACAATACGGCATATGTAGCTTTTTAAGTCTTTGGGCTTTGCGGGCGGTATGCTGTTCCAGACTTCGTAACAGGCGGAATTAACACATTCTTCGACATCTTCATGCAGGGAAAGCACATTTCCCGCAATATATTCGCAAAGCTTCATATATTTACTGTGAATTTCGCTAATAGCCGATTCATTTCTCTTTTGCAGCAGTTCAATTATTGATAGATCATCCATCAAATCTGCCTCCTTTCTTGAGGAATTTTCTCCCTCTGTATATTAAGTCAGATTTTTTCAGAGCTACATTTCACTTTTATCAAAAAAATATCATACATCACGTAATTATATCACACCTGATGCACGATGTAAATAATAAGCTGCTCATATATATCCTTCCAGAGCGCTGAAATACGTTCTTTCAGCTGTTCCTGTACGTTTTGAAGTTTTGCATGATACCACATCAAAATGGCGAAGTCGGTAATTTTTTATATTTTTTCTGCTGACGTCCGTCAGAATTAAACCTTTGAGAATCACCCATATATAATTGTTGAAAGCAGATATGTATAAGAACATAGATTTCAAATTACATTTCATAGTCACAAATTGCTGCTTTTGCCAATTATTGCGAAAATCAGCAGATAAAAGAAAATAATCCTTGATTTTTTAACTATTTAATATAAAATATAAGTGAATGATAGTAATAATATTCAAAAATATATTTAAAAAACCTGCAAATAAAAGTCAAGCCCTAAAATGAAAAAAATTGAAAAAATTTTCCAAGGCAAAAAAGAGCATGACAAAAAGACTGCTGAAGCATCCTGAAAAAAAGTATTCTTAAATAAGACCGACTGCTTTGGGATTGACTCAAAATAGTATTCATCATATACTGCACGTTGCCATACAAACAAAATCCCGAAAGTAAATAAAAACTACTTTCGGGATTACTTTTAAATAATACATCAATAAAAAAATATAATAGATATTATTTCATTCTTTACTCTACTGATGAATTAACAAGAAGGTTCTCAATTTCTGATAAATTCTCTGTAACAATCACTATTTGATTATCTATATTCGCGGATATATCATCAGCAGGGATAGTATCAGCCTCTCTTGCAGGTACCTGTCCAACGTAAGTCTTGTCTATTGTCTCAAATTCCTCTTCCACGTTTGGTACAAAGAGACTTGTTCTGTCGAATATCTTTGTAGGATCGCCAAAGCATTCAAGACCTTCATCAAGGTGCATATACGCTGTGTTTACCCAGTCTGTATCGTCAATAGCGAATTCTTCTTCGTTCTCGAAAGCTTCCTGAGCAGCTGCGATAGTATCTGCCTTGATCTTTACGGATTCTTCTGTTGCAATGAATTCAAGAGTATCCTTATTTACTGTTCCTGTGATAAGATCAGCAAATCTGAATTCGTACGTCTCGTTTCCGTTTCTAAAGTTGCTTATAGTGAGTACGTCTTCTGTACCCTTTACGATTATATCGAGACTGTTACCATTGTTTTCGTTTTCAACGAATTCTACCTCGTCTGAAGTTATGTCAAAGAGCTTGATTATGCTCTTTTCATTGCTCCACTCGTTGATAGTATCGTGATCGTAGCCCTTTGCGAAAATGTATGTATCTATACCTGTACTTCCAGAGAGTGTATCATCACCTGAACCACCGTCAAGAATATCATTTCCTGTTCCTGCGCCGATCATATCATTGCCGCCGAGAGCGTGGTACTCAACATTATCGTTTACATATATGCCCATCCAGTGACCGTTGTTATCATCAACAGCAGGCTCGAATGAAACTTTTCTGTTTTCGGTGATCTCATACTGTCCGTATACCTTGTCGCCTTCAGCTTCAAATACGAAACTGATGTCGCGGTTGCTGTTATAGTCGAAGAAGTGATCTATCGTCAGAATGTCGTTTGTACCTGCGCCACCGAAGCGAATGATAAGGTCGTTATGAAGATTACGTGAAAGCTTCATATTTGCTGTAGTGTAATCCTTGATAAGTATGGTGTTGTTGTCTGAAGAAGCATCTATAATATCGTGGTCGTAGCCCTTGCCGTAGATGTATGTATTGTCGCCGTGATCTCCCTGTAAGAAATCATCGCCCTTGCCGCCGTCAAGTACATCAGCGCCGCCGCCGCCGTAGATCTTATCGTTGCCGTCTCCGCCGCTGAGGTATGAACCGTCATCACCTGCATAGAGAGTGTCGTCTCCGCCTTCACCGAACATTACGTTCAGACCGTTTCTGCCATTGAGAGTGTCATTACCTTCACCGCCGTACATGAAGTCCATGTCCTTGCCGCCATTGAGTACGTCATCGCCGTCGCCGCCGTAGAAGATATTGAAGCCGTCACCAGCTTCAAGATAGTCATCAGCAAATGATCCGTTTACGACATCGCGATCAACGCCGCTGCAGAATGAAGCATCTTTTCCGCCGAATGAGAATTTGTATGAAAGCGGATTTTTCAGGAAATCGGGAACAGAAACTTTTTCACCTGTTTCTTTATTAGTCATTACAAAGCCAAGATTTGCATCAACTGAAAGACTGTAATCATCCTCTGTAAAGCAATCAGCAAACAAAATTAAATTTACACCCTGTGTATCATTTATAATATCATTTCCATGACCTACTTCAATAACATAAGTATCATTGCCGTTTCCACCGTAAAGCTTGTCATTGCCCTTGCCGCCGTACAGTATATCATTGCCGTTATTTCCTGTCAAACTATCATTTCCGTCCAGTCCGAATAAATAATTAATATTTGATAAACCTTTGTAATTATTTGCATCATTTGTACCGATATAGGTGGATGATTCTGAACCTGAAATGTCTGCAATAGCAGCATACTCTTCAGGAAGTGTTTTGCAGAATGTTAGGAATTCGTCAAAGAAGTGAGTATTTTTTCTGTGGTCATAAACACGGAGATAAACACCAAGATCATATATAAGCTGATTTGTTTCAGGATCTCCGCAAGCGATCATTCCGCTGATATTAGTGGTTAAAGGTGTAATGTCAAGTGTATCGCCATTTACCATTTTCTGTCTGCGGTGATTGAAGTCTGTCTGACAGCTAAGGATACAATAATAGATGTTTTCAATGCGATTGCCTATCTTCTTGAGAATTTCAGCAGCAGGAGCATTCGGATTTTCACCGCCAACACCAACGAATGTTCTTCCCATAAACTGCTCGATCATGTGAAGGTCTCTTGCATCTATATTGCCACCTCTGCTGTTTGGATCAATATTTTCCGAACCTGTGATCTTATAAAGGAACTGTTTGAGATAATAACGCTTAACAGCAAAATCATCTGTAAAAAGGAAATTCATATAAATCTTAGCTGTTTCGCCGGTTTCGTCTCCATTGATTGCATCCTCAAAAGAAGGAACATTTCCACTTGTAACACTGCCGTTATGTGTAGTTTTTGTTGTATCAACATCAAACCAGAATTCACTGATAGATGTTTGTGCATTATTTAATGTTACAACAGCAGTTTCAGCCATGTAAGTTCCTGTTTCAGTATCAAGGTAATCAGCTTCTGTATAATCAACGCTTATTGAAGTGATATTTTTTTCTATCAATTTGTAAAGTTCATCTGATTCTGATTTACCATTATGATTCTTGTCAATCCATATTAATAACTTCTGGAAAACGGGATCTTCTTCTGTGATAAGCTGATCATTATTTTCATCAAAATCACTGAGAGCCTCAAATCCGAATTCAGAACGCTTACCATTTGAAAGAATAAACTGATCGCCAAATAATTCGCTTCCGTTATCAATTTTCTGATTTCCATTGACATCTAAAGCAAGAAAACCGTCTTCTGTACCTATCCATGCTGTTTTTTCTTCAAACCCGTTATTGTCAAGGTCAAAATTTACACCATTCTCAAGTGTGGTCAGATTGATTCCGGCAGCGCCAAAATCAATTGCGAGCGGATCTCTTGGAGGAGCAGCATTTCCAGCATCTCCATAATCATCATCTTCATCATGAATATCTTCTGTCAGATCATCATCTTCATCATCATCATCTTCTTCATCGTCGCCATAAACATATTTTTTTAGTTCATCATCATAACCATAACCGGCAAAAGCAGGCAGTGCAAAGCATCCCATTGCATCAGCTACGCTAAGATTACCAGATGCAAGTGCAGCAATAAGCTCAGATGGTTTCATTGATGAATACTTTTCTAAAGTATAAAGTATAAGCCCCGCAACAATAGTACTTCCAACGCCAATGACAACAGGATTTGTAAGAGCTTCTATAAGGCGTTGACACTGTGCTTCCTCCTCCTCATCAATATAATGATGACCAGAGCTCGGGTCTGTTCCCGGATTTGGATCATATCCTGGGTTAGTATCAGGATTTGGCTCGTATCCCGGATCATAATTGTATGAATAACCTGGCTGCGGCTCTGAATTGCCTGAACCTCCGGGAAGTTTATCTTTTAAGTTATCTAATAGTTTTTTTGCAGCAAATGCAAAAGCGCTTGCTGCTGCGGGGCTAAGAGCATGTTCACCCTCTTCAGGTTCTAATCTTCTAAAATTATAAATAATCAGTGAGTCCGTTGTAATAGAATAGTTATATTCATATGTTACTGTTTCCGGCCATACAGTTACAAGATCTGTACAAAGATAATACGCATTAAACGAAGAATATCCACCGGTAATAGTATTTTTGTTGGAAACTTCACCAAATCTAAAAGAATGATCTCCAAATTCATCCACACCAAAATATACATATCCAGCAAGCTGTAAAATTCCTAATGCTTTATTTTTTTTCCAATATGAAGGCGGTTTAACTTCCCAAAGACCTGTTGTTTTATTTTCATTACTCTTATAAATATCGGCACGTCCGGACATTTTAGACGGTACATCCACACTTACATCTTTGCCATCTATAGATATATCCGGAGCAGTAGCATTTTTATCATATGTAATAGGCAATTCGCCTTCATCAAGTATATCTATTCCTTCGGTTCCTCTTTTTCCATATCTAAACCAAAGATCATCCTGTACTCTTCTATGAATTTCTCCGGGAGAAAGCTGATCATCAACCGTAAGTTTTTTCCAGTCTCTTAATTTAATGCCGCCATTAGCTGCATCTAATGCTGCTTCTGCTGCATGCTCTAGGAAATTTGGATCATCTACATTAATATCAGTTATATTATTAAAATTTCCCGTTTTAAATGCATCTGTATAAAACAGTACTCTAAATTTAGGGAGAGGAAATGCGGCATTTGCTTTCAATTCAACAACTGGAATTTGCTGGAATAGCATTATAAAAGCAAGTAACATGCCTATAGATTTAAGAATGTTTTTTTTAAGTTTCATCTTTTTTTCCTTTCAAATTAATTAGTAGATCATAAAATATGATTTGAATCAGTAAACATTGTATTTTTTGAGCATTTCAATATTATATTTTTTGCGCCTTGCCAGTTCTTCAAGTGTCTGATCATGCATTTCTTTATCTTCAAGAAACATATGAAGCCTCTCGCATGATTCATTATATCTCTGCTCATATTCTTTCCTATTACGCATTATTTCTTCCTGTGCGCGATTATAGCGTATATCTTCTTCATCTATTAGTTTCAATGAAGATGTATATCTCTGTTCAAGATCAGCAAGCGGATCATTTAAAAGGAATCTGATCGATGCATCACTGTATGGTGCGGCAAGAGATTCCTGTAATGGCAATGAAATAACAGAGATATGGTTTTTGAATACATATTCGTCATAATCTGCAACATCTTTAAGGGTTTTTACATTATTCAGAACAGGCAGAATCCATGTTATTGACTCGTTCAATGCGTTCTGAACTGCTTTTGATAAAGATTTTGACTCAATATATTCATGGTAATGAAAACCTGATTGAATTTCTTGATTAAATGGCTTATCTGAAATGTGCCACTTGGCATAGAAATCAATTAAAGTTCTAAGCCATCTTTCATTTTGACGAAATGAATGATCCAGACAAAGTTCTTTACGATAAACCGTAGCAACCCCACCAAATGCCACCAGATGCGACTTCATATCATTGATTCCAATTATATGTATAATTTCATCATTGATCACACGAACATAATACGGCTGACGTAATTTAGGCTTTTTAAATCCTAATGGTTCAAGCGCCTCACCATATATTTGTGTGAACAGGGTATTTAATGTAAGCTTTTTCTCTTTTTTAGCTTTATCTTTCTTGAAATCAAGAATAATAGTCTGCTCATTTTCATCTGAATCTTCTGGATAGAATAAAATATTCTCACTGTCCATGCCGATGATTGGAGCAAGTTTCGCTAAACCTTCTTCCACAAAGGTATAGCTCTTACTATCCTTGACAATCTCGCAAAGCGTATTCCATAAACTTTTATCGGCTAAAAATGGCTTCCATGCGCTCTCAGATGGCAAATGGATATCCTCGCTGAAATAATCGTCAGCTCGTCCCATAATAAGCGTATCAACCTTTTGTTCGTCAGCACCATACATCTCCAAGATAGCACAGTCGCTGTCGATAACAGTTGTGTTGATACATATCGTCTTGAGCATTTTCGCTATCCTGCCTGCATCAGTTTGAGAAAAACGATTGCCTTGCTTATAGGCTTCTGAAGTTATTGTCACCCATTTGTCATCTGCAAATCTTAGAATGTAGGATATTTCACTTTCATCGCTGTTACAGGTAACATAGCCATTCTTCTTCATTTCTTCTCTGAAGAATTTTATAAACCGGTTTCTGTCAAGCAGGTTTGGATTATGAATCTGCGTAGATGTGAAAAATCTTCCCATTTGAATCCTCCTTCCTTATATAGTTTTGTTGATGGATAAAGATATAAATCCATGTCAATATTATAATTTATTTTCTTTAGTACTGTCAAGAATTAAAGAGCTTAAATATAATAATCGTAAAATGGAACGGAGGCATTTAACACTCATCTACACTATTTGTTCATTTTTGCTTTTAGGAGCTTTCTGTATATAAGCCAGACTCGTTTATGATATACATAATATGATTCTGACCTGAGTCGGCAAAACGCCGACTCAGCTTATCATCATCGACGTGCTTTTTTAATGCATCAGATGTGTCTCTATATCCTAATATTTGAGCTACATCCTTATCATCATATAAGGTGACTATCCTGTATTCCACAAGGTCAGCATACACTTCTATCGGAGTAAAACTGTCTTCGTCAGTAGTAAATGCAAGCGATACATTTGAAAGATCCGAGAAATCGGCTTCATTTCCGAATTCCTTGTCAATGTATTCGCTTATACGACTTTTGGCTTCTTCAAGAACAGAAAAAGCAGTATCAGAATTATCTTCCGATACTGCTTCGTGTACTGTATTATCTGTTAAATGTAGATCAATTCGCTCAGGAGCTGTTCCTCTATCGACGCTTTCAGGTTGTTCACTAATCCAACCCATGCCATCTGATCTTTCGCTTTCAGCTCCTCCGTAGCCCCTGCTTCTTTCATCATTCCCATGCTTTTTCAAGTTTGGAATGTAAATGTACTGCATGCTCTGCTGTACCGTCTAAACCATATTTATTAGGATTTGCAAGGGCCTGCATAATAAGTACCGCATCTGCTATATCTATTTGACCGCCACAGTTAGTGTCGCCTTTGCACTCAGTTTTCTCTGTGGTAGAGGAAATAGTATTTGTATTGTCAGGAATCAAAGTCATTTTTTATATTACAACACACAGAGAAATACTGATAATTGGGATTTCTGTCTCTGTTCACTAGTGGTTCCTTTGTCGGATAGTTATTATAAACTCAAAATGGGAGCAGCCTATTAAGCTGCTCCCAAAAGTTTTATCGAGCCCCATAGAGTGAGCCTGCAGTGATTTTTTTCAGAGGCTCCTATTTGATTCTGATTAAACAATTAGCAACATAAATGCTTGATAAACCAACCTGTTTTTCGACTCCTACAGTAACAGAGTCACATTTTGCTGTACACTTGACATAAACTGTTTTGTCAGATATCGGTGTACTCAGGGTTATTGGTTTTGTACATTCATAATCTGCATATAATACCACACCATAGCCATTTATAAACCACTTGACTGTGCATGAATCATTCCAGCTCTTGAAATCCTCGGGATAAGGTGAAACCTCAAGTTTTAATACATCTCCGAACTTTAATTCTGTTGAGTTATAATTCAGAGTCAAATTGTTAAGATAATTAGGATCGGGGATATATGCTGAATTATATGTACTTTTATTTTCATCTGCCTGAGATGAAGAAACTTTGAATCTCGTATGCACATAGACGGTAACGCCTCGCTGACAATTTAAGCTTAAAGAACCGTCTTTTAATGGATATGTTGCTTTATCCCAGTTCTCAGGTGCTGATGCTGAATCAGAAATAACATATTCCTGATCAGCCTTTGCGTTTATTACTTCTATTGTTGTATACGGACTTTTAACAGCCAATTGTGGAACAGTAACAGTTTGTGGATTTTGTGGCCTGCTGACTCTTACTCCAATACTTTTAATATCTCCTTTTCTGCCGTCTGCCGTCAGCACAACGCGGATAACCTTGCCTGCATCAGTAATTTTAGGAATATAGGTACTTTTATTCTCATTAGGTATATCTGCAAAGTCCTTTTCGTCAACATTATTATTTGAGCTGCTGTTTATCTGCCATTGATAATGCAATTTGTTTGACTGAACCCGTTGAACATTTCCGATAAGCCTGGTTTTAACTTCTTTTCCGCATTCAACTATATATGACGTAAATTCGATACCTCCTGTAAGTTCTGGCATCGGATTTACAACAGCTTCATCCGAACAAACTGAGCCTGCATAACCGTCCGCATCTATCCTTAAATGAATGTGTTGTCCTTTATACTCCTCTTGCGGAGTAAAAGTATGTTTATATTCATACGGAATAGGTATCCAGGTATCATCTATCAAGGTTTTTAATTCCCAGTGATAATGGAGAATCTCTTTCGGAAGTTTGCTGATTTCTCCACTCAGTCCTGTACTTATGGGATTTCCGCAGCAAATCGATGATGTATAAGATATCTTGCCACTCAGTTTTTTGATAATGTGACATTCGTTAGAGTAAAGTACACCTCCATATCCTGATCCGCCGTATGCGCCGACTTTTGCACGGAAGTAATACTGTTCATCACTGGCTTTCGAATAATAATCGCCACAATATGCGTCGCTTATTCTTTCTACGAAGGTCCATGTCTTCTTATCTCTACTTCTCTCCCATTCTACCCATATTTTTGGAGGGGTATTTATCAGTTTGAGCTCGAGAATATCTCCAGCCCCCTTTACTATCCCACTGCCAGCGTATGACTCTTTGTTATCGCCTACAATTCTTACATAACCGCTAATTCTCTCGGGGTTTATAAAGCAAGCCTCTGAATAACGAGCACCAGTGTAACCGTCAGCTGTGACCTTTGCACGGACATAATGGTTCTTATCTTCATTGGTTGTAGTATATTTCAAACTAAACGGTGTGCGAAAATCTGTCCAGTTTACCTTGTCTGTGCTGCGTTGCCACTGTACTGTGGTATTGACTCTCATATTGACCAGTTCTATTTCGATAGTTTGGTTAGGCAGATCGGCATATTTCGTTATTTTGACATTTCCCGGCAAAGGAAGCCATGTACAACGGTAATGTTTAAAACATATTTTGTCAGTGATTCCGTTATTTAAAACTATTGCGTGCAATTGTCCTTGAATGCCTGGGGTTTTATTTGATATGAATTTATCCACATCCCAGTATGTAATACCTTCGGGCTCGTTCCATAGGCCGTCAAACTGATAACGGAAATGACCTCTTTGTGTTGAATGGTCAAGTCTTGTAAGCTTGTCATGAGCGTCCTTTGAAGGACATGAAGATACCTTGAATACCGAAATACCACCGTTTTCATTGGCATGAGTTCCCCTTGCGTCTCCGTTGACGATATATATATGATTTTCTTCGTCGAAGCAGCCTCCCTGAGTATACATGATATCAACCGGCTTCATCTGTGAATCGTATATGTCAGCCACAGAATGTATTTTTAACGGATTAGGCTTTGTAACATCGCCTATTGTGTAGACCTGTAGTCCCACAGAACGTCCTTCTTCAGCACCCTTAAGTTCAAACTGGCTTATATTATGATCGGAAGTATAGAGCAATCCATTATTAGGATTTATAGCAAGCCATGCCAGAGCAGTAAAGTATTTGCCATCATATCTCTTGATGCGCTGTTCGTTTATAAGTACCAGATCACTTGCTCTGTATATTCTGACAGATCTTGTTCCGTTATTTTTGTTTTCAAGAGGAACAAAAATATATCCCTTATAATAATCGATATCTCCCAAATGCATATTTTCCCCTTCTGATGCACGTTTGAATATTTTAGAAGGCCTACGTAATACATTGACGTTGTTATTTTTGTCAATTCTTACATCCTCAGATGTATAAAAGCCATTATAGAAATTAGTTGTGCGAGGGAATTTCCATAGATATCCATTCTGAGTAAAATACCAGTTCTCGTTATCATGGCATACTCCTTGAAACTCTGTGGCTAACCCCTGCAAATCCTTATTATCTGGATACTGACCGATAAGATCGTACATACTCATATTGATCTCTCCTTTGCAATAATATTTTCATAGGTTGATTTTATGACTGAACCTGATAATACTCTGTATGTTTTGCTGAAAGCCTTCTCTGCATCACGCCCTCCGTAAAAAAATACAGTTATTTGTTATTTAAAAGTGCCCTGCGCATGACACTTTTTATCTGTTTGGTATGATATCATTCTATCACTATTACAGTCGTTTATTAAGATGTCATTTGTCACTTCATGTGTGACATTTGTAACTATTTGCATTAGAGCATATTGTAACTTAAAAAAGCAGTCTTATGACTGCTTTTTATTATGTATGATATGGTATATTTTTTTATATGCGAGAAAAGTTGAATATTATTTATATGTGGTATTACTTAAAGTTCTTTAAGCATCAAATAATAATGTGATAATTTTAACAAAAAAAGATTAGACATCAGAAAAAGTTTAATTTATAATATATTGAGTAATGCATTTATATTTAAATAAGGACATTGTGTGTTGAATCTGGTATTTGTTCTTTGCTGTTTGAAATCAAAAACTATATATGATGGGAGATGATAATGTTTTATAGTACCATGTTCAAAATACGTTTGTTTATTCCGCATTATCAAATAATGTAAAAGGAGTCAGATTATGAGAAGTTTTAGTAAACTATGCAAATCTATGATCAGTAGTACACTTGTGATGACAGTACTATGTGCAAATTCTTCTCTCCCTGCAATTGTTCAGGGAATTTCTGCTGAATCATCAAATATTGATCTTTCATTGGATGATGTAAGTTCTGTTGATGCTGAAGCAGTAATCAATGGTATCATTGATTTTGTTCCGGAAGATTCAGTAAAAAACGCCGACATTGTATCATCGGGAACATCATTATTAGACAATTCGGTAATTTTGCCAACATTATCATACACTGAAACTACTAAAAGCATTTCTTTAAGAACTGCGTCAATGGCTGAAGAAAACGGATATAAATACTATATTTCGGGCGGAAATGCAGTTATTGACAGCTATACCGGTGAAGAGACTGAAGTCAATATACCTGAAACACTTGGCGGATTATCTGTAACAGAAATCGGTTATGCAGCATTTTCCGGCAATGTAAAAATCACATCAATAAAGATACCTGAAAGCATAAAAAGGATAAACCATGATGCATTCAACGGTTGCAGCTCACTTACTTTGATTGATATCCCTGAAAGCGTAATAAGCATCCAGGATGGAGCTTTTTCAGGCTGTAGCAGTCTTAAATCTATTACTATTCCTAATTCTATATCACGAATAGAAGATAATACATTCAGCGGCTGTACTAAACTATCAGATATAAAACTGAATAATATAGATTATATCGGTAAGAATTCTTTTTCACAATGTATTTCGCTCATAGATTTCAGTATACCTGAAACAGTAACTGCTATAGGTAATATGGCATTTGCAGGAAGCGGCCTTGAAAGTATTGAAATACCTGATACAGTTACTTCTCTTGGATATGGTATTTTTGCAAACTGCGAAAAGCTTTCCAAAGCAAAGCTGCCTAAAGAGATAACAGTACTTAACTCAAAGAACGGCGTCGGTATGTTCACAAACTGTTCTGCGCTTGAGCAGGTAGCTTTTCCGGAAGAGCTTGTTGAGATCGGAGACTATACATTTTCAGGCTGCGATTTATTAAAGAGCATTTCTATTCCTGAGAATGTAAATAAATTAGGCGCTTTTGCGTTCAGCGAATGCATTTCACTTGAAGAAGTTAATATCCCTGATGCTGTTACAAGGGTTGAGAATGGTACATTCAGTTGCTGTTACGCACTCCCTTCGATAAAACTTCATGACAGTATAGTTTATTTAGGAGAAGCAGCATTTGAGGATTGTATTAATCTCTCTTCAATATCAATACCTGAAAATACCGTTGAAATAGGAGAGGAATGCTTTTATAACTGTGATAACATTAAAGAGATCAGTGTACCGGAATCTGTTAAGCAACTCGGCGGAGGTGCATTTGGAAGCTGTGATACATTAGAAAAAGTATCTCTGCCTGATAGTATAAAAGAACTTTGCTGTTCACATAACAGTGGCTTGTTTACAGATGATATCTCTCTGAAGGAAGTTAAGCTGCCTTCTTCTCTTCAAACAATTGGCGTAGTTTCATTTATGAACTGCGTTTCAATTGAAAAGATTGATCTTCCTGAAACGGTTACTACAATAGGCGATGCAGCGTTTGAAAACTGTTTATCGCTTAAAGAAATTGATATTCCGGACGGAATTTCTGTTATCTGCAGCAGATCATTCAAGGATTGCAATTCCCTTACAAGTGCCATACTTCCAAAGAATATTGATGAGGTAAGAAATAACGCTTTTGAAAACTGTATCAGTCTGTCTGATCTTGGTCAGAAGGCAGGATTCTTTAAGTTCGCTGAATATGCTTTTGCAGGATGCAGCTCGCTGAATGATGAAAGAGCGACTGTGTTTCACAATGCTACACCTGTTGTGAATGTAAGCACAGCTACCAGCATCGTTGGCGGAGCAGCAAATTTCAGCATAAAATATGATCTTAATGACTGGATAAGCTCAGGCATAAATAGCAGCGAGAATTCAGATGTAAGATTTGAACTTCCTCTGCCTGATGGATTAATGCTGATTGAAAGCTCAGTGTCAACAGATTCAGCTGATAATAAGGCTACATTCGTTGGAAATAACACAAATCTTGTAAGCCTTACAAAGTCTGCCGGAACTCTTCGTTTCTCTGCAAGAATAGAAGCATATAACGCTGACGCATATACCATAAATCCAAGGATAAGCTTTTATTCACATAATTACAGTTGGACACAGAGGCTTCCGATAATATCTCTTACTGTTCCTGAGATAACAATTTCTGCACAAAGCAACGTAAGTAGCCTGAATTGTAATGTCTATGGTATTGCGGAGCCCGGCAAAAAAGTTAAGATATATGTTGACGAAAAGCTTGCTGGGGATACTGT
This sequence comes from uncultured Ruminococcus sp., assembly GCF_946415235.1. Lineage (GTDB taxonomy): Bacteria > Bacillota > Clostridia > Oscillospirales > Ruminococcaceae > Ruminococcus. The sequence continues at coordinate 15,054 of NZ_CAMKRR010000023.1, read as the reverse complement.
TGCAAATGAGTATACAGGCAAATATGTAGCAGAAATATCTCTGCCTGAGAAGAATGATTCCAATGAGTACACTATTTATGCAGTATGCGGAATTTCAAAGACTGACGAAATCCGCGTAGTTTATTCTGATGAAAAACCTTCAATAAGCAAGGTGGAGATGATTTATTGTACCCATGCACCTTCGGATACAAACGCTTATATGGAGACACTTGATATTACGGGTGCATTTACAAAGGGAGAAAGATCTGTTGTTCAGTTTTACCCTGCCGGCAATATACAGTTCAGAATCAAGGCTAACCACTCCGAGAGAATCTCTACTATTTTAGTAAAAAGCCAAAAAGGTTCTGAGTCGAAATACCTGATTGCGAAATATGACGAAAAAGGAGGTTTTTGGATAACTCCTGAGGATCAGTATTTTGACGAAACAAATCATAATTACGTTCCAGGATCACTTAATATCATTATATTTGAAAAAACAAAAGATATTATAGATGAAGCAGAGATAGATGAGTTTTTTGATAATCTTAATATGGAAGACGCAGAAAATGAAGTTATCGAGATCGATGATAACAGTGCTATTAGTAGTCTTAAAAACAATGATGGCGATATTTTGACAGATTGTTATTGTTTCAGTTCAGATTCGATAAAAATAAACAACGAGGAAATAAAAGCAAAAGACATTATACTTGCTCCTGAAAAATATGGCTATGAAAAGTTGAGTAAGAAAAAAGTATCTGATGGTGTGACATTCTCGATATATTCAAAAACAATTCGTTATAATGAGATCAAGGAAAACGATTCTGCGTTTTTTGATAAGCTTTTATTTAAAAAAGTAAATGAAGCATATTCAAATGCCGGCAGAAATAACTATTCTCTGACAGATTATGTTGTCTTCTCACAAGTTGTTATCGCTGATGACGGAAGTGTTCCTGCATATATAAATATACAAGCGGATGCTGAAAAGGACAGAGAACAGTTTACAGAAGTAAAAAATAACAGAGATATCGTAAAACATCTTCATTCTTCAAAAGAACTGATACTGTCATCTTATACTTCTTTATCTGATGGATACGAGGATAGTGATGATGAAAAAAGTGTGGGTGAAAAAGCTGCCGAGAAAGCTAACAAGTCTGCAATAGAAAATATAAAAGATCAGTTTTTGCACTTTTTTGTTACTGACGATGATGTTAAGAATGTTATTGATCAGGTAGATGAGCTTAACGATGAATTAGAAGGATTGACGGAAGAAGATAGCAGTGAAGAACCTGCAAGTACAGGTAATAAAGTCGCAGATCAACAAAAGAAGAAAGTTGACAACTTAAAAAATTCATATAAAGTTTGGGAATCATGGAATAAGTTTTGGCTTAAAAAGGTACATGGTCCCAAAGAGCTTTTGGTTCCGATTTTAGATGGAATGGACGAGTTAGTTCCTGATGTTCTGGATAAACAATTTGAAAGTGATAAACCTAAATTAGAACCCTTAGATGAAAATTGGGAAGGCTGGGATAATGAATATGGTGCGGATGCAAAAGTAAATTTCATTCTTGATCCTTCAGGAATCGTTTATGAGGGTATAAGATCAAAGACAGTCAGCGGTGCAATCGTTACCTGTTATATGCTGAACGAAGATACCGGCGCCTGGGAAAAATGGAATGCAGAGGACTACGACCAGAAGAATCCTCTTGTTACTGATGAAGCAGGTTCATACGCATGGGATGTTCCTGAGGGAAGGTACTATGTTACATGTGAAAAAGAAGGCTTCGATTTAATAAAGAGCGAAGAATTTGAAGTAGCTCCTCCAAAATTTGATCTTGATTTTAATCTGCTTAATACCGGTGCTCCTGCCGTTAAGGGCTTTAGTCTTGACGAAAACACAATAAATGTTGAATTCAACAAGGTAATGGATATTTCTACTATTAACGGTGAATCCGTTGCTGTTAATGGCTGCAATGGAGATATCAGTGTTGAGCCGCAGCTATACTCCAAGGATGATAAGTATACTGACAAGTTTGTGATCAAGGGTGACTTCAGCAGTTCTACAGAACTCAAACTGATCATAAATAATAAAGCAGCAGATTATACAGGAACCGGAATAAATGAATACTCAGCAGATATCAGTAATATATATGCAGATCTGATGCTTAATGAAGAAAGCATTGAACTTGAAGAAGAACGAACATTTAGAATTACCGGAAATAAGGAAATTGTTTCATTTACTTCTGCTGATTCAAGTATAGCAACAGTAGATAATAATGGTGTTATAAAAGCAGTTTCTTCCGGTTCAACAAAAATTACAGCAATTGATAAGAACGGAAAAGAAGCAGTACTGGTTGTTAATGTCAAGGAAATTGAAAACAGCAATTACGCAAACATGATCTGTAACTGGGCTGTTTGGGATTATCAGGGCAGAACAATTAAAAGGGTCGAAAGCACTGAAGTATCTGTAGCAGATGATAAATACGAGATAAAGATGAAGGACAAGGAGGGCAATATTCTTGATATTTATACAATTGACCCTGAGACAGCTGAAGGTACAAATTCTGCAGGAGAAGTTGTTTCTCTGCCTCAGACAGGTAACAACTCAATGATAAATCTACTATTTGTTTTTGGGGCATTCATGCTGATTGGAATTGGGCTGTATGCAGTTATAGCTTCCAGAAATAACCGCAGTAAAAAAGAAGAGCAGTAAACATATAGTTATTCCCAGAAAAATGTAAAATGGTAACAGGCTCTGTTTATAGCAGAGTCTGTTACTTTTATTATCATAACAACAAAAAAGCCCCGTAACGGCAGTAATGTCATTAAGCTACAGCATCAAGTCCATACTCTTTGATATGAACATTGAAATATTTTTCTTTCCGGAAGTTTGCTATCCCATTTTCACGCTCACAAATCATTGCCAGTGTCGGAGTCTGTACTCTTCCAACGTTAAGTGTTCTGTTGTAAAGGCAGGAGAAAAGTCTGGTCGTGTTAATACCGACTATCCAGTCTGCCTTAGCACGGCATAGTGCAGAATTATAGAGATTATCATAATCCTTACTGTCCTTCAGATCAGCAAATCCGTCGAGTATAGCCTTTTCTTCCATTGACGATATCCATAGACGTTTTATAGGTTTCTGACAGCCTGCCTTGTTGTAAACCAGACGAAATATGAGTTCACCTTCACGACCTGCATCACAGGCGTTAACTATTTCAGTAACCATACTGTCATTCATCAAGGAACGAAGAATACTAAATTGTTCCTCCTTGTCGGGAGATATATCAAAGATCCAGTTTTCTGGGATTATCGGTAGATCGTCGATGTTCCATTTCTTATACTTCTCGTCGTAGCTATCCTTATTTGCTAGTCCCACAAGATGTCCGACACACCATGATACGATGTAGTCATCACCCTCAACGTATCCGTTTTTCTTCCCGGTAATACCGAGAGCTTTCGCCAGTGCCATGACGACACTTGGCTTTTCTGCAATTACTAACTTCATATAATCAGTCCTTTCAGGTAAAAATAAAAGAGCCTTTGATTGCTCAAAAGCTCTTATGTATCATTTAAAATATGCTTTATCATTATGGTTCGATATAAAAATCTGATAGAGGAATACAAAGGTAAGTGTATATTCTCAGCACATTTGTGTTTAAGTAAATGTAAAATATCTTATTAGATAGTTTTATATTTCTCATGTTTACACCATCCTTTTTCATTATTAATTGAGCAAAAAGCGATTATAGTTTCCTATAATCGCTTTTTTGGGGGATTCAAAAACAGCTACCATTTTAATCAATTACATTAACTGTATTGTCCATATACCATCTGTTTTTTGAGAAACTTCATATAAGTCATATACCGTAATATCACATTGACTGCCAACCTTGAACAACTAGTAAACATATGATCCATGTTTTTAACATTACTTGTATCAAAACTACTTAGATCAAGAGATTTTAAACTTGAGCAATTACTGAACATATACTCCATACCAGTAACATTACTTGTATCAAAATTATTCAAATTCAGTGCTTCTAAGCTTGAACAATAGTAAAACATATAGCCCATATTAGTAACTTTACTTGTGTCAAAGCTACTTAAATTAACTGATTTAAGGTTGGAACAGTTTGTGAACATTCGTCCCATTCCCTGAACATTTGTTGTATCAAAGCTGCTGAGATCAAGTTCTTCAAGAGCCCAACAACCAGCAGACATATCATGCATTGTTACAACTTTATTAGTTTTAAAATTCGACAAATCAAGAGATTTAAGGTTAGGGCAACAACAAAACATCAGCTTGAACAGACAAACCATGATCATCTTGGAAAGATAATAACTTACGCATCTGGACTTGATGCAAGTGTCGTAGTTTGGATAGTAGCTAATGCGAGAGACGAACATGCCAGTGCTATAGAATGGCTGAATAATCACACAGATGACAATGTATCATTCTTCCTGATAGAGATTCACGCTTATAAAATTGGCGATTCTGCTCCTGCACCAATGTTCAAGATAATTGAACAACCGAATGACTTTGTCAAGAACGTAAAAGCTCTTGCAGAAAAAGGAGAGCTTAACGAACGCCAAAAGCACCGCCTTGATTTCTGGACAAAGTTTAACGATCTCATTGACGAGCGTGGAAAACCTTTTAATAAGCACAAACCATCTACCGACCATTGGTACACTGTAGCTGTTGGCTCATCAAAATGCCATATTTCCATTGATTTGGTTCATAAGGAGCACAGAATTAGAGTAGGTTTGTGGATTGATAACAGTAAGGATATGTTTGATTATTTCTTTGAGAACAAGGCGGCAATTGAATCTGCTGCTAAGGTTAATCTTGAATGGGACAAGCTTGACAATAAAAAAGCATCTGCCATTTACACTTATATTCCTAAACTCATTTTTAATGACCAAAGCAATTACAATGATCTCATGAATAAAACTATAGATTTGGTTATCGCATTCAAAGAGGCTTTTACACCGTTTTTGAGTAAATATACTGGAGACTAACTCTTTCATTCAATGTTTAATAGTAGAGTAATCTTTATAAGAATTATTGAATTGCGAAAAAAATATTTTTTGGAAAGGTACGTTGCTTTAGATTTTTGTTCTTTATTTGTTACTTATTGTGGCAAAAAATCGCCAAAAATCAGTAAAAATGATATTAAACGAATTGCTCTGAAACTGCGTGATACAGGCAATTACTCGAAATAGCACAAATTACAAAAAGTGCTTTGGGTCTCTTCAATTCCCCTCGCCTCCACCAGCACAGAGCCTGTGCGCCCGACCACTTTGACGCTCGCAGGCTCGCTTACTTTTTTGTGACCGTTACTAATATATCGCTTACAGCACTATCATCAAATTTTTATAGATAACACTTCAACGAGCGGGCGCGCGCAGTTCACGCAGTCGCTCGTAAACTCGCTAACATTAATTATGCGGTAGTTTTTCTCCGCGCATGAAAGTTATCTGTTTCGTACTGCTTACAATGGAAAAAGCCTGTAGACCGCATTATGCGGTTTACAGGCTTGCTTTTTTCATTTATAAATGAGAATTATTGCAAAACAGTCCTTTTTACAGCTCATACAGAAGCTATGATGCATATGAAGAAGAAAACAGTCACAGCTATATGCAGCTTACACTTCGATACTGCTTCAAGAAGAGAGAGCTGATGCTTCAAAACTCTATAGCCGATGCCCGCGATAACAGGCAGCAATACAGCGAAAAGTGAAAGGACATCCATTTCAAAATGCATGGTAATAAAGAAGAGCACCAGCGAAACAGCCTCAAGTATCACTACCTCCATTACCAAAGAGGAAAAGCTGTCCTTCTGCAAGCTGTTCTTTTCAGCTTCCGCAGCCGAAAAAAGCTCTTCAAGCTTTGCTTCTGCTTTCCTGTTTTTTTCCTGCTGTTCGGCAGTTTCCGCAGCGGGAAGGCTGCACAGGCTCTTGATATCCCGTTTGTCACTTATGCTTGCGTCGGCAAACATTTTCCCGATCTTTTCTTCCGCTGCTTTGAGCTTTTCCTCCTTCTCGGCAGCAGCCGAAGCTTCTACCAAAGAAGCGGCGCTTATCTGCTTTTTTTCAATTATCGGTCTTATATCTTCCGTCTTTGCAGAAGTCTTCTGCAAAACAGCCTTTGAAGCGATGGGAACATCGCTGCAGGTCATGCTGCTGCCCTTTTTCTTACCGCGTTTATCGGGAGTTTTTGCGCTTGCAAACATCTTTGCGACCTTTTCTTCCGCTTCCCTTTTCTTTCTCAGCTGTTCATCCTCCTCGGAGACAGTCTGTACGGGCTTGACGGGAGCATCATCAATCGCCATTTCATTATCCTGCATATCATCACCCTCTCTGTATCATAACGACGAAGCTGTTACTGAAATTATACCTCAAAAGAGCTTTCCTGTCAATAATCTAATCATATTTACATACAATATTAAGCAAAAGGGCTCCCGAGAGCAGTTTCACTCTGCTTTCGGGAGCCTGCTCATATTTTATTGTCAGCCGAGAGAGCGCAGCTTCTTCTGAAGCTCTATCATGTGGTTACGGCAGGCGGTTATCTCGCCCGTATACTTATTGAACCACTCTACATCCGTTTCGTCAGGCTGTTCCTGAAGCAGTATCGCCTGTACCAGTGCCGACTGCGAACGCGAACGCTTTCTCTCTATCTCCTTTATGGTGCTCATGCAGAGCTTTATTTCTTTTTTCAGACGTCTTTTTTCGCCCATGATAAAACCTCCTCTGCATCAATAGCCTTGCTTGTTTATCGAATCCACAAGTTCCCTTGCCTCGTCGTAGCCCTTATCAAGATCATCAAGGATATCATTGACAGCTGTTTCAAGCTCGTCAAGCTTCTCCTTCATCTGTTCGGGGTACTTTATAAGGCAGGTACTCACTTCATTTATGATCTTTTTTTCTTCGTCAAGGTCTTCTATAAGGAACGCAAAAGCATCTGCACCGCTCATATCGCTTACGATACGCATATACCTCAGTTCAAGATCGCCCTCGGCATTCTTATACGATTCTATGTCGGTGATGACATCATTCAGACCTGTACGATACTGCAATTTGTATGTCTCCTGTACACGCTTGACTTCGTCCATGTACAGAGCTATGAACACGAGCAGTGCCACAAATGTTATCAGGAACAGAACGATCGCACTAATCATTCTCCTTTTCATCAGCTTCTCTTGATTCACTCGTATTCACCTCGTTTTCGGGACTGTAGCCTATCTCTTCCAGCCTGCGTTTCTCCTTTTCGATAGCCTCCCGCATTGCAGCCTCGTGCTTCTCCTCGGGAGTGAGCTTTTCCTTCGCGGCGGCTTCCATGCCTATCTTTACCACTGTCTTTGCTTCATACAGCGATATGCAGGTCATGGTCACGACCACCAGCAGCAAAAGCAGCTTTTTTGCGTCCACAAAGGAGTTCAGCCATATAAAGAACCTCGCCTTGCCCTTGTATTTGCCAACTATTTTGTCAGGATCCGCCGCCGTGCTGTCGTCAACGGGATTGGCGTCGCCCCTTGTGATAAAGCTTCCGTCGCTGTTCTTTCCCACTATCCTGTGAGTGACAAGAAGTCCGCGTATATCGCTCTGATCCGAGTAGAACGAGATGATATCGCCCTCGGAAAGTGAGCTGACATCTGTCTTTTCAACGATTATGTACTCGCCCGTATATATGGAAGGCTCCATACTTCCTGTAACGACACGCAGAATACTCTTGCCGAATACGTTCACAGCCTTTCCCCTTGCGGAGCATACCATGACGTATATAACGAACGCAAGCGCTATTGCAGTTATCACCGCAACTATTATATTGGATATTCTTCCGGAGTTGTCCTCTTCGCTCTCCTCAGGGCTGCTGTCCATAGCTTCAAGGCTCTCTTCGCTTTCGCGTATGCTCTTTTCGAGCTCTGCCTTTTCCTTCCGCCGCGTCTCAACAGCACGGCGCATTCTTTCAAACGCACTGACATGGTACTCTTTATAGAGACGCTTCATTTCCTTGTCTATTGCAAGCTGCTCCTCGGGAGTTCTCACAGGGGGAGTATATGCAGGCTTCGGCTTGTTCTTATCAGCCTTGCGCTTCCTGCGCTTGAACTTCACATCGCCGATAAATCGCATTATCCTGTACTTGGCTGCCTGACCGTACTTCCTGTAGTAGACCTCCATATCCTTTCTTTCCTGCTTTTCGTGCTCCTTTTCTTCCATCTTCGCCTGTTTGGCTGCAAGGAGCTTTTTATATCGCGGATCGTCGGTATCCTTCGGTATGATGCCGAATACCACCGCAAGCAGATGCCTTATCAGTCTGATAAGGACATATATCGGATTCCACGAATATTCGCGGTATATCTCCCTGAAAGGTTTGTTCTCGAAACGCTGTCTGTCAGCCTTAAGACGCTGAGCGCGTTCCGCTTCGGCGCGTTCCTTTTCACGCCGCTGCTGTTCCAGCTTTTTTCTTGCCGCAACAGCTCTCGGATCCTCAAAGGCTTCGCCTTCCTCATTGGCTTCAAGCTCTGCCTTGACCTCCTCGATCTCTTCTTCGGTGACTTCCTCGTAAGCCTGCTTTTCAAGCTCTGCTTCATCAGGCTCTTTATGCATGGCTTCCTCATCGATACCCTCAGCTTCACCGAGCTCGTTTCTTGCAAGCTCCTTGTTGCGGCGTATCTCCTCACGCTCGGCAGCAAGCCTTTCCTCTTCCTCGCGTTTCAGGCGGGCTTCCTCTTCGCGCTTACGGATCTCCTCAAGCCTTGCAAGGCGCTCTGCTTCGAGGCGCTGACGCTCGCGTTCCTCTGCTTCCTGCTCGGCGCGTTTCTGCTCCAGCATCTCCTGAACACGGCGTTCCTCTTCCTCCTTGGCTATGCGGATACGCTCCAGCTCTGCCTGCCTTGCTTCCTCGATGCGCTGCATCTCGGCGAGTCTTGCCTCTTCTTCCTGACGCCGCTTTTCCTCCTCGGCGCGTTCGCTCTCGAGCTTGGCAAGATACTCGTTTTCCAGCTTTATTACGGCTTCGAGCTCCTTGAACATCTCCGTAAGATTTTCGGGAAGTCCCTTTTCAAGTCGGAAATCGCCGTCCGCAGCTATATATCCAGCCGTTGTCTCGGATGAAACACTGTAGTCCGCAGCCAGCGTCTTGTCGAATTTCTTCAGGAACTTCGGCGCTAAGGGCTTGCCCGTCTGAGACTTGAGCTGCTTCATCTTATCGAGGCTGTCCACGTTATTGTACGAACGGAAGAGCAGCAGATTAAGTATCACCAGCTTGTAGAAGTCATTGACGTAGTCCTCCTGGGGCTGCATCGCCGTGTTTTCAACATTTATCTCATAGCCCACCTTGTCGTAGCTCTCGATGTACTGCCATAGTGTCAGGCAGGCTTTGAGGTCCACGTTCTTCATAATGGCGTTGGTACGCATTACAGGCGGACGTATGTAGGTATTTCCGAGAGTTCTGCAAAGGACCGAGCCCTTATAGCCCTCGATAGCCGTTTTCAGCTTTTCGACTCTCTGCCAGACGGTAAATCCGTTGGAGTCGGTAGATTCAAGATTGTCGATAGTTTCTATCTTTACTTCTATCTTCATCTTTCCGCCCGCGCCGTCGTCTATTGCCGTATCGTAGCCGAGGGTATAGACCTCCTCGTCCTTCGATACCTGTGCAAGCTTCTCATAGCGGGTATTTATGAAGATGTACAATCTGTCGATAAGAGTATTTACAAATTTGTTCTCGTAGGTAAACAGACTCTCTTCCTTGTGTATGTTGAGTATCTTCGACGGGGTTATCTTTCCCGTCTTTTTGTCAACGCTCTGGATAAGGTCTGTGTGCTGTGCGAGGTGCTTGACCGATTCAATGGTGGTCTTTCTCGACAACGCTATAGGGACTATCTCCTCTACGTCCTCGATGGTCTTACGGGGACTTCGCAGGAAATTATCCACATGAGTGATACCGTTCTCTATAGCCTCTACCCACGATACGTCTATCGCCTTCTCCATAAGCTTACGGTTGAAGGCAAATGTATTGCGGCCGGAAATCAGCAGGGAATCAAGCGCATTGTATAACTCATCACTGCCGAATACCTCAGTAAGTATGGAAAACTCACTGTACCACTTGCTGTATAAGTCGTTCACTTGTCCTCACCTGCTTTTTTACGAATCAGAACAGCTTCTGCAGTCTTTCGAGATAAGCTATGGATTCGTTCATTTTATTCTTGCCAAATGTCTTGGTCATGTAGGCACAAAGCTCACGAAGCTCTTCTCTCAGCATGGCGAGATTGAGAGATTCAAATTTACGGAATATCTTTGTTGCCAGTATATAGTCTATGCCGTCGAGCTCGTCGCCGCCGCAGGCTACGTATACGGGCACAAAGAGGTTCATCTGCTTGAGGATACGGTTACCGAAGGCAACTCTCAGCTTTTCAATTACCCATAGGTCAAGCTGCTGTATCTTCTTGAGATTTTCCTGTGATATGGGGTACTTGTCGAAGGCTTCCCTGAACAGCTGATCGAGGTGATCGAAGCCCAGATTCATGGGAGGCGTATCGGGAGCGTCAAAGGCAACGCCCTTGGCGTCAAGGTTTATAGGCTGGGCACGGTCGTAAACCTTATCGGAGATAGCGAATGTTGAGTCATCGTTGTTCGCGGTTCCGATATACCATATATTCTGTGGGATGCGTATCTTGCCCTTGTCAAGGTTCTCAGGGTCGGTGCTCCATACGTTCGGGACTATGTCCAGCTCCCACTCGTCAGCGTTTGGCATTTCGAGGATAGAGAGCATTTCCGCGAAGTAGTACTCGACACGGGCGATGTTCATCTCATCAAGAAGTATAAGGTTAATGTCGTTGTTATAGCCTGATGAATAGATCCTCTTGAGCACCTCGGTCTCGTTGAAGTTCTTCGTGAATTCGTTGAAGTATCCGAAAAGCTCCGTTCTGTCACGCCATGAAGGCTGTACGGAAGCAATAGTCGTATCTACCTGAAGGAATTTACCGAAGGAGTACGGGAGTGAAGTCTTACCTGTACCGGATATACCCTGAAGGATAATGAGCTTCGTGGAAGCCATACCCGCAAGGAAAAGGCGTATGATCTTTGGTTCATAGTACAGATGCATTCTTGAGCACGCAAAATTTCTGAAATTATCACATATGCCAACAAGGTCGATCTCATTGTCATACTCAGGCGGCGAATAGGTCTTGTAGAAAGCGTCCACCTCGATGAGCTTTGAGAAACGATGCTCCGTAGTCTGAACGACACCGCTCTCCACCACCTGCGGCTGAGCCTCTCCGCCCTCGCCCTCGGCAGCAGTACCGCCCTCACCTGCAAACGACAATGCAGCTGAGCCTGCGGGAAGTCCCATCTGAGCTACCTTCATAGCCATTATCTCGTCCTTTTCCTTTGCCATCTTCATGACCTTGCGCTGGAGCTCCGCGATCTCCTCGAGGAGATCCTCGTTGCTGACGATGGAATGTCTGAAGCGGACATACTTGCGTATACCAAAGAAAATGAGCATCGCAAGAAGAACGTAGACCGCTATTACAAGGATCACAGCCAGTATCGAGAGCACCCAGCTGAGAGCACCGTAATTCTGAGAATGTTCCTTGAATATATCTATGTAATTTTTTATGTTGAATATCTGCTTGACACCGTGGGCAAAGCCTCTGCCGATGTCCGCATAGCCTTTCAGCATTTCAGAAATAAATGCAAAAAACCATTTTAGAAATTCATTCATAATATTCTCCGCAGGTCCGTAATATCACGCGGACCTTTGCCGAACATCTCGGCTTCGTCATAAGTTTACTGCGTTTTTACGAAAGCTTTTCTGCTGTCTCTTCCTTGATCTCTTCTGCTTTTCCGGAGATCTTTTCTTTTATATCCTCTGCCTTTTCTTCAAGTGCTGCGGCAGTTTTTTCCTTTATTTCCTCTGCTTTTTCTTCAAGCACCCCGGCAGCCTTTTCCTTTATTTCCTCTGCCTTCTCGGCAGCAGCTCCTGCCGCATTTTCTGCTGCTCCGCCCTTGCTTGCGAGGTACTCCTCGATAGCACGGCGCTTGATCTCTTCCTCGTCAAGCTGCTCGGCAGGCTCGGGACGCTTCACCTCGATGAGTGTAACGATGAACTTGTAGAGCTCAAACAGGAAGAATATTGCCATCGGGATAAGTATGCATATGAAGAAGCCCTTCTTTGTACGAAGGAAATTCATGAACTTTCCGACGCCTGCTATCTTTATATTGTTCCATTTGGCGATGATGTCGCCTGCATATGCAGGTGAAGTATCGTCAACAGGGTTGTTGTCGCCTCGTGTGATAAAGCTTCTTGCACCGTCGCCGTCGTTGATGCTGACGATCCTATGGGTATTCTTGACTCTTCTGCCGTCAATGACAGTCCAGAAGGTGATAACGTCGCCCTCCTTAAGGCTGTTGAGGTCGTCGATCTCCTTGCAGATTATGAGATCGTTCCTGCTGAACGTAGGCTTCATAGAGTCTGATTCAACAGTCATCGGAATGTATCCGAAGAGATTTGCCACACCGTTGTTTCTGCCTGATGAAAAAACTATGATCGTTACAAGAAGCGCAAATATAAGTACTATCCATGCGATCACGTTTGCTCCTATTCTAAGTACCTTTTTCATTGTGATTTACTCCTTTAATGCTGATAATTAAGTAGATTCAGTTATTTTGAAGTTCATTCCGAGCTTCAGTGTACCGCCGATTATTTCGTCAATGCAGTCGGGATCGTTTCCCTCAAGCCATATAACAACGGTATATTTATCCTTGTCCCTTGCCTTGAAGCCCTCCGTAGTGGTCTTCATGACTATACTCGATGTAAGAAACTCGCTGTCGCAGTCGCTTTCCTTGCCTCCGCCGTTGGATTTTGTCTTGCCGTAAACGGTCTTTTCACCGTTCTTATAGACCGCCACCCTGACGGCTTCGTCCACCTTTTTGGTGACATTCTCAATGACCATTTCTCCCGTGTAGGAAAGCGTATCGTCACCCGAATTAATAAGGTAGAAGGTGTAGGCTATGAAGTTATCACCGTTATGGCTGCCGTTCACCTTGTCTATATTCTCGGGCAGATCGTTTCCGCTTATATTGGTCATATCATAAACGATATTGGCATTCAGCACTGCGATCGACCTGTCATATTCGGGGGTCTCCGATAAGGAAAGCCCCTGATGCACCATGTCGTACTTGTTGACCTTTACGGTAAAGCTTCCGAACTTGTCATAGAAATAGGATATGGCATAAGCCACAGCTATGATAAGTATCAGTATTATCATAAGAAGCCCCAGTATCCTCATAAGGACGACATGACGCTTGACCTCTTTTGCGGTTCTTCTGAGTTCAAGGACATCAATCAATTTCTCATCCACAGTGAACTCTCCAATCCTTATATATTAGCCGGACGAATACTGTCCGTACTTTTTTTGCGTATTTTCAGCTGTCCGATTTTCTCTTTATGTACCTTTCGGTCATATACTTTCCCGAAAGATTTCCCGCACAGTAAGAGCACTCGAACGAATAGAGCATCTCAGCCTGATGGCTGTTGAAAACGCCGTCCGCCACGGGTTCAGAGCCGATATCGTTGACAAATGATATGATAGACCTAACCGCGTTGTCGGAGCGTTCTCCCCTTCCTATGTAATTTGCTACCTCGGGACTAAGCATGACAAAATCCACAGGATAATCGGAAAGCCTCATCATAGGGCATGATGTTCCTCCGAAATTCGTGAGCATGAAATGGAAGCCGAGATTTCGCATCGACTGTATCGTTACAGGCACCTGCTCATCATTTTCCGTAAGCAGCTTTTCCGACAGCTCAAAGCATATCCTGCTTGTCGGCACCTGATACCGCGCGGCATAATCGGAAGCGAACCTTATCGTGCGCTTCTCGCGCAGCAGACGCACAGGCAGATATACTGACAGCCAGTTGAAGTTTATTTCGCGCTCGTAAAAGGTGTTATTTGCCTCAAGCGCCTGTATCAGTTCCAGACGGAAGAGCTGATCCGCCTGATTGGTCATCTCGGCGACATCTCTGTAGATATCAGGGGTAAGAACGCCTAAATTCGGTGAATTCAGCATGGTTCTCGTTTGCAGGAAAGCAGTCTGACCGCTTGAAATATCCCTTATTGAACGATAGTTCAGTTCAACAGCGCGTAAACCGTCAACCGTTGCTTTTGTGTTTTTAGTAGCCACAGCTTCCGCCCCCTTTTCCAATATTTTACTCTTATTTGTTTTATTATACCATAATTACAGTGCAATGTCAATGAAATAACTATTAATTCTAACAAAAAAGCAGTAATTATTTACAAAAGGTAAACAACAAGCCGCAATCTACTTTCGGTATGGTATATTTTCATTTTTTTCGGTCATAGATGTATAATATACACTCGGTGATAACCTTCCGTTAAAAATAACCCGCCGAGCATAAGCTCGACGGGTTGAGGTATAGAATATGAGCAAGCTGTCAATTTAATGTTCCCAGTTTCCGATCTCTGCACCGTCGGCGGCAACCCGACGGTGCATCAAACTGGAGGTTGATGAGCCTTTGATCTTTACAACGAATTCTTTACTACGGCTGTAAGGAATTCATCGAAGCGGTTAGGAAAGCTCAAACCTAAAAATGGAGGAATTTATGAGAAAGAAGGAATTTTCTTAATTAGCTTTGTGTTATACCTTTTGTTTACAATTATATTATATACCATTTCATCCCATCTGTCAACATTTCTATTTAATCTTAACATTTTATCTAAATCTTTCAGCAGTATGCACATATAAGACTGCTTCTGTTTCATCTGCAAGGCAAACATAATATACAGTTTGTAATGTATGTATATTATTTGCCAACCAAATGAACGGCTCCCGGATATAAAAATGAGCTCTGTCACAAAAACAGAGCCCATTTCTTATTCATTTCAGCCCAGCAACTGAGAAATGCGGCGCACAAATTCCTTGCTTTATACATGATTTGTGCCCACTGATCGCAGTTCGGGGCAATAACCGCCTTACGGCGGTTATTGAGTACACATTTCTTATTATTCTTCGCTTTCCTTACGGCGCTCAAGGACCTTTGACAGCAGTGCAGCTGCC
>NZ_CAMKRR010000022.1 GCF_946415235.1 uncultured Ruminococcus sp. | reverse complement strand
CCCTTTGGAATCCCTTCCTTTTGGGTTGGCGTAATCAATGCGTAAATTTTGATTTTAAGTGCAAGATTTTAAATAAGAAACAATATATTTATTACTTTTCGTTATTTCAGATATTGCTTTATCAATAAAAATATGTTATAATAAAACCACGAGTTTTATAGCGCAATATACAAAAATGCTACAAGGTGGTGAACAAATAAGTGAAGATACTACTTATCGGCGGCACAGGTACTATAAGTATGGCTATTACAAAGCTCCTCGCTCAGCAGAGACATGAAGTGATACTTCTCAACCGCGGCTGCCGCAATAACGATCTTCCCGAAAATGTAAAAACTATTCAGTGTGATATCTCGGACGAAGCAGACGCTGCCGCAAAGCTTGCGGATATGTGCTTTGACTGCGTCGGCGAGTTCATCGGCTTCGTACCGTCACAGGTGGAAAGAGACTTCAGGCTTTTCAGCGGAAAGACAAAACAGTACATTTATATCAGCTCCGCTTCCGCTTATCAGAAGCCCCTTGCGGACTGCGTCATAACCGAGAGCACTCCCCTTTCCAATCCGCACTGGCAGTATTCCCGCGACAAGATCGCCTGTGAGGAATACCTTATGAAGCAGTACCGCGAAAACGGTTTCCCGATAACAATAGTCCGCCCGAGCCATACATACGATGAAAGATCTGTTCCTCTCGGAGTTCACGGCGACAAGGGCAGCTGGCAGGTGGTAAAGCGCATAATGGAAGGCCAGCCCGTAATCATTCACGGCGACGGAACTTCCCTCTGGACAATAACTCACAACAGCGACTTCGCAAAGGCTTATACGGGTCTTATCGGAAATATCCACGCTATAGGTCAGGCTTTCCATATCACTTCCGACGAAAGCGTGACATGGAACCAGATCTACTCCATTATCGCCGACGAGCTGGGCGTTGAGCTCAATGCCTGCTATGTTCCGTCAGAGCTGCTCAATAAAATAGGTCCCTATGATTTCGAGGGGACTCTCCTCGGCGACAAGGCTCATACAGTCATCTTCGACAACTCGAAGATAAAACGTGCGGTTCCCGGTTTTACCGCATCTGTAAGAGCAGATCAAGGTATAAGGAACACTGTGAGATATATTCTCGCCCATAAGGAATGTCAGACAGACGATGAAGATTTCGACCGCTGGTGCGATAAAGTGGCCGATGCTATGAATAATATAAAAATATAAGGGTATGTGAAGATGTTGGTGGTTTATTGAGAATAGGGCGTTCGCAATTGCTTATTATACCACAAACACAAATTCATTCAAGACTGAAACAAGCGCCATAAATGGCGGTCCTGACAGAATTTGCGTTTGTAGTTCAGAGCAATTACGCAAACGCCCCGCCACTTCCGACCACCCAAAAAGCTATTTACCCAAATATAATAAGGGAGGATCACATAATGGATAATTTTCAGTTTTACAGCCCCACAGAGTTTGTTTTCGGAAGAGATACCGAATCAAAGGCAGGAGAAATGATAAAGAAATACGGCGGAACCAAAGTCCTTATTCACTACGGTTCGGGCTCTGCCGTTAAATCAGGTCTTATCGCAAAGGTAAAGGCTTCGCTCAGCGAGTGCGGCATCGAATTCACAGAGCTCGGCGGAGTTCAGCCAAATCCCCGTGACACCCTTATCTACAAGGGAATAAAGCTCTGCCGCGATGAAAATGTCGACTTCATACTCTCGGTAGGCGGCGGCTCATGTATTGACTCCTCAAAGGCTATCGCTCTCGGAGTGCCATATGACGGCGATTTCTGGGACTTCTACGGCACAGGCAAGGAAGTAGAAAAGGCTCTGCCCATAGGTACTGTCCTTACTATCGCCGCAGCAGGCAGCGAAGGCTCGGGAGCTTCCGTAGTAACAAAGGAGGAAGGCAGCTTCAAGCGCGATGTGGGCTCTGACAAGCTCCGTCCCCGTTTCTCAATACTTGACCCCGAGCTCACCTGTTCTCTCCCAGCTTATCAGACAGCCTGCGGTGCTACAGATATAATGGCTCATGTTTTCGAGCGCTATTTCACAAATACTCACGAGGTAGAGATAACAGACCGCCTCTGCGAGGCTGTTCTCCTTACAATGATAAAGGAAACTCCCCGTGTTATCGCTCAGCCCGACAACTATGAGGCAAGAGCAAACATAATGTGGGCGGGTACTGTGGCTCATACCGACATCGTTGGCGTCGGAAGAGCTCAGGACTGGAACAGCCACCGCATAGAGCATGAGCTTTCGGCTCTGTACGACTGCGCTCACGGTGCTGGACTTGCTGTTGTTATGCCTGCATGGATGGAATTCGTCTACAAGCATAATGTTATGCGCTTCGCTCAGATGGCTGTACGTGTATGGGGATGTCAGATGAATTTCGAGAACCCCGACGAGACAGCTCTTGAGGGTATACAGTGCTTCCGCGGCTTCCTCCGCAGCATAGGTATGCCCATAAACTTCAAGGAGCTCGGCGCCAAGGAAGAGGATATACCGAAGCTCGTTGAAAAGCTCGGTATCGGTGACGGAAAAACAGGCGGTTTCGTTCACCTTTCCGCTCAGGATATCGCTACGATATACCGTATCGCAGCCCACGCAGAGTGAGCTATCTGCGTATATCCCCTATAAACAGAGCAGCTGAGGCTATAAGCAGAGGTACGGCGGCTGAGCCCCAAAGGTATGCCGCAGCAGCTGCACAAATGATGATGATAAGCTTGACAGCAGTAAGAACTGTATCGGCGGCACGTTCTACGGAAGTGCCCGCAGTCAGGAGAGCTATGACTGCTCCCCCGTCAAGACTGCTGTACGGCAGCATATTATAGACTGCCGCTGTAAGGTCAAGGAGAGGAAAAGCTCCATTACAGCCTGCAAGCTTAACTGTCAGAAATACGATAATATTGGCGGCAGGTCCCGCAAGCAGCACAAAGAGGCTGCTCCGCACAGGGACTATGCCGCCTTTTCGCATAACTATGCGTATCCCTGCACCGCTGAGCTCCACAGCTCTGATACGCCCGCCGCATAAAAGTATCGCCATCATATGTCCCGATTCGTGAACTGCACAGGCTGTGTAAAACGCAAGCATGAGCCTGCTGTCGCGGAGTATGAATATCAGCGCATTGAATACGAAAAACGAAAAATAAAAACGGACCGCACAGCCCTTTATCCTAAAGCTTATCAATATAACCGAGTATAATATCTATCGGATTTGATATGACCTCGGAGCTGTCCGCAGCAAGGCTCTTTAGCTGTGCAAATACCTCTCCCGTAAGCTCGGGGCGGAATATGCTGCCTGCAATAAAAAGCAGCGCAATAAGTATGCATATTACCGCCTGCGCTGCGATGATATCGTCAGCCCTGTTCCTGCGCTTCATTTCGTATTCCTCCGCAAGAGCTTCCGTGCTGCCGCTGTCGAACTCCTCGTTTGCTTCTTCGTTTTCCATAACATCACCTCATTAATCCATATGCGGAAAAAATCGAAAAATGCAAAAATAGCCATGTTTTTTTCGCTGTGATATGCTCATAATATATCTGCGGAGCGATCCGCAGAAAATCAGAGGTAAATGCTTATGAAAACACACGCTTCCGCTGCATTGCTGACTGCGGCTGTTTTTCCGTGCACGGCAGTATACGCTGCCGATACAACAAAGATCGGCTACGGTCAGGGTACGGCAGTCGATGAGAAAAACCGCCCCGCAGACGCAGTGCAGTTCAACAGCCGATTCGGCGACCTTGATGCCTTCGCCCTGTCGGGAGACGATAAAAGAATAATCATCACCTTTGATCAGGGCTATGAAAACGGCTATACCGCAAAGATACTCGATACTCTCAGGGAAAAGGACGTACAGGCAATATTCTTTCTGACAGGTCCTTACGCAAAAACGGAGAGCGCTCTCGTAAAGCGTATGATAGATGAGGGGCATATCCTCGGAAATCACGGCATGACCCATGCAAGTCTGCCGACACTCTCCGATGAGGACGCAAAAAAAGAAATTCAGTCGCTGCATAACTACGTAATGAACAATTACGGATATCAGATGCAGTACTTCCGCTGTCCCTGCGGAGAATACTCCGAAAAGGCACTTGAAACCGTCAGGGAATGCGGCTACAGGACACTTTTCTGGAGCAGCGCCTATGTGGACTGGAACACAGACTGTCAGCCTGCGCCTGCCGAGAGCCTGAAAAAGCTCACTGACGCAGCACACGGCGGAGAGATACTTCTTCTCCACTCTGTTTCGGCAACCAATGCCGAGATACTCGGACAGCTTATAGACAATTTCCGCGCAAAGGGCTTTACGGTATAAAGAATGGGACACTTTCGTGTCCCATTTTTCTTTATACGAGTCTTCCCCTGATAACAAGAGTGCTTACGCCTGCCTGTGCGTTCCACTCGCCTGTAGTCTCTGACTGTGAGAACTGTGCCGCGGGTACTGTCACCTGACCGTCAAGGCTGGTGAATACTCCCGTATCGGGATCGTATGCATAGTTTGTGCCCGATACCCACGCTGTTCCGTTGAACTCAGCCGTAAGACCGCTGAGGGCAGGGCTGAAGGTATCGCTGAAAATAACATTATCAGCAGCCTCCGCGGGAACTGTGCCGAAATTCTGTATAATAAAGGTGTAGGTCACCTCGCCGTTCTCCTCAACTGCCGCAGGGCTGAGCGACTTGCTGATAGCAAGGTCTATCTCGTCATTGAAGGAAACAGTTTCGGAAGCTGTTACAGGCTCAAAGCCCGTGCCGCTCACGGTGACTGTGTTAACTATCTCGGCATCAGCGCCCATAGGCGCAAAGCTGTTTGCCTCAGCAGCATACACCAGCATCGCATTTCCGCCCGCAGGGACATTTATACCGGTAACGGTAAGCGGAGAAAAAGAAGTTACAGCGGGAGCTGCCTGCTGAACTCCGTTTACATAGTAGGAAAGGGTACCCTCCCTGTAGGTCAGGGGAACTACGGTATCAGCAGTCTCTCCGATGCTGTATGCTCCGAGGTCGTCCGTAACGGTGAGCCCGTTATAGCAGGCAGAACCCGAATTCACTATGCTGACCATATAAACATTCTCGCTTCCCTGTGAGTAGCTGTCGGAAACTGCGTTCTTTTCTACGGAAAGCACCTCGAGTATCTCGCCCGATGTTATATTTGAGCTAGCTACGGTTCCGTTGTAGGAAAGAGTAGCCTGATTATAGAAAGTTGCCATACATATACCTCCATATGGCGGGAAACCGCCGTATTAAGGGAGGGAGACTCCCCTCCCTCAGTGTATTATATGACAACATGGGATATCGTGTGATTTCAGTCTCAGATTATGATACCGCTGAAATGTTCTATCTCGTGCTGTATTATCTCAGCCTCGAAGTCGCGGAATATACCGCGGCGGCGCTTGAACTTCCTGTCCAGATATTCTACGGTTATTATGCGGTGACGTGTGACGGGACGGACTCCGTTAAGTGAAAGGCAGCCCTCTTCGGTCTCGTAGGTCTCCTTAGACCTGTCAACTATCACAGGGTTTATCATTGCGGTATACTCGTCACCGATAAGCGCCACAAGTATAGTCTTGTGAACTCCTATCATATTCGCAGCCATGCCCACGCAGCGCTCCTCGTTTGCCTTTACAGTGTCGAGAAGGTCGCGCACCGTCTGCATATCAGTTTTTGTGGCAGGCTCTGACTTTACTGCAAGAACAGCTTCATCTCTTACTATGTCTTTTATCATGAAAAAGCTCCTTTCTAAAGAAAAACGGGACAGTTTTGTCCCGTTGACTATCATTTTATCTCAAGAAATGCCTTGAAGTTGTCAGCAAGTATCATCTGGTTCTCCTTTTCCGTAAAGCCAAGCTTCAGGAAGCGCATAAGCTCGTCCTCGTGGCTCCACATTGGGAAATCCGAACCGAAGAAGCAGTTCTCGATACCGTATTTTCTCACTATCCCCGCTGCTCTCTCGGGAGTGAGGAATGCAAGTGAGCTGCTGACGTCAAACCTTACGTTCTCAAGTCCCGCAAGCGTCTTTTCCGCTGCGTCCCACTGCTGGTATCCGCCAAGATGTGCGGCAAGCAGCTTAAGCTTCGGGAAGTTGTCGTGTATCCTCTTTATACGCTCAGGTGCGGAATAATCATACCTTGCGTCTCCGCAGTGTATGAGCAGCGGAAGCCTTCCCTCCATGAGCTCGTATATTTTGAAAGCCTCGGGCGAATCGGCGTTGAACTTCTGAAAATCGGGGTGTAGCTTTACTCCGTGAAGTCCGAGAGAGATTATCTGCCCGATATCGCCTTCAAGGTCGGAGGAATCCGCATGAGTAGTGCCGAAGCCGTAGAAGCAGCTGTGCTTTTGACACTCACCTGCTATATATGTGTTGATATTGCTTGTCTGTCTCGGGCTTGTTGCTGTGGAGCACACAAGATACTTCTTAACGCCTATCCTGCTGCCCGCTTCTATGAGCTTTTCGCTGAAGCCTCTGTTATTCATCGGTATCCCGTAAAACTGTCCTATGCTGTCTGTCGCCGTATCTGCGATCTTTTCGGGGAAAATATGGGAATGAGCGTCTATTATCTCATATTTTCCGTAAACCTCGGGGTTCATATATCCATCTCCTATAAACAAATTCAATGAACATTATACTCCATATGTCAGCAAATGTCAAGACAGTTCCTTATACCAATAAACAATAAGCGGCTGTTATCTTTCTTCAAGACGTCCCTTTGCTGCGCTTTCCTTTTCGATGTCTATACGCTCGAGGACTATCTCTCTGCCTGCGATACGGAAGCCTATCTCCTGATAGAAGCTCACTCTGACGTCAAGTGCAAGGAGATACGCTCTCTTTCCGAGTCCGTTGAAGAACTTCGCCAGCCATTTGAGGAACTCCCTTGCATAGCCCCGCCCTCTTGCAGCCTTGTTGGTTGCCACCTGTCCGATAAGGACAGTGCTTCCGATATCGAATACCGCAGAAGCTGTTGTGGAGTTGCGGTATGTGAAAACACGGCTTATGCCGTGGCGGCAGCGGTGAGAGGTATCGGTGTACCACAGTGAGAAATCGGCTATATTCGGAAATCCCTCGCTGAGTATCTTGTATACGTCGGGAAGGCTCGGATTGAACTCAACGTGCTCCTCGATAGCTTCAAGGGGCGTATCATCGGGGATAAGCTCGAAAATAGTGCGGTTGAGCACCTGATAGCGCTCGGGAATGGTTATTCCCTCCAGTATCTTCTGGTCGCCCTCGATACGGAAGGGCAGGTTCATGCTGACAAAGAGGTCTATCTCGTCATTGGGCTCGAGCTTTCCGTCGCCGCATATTATCAGCGTTGAATTTATTATGAACATGAAGCCCGTTCCGATGCCGTCGGTTATCTTGTAAAAGCGGCAGAATTCGTAATTCGGACCGTAGGCTCTCATGTACGCCAGCATTTTCTTGCCCGAAAGCGTCTTGTTGAGCAGATCACGGTCAAGCTCATGCTCATGTTCGATAAGTTTTATCATATCTCATGTATCCTTCCGATGAGAGTTTTTACCAGTTTGTATGAGTTTTCCAGATCTGCCGTATCTATGACACAGGATGGGGAATGGAGATATCTGCACGGCAGTGATACAGCCATGGTGCGTACTCCCCTGCCGCTTATATGAACAGCTCCCGCATCGTTGCCGCCTGCTATCATGGTTTTTGTCTGACACGGGAAGCTCTGCTCCTCTGCGATATCAAAGGCAAGACGGTAGAGCTCCTTATCATAGATCGTATGCCTGTCCATGAAGGACACAACAGGTCCCCTGCCGACTTCGCAGACCTTTTTTGCGCCTGCCGCTCCGTCGATATCGGCTGCCGTGGTAGTTTCAAGGACTATTGCATAGTCGGGAGCTACAGAATATGCGGAAGCAGTCGCTCCGCGGAGACCTATCTCCTCCTGAACATTGAAAACGAAATATGTATCGTATTCGAGCTCCTCATGCATGAGCTCTATCATTATGGCACAGCCTGCGCGGTCATCAAGAGCCTTTGACTTTATACGGCTTCCGCCAAGCTCGGTGAATTCAGAGTCGAAGTAAGCGCAGTCGCCGAGTGAAACATACTTCTCGGCTTCCGCCCTGTCGGCAGCTCCGATATCAATATACAGACTGTCAGTTTTCGGAGCTTTCTCACGCTGCTCCCTGCTGAGATTGTGGACAGCCGTAGAGCCTACTACTCCGCTGATATGTTCCTTTCCGACCTTTACCTGTCTGCCGATTACCACAGACGGGTCTATTCCGCCTACATTGCCGAAGCTGAGAGTGCCGTCGGGACGGATATATGTTATTATAAAGCCTACCTCGTCCATATGGGCGCATATCATCAGCTTCTTTGCGGGAGCTTTCTTTCCCTTTTTGAAGCATATTATACTTCCGAGATTATCCACGCTGTACTCGCATACGTCCTTTATTCTGCTGATTATAAGCTCGCGGACAGCGCTCTCGTCACCCGAGACGCCGTCTGCAAGGCACAGCTCCTTAAGAAGTTCCTTCATGTTCAGCCCTCCCTTATGAATTCAGCAAGCAGCTTTGCTGTGAGCTCCACATCCTCAAGGTCAATGACCTCAACGGGAGTATGCATATTTCTCAGGGGTATCGACACCGTACATGCCTTTGCGCCGCAGCGGTTCACGGAATAACGGTCAGCATTGGTGGAGGTAAGTCCGCTCATGACCTCTGTCTGACAAGGTATATCCGCGTTTTTCGCAGCAGTGAAGAGCTTGTCGCTTATCTCACGCGAAAGGGACGGCGAAACACCTATCATGGGGCCTTTTCCGAGATAGCCGCATTTGCTCTCGTCCTCCCCTATGGCATAGGCAAAGCTCACATCGACTGCAAGTGCGATATCGGGATCAACTTCAAAAGCGCCTATTTTTGCACCGCGCTCCCCGACCTCTTCCTGAGTGGAGAATATGACCGCAGCATTGTAAGCCAGAGGCTTATCGCCGAGAAGCTCCAATGCGTAAAGTATAGAAGCAACTCCGCAGCGGTCATCAAGTGCGCCGCCTGTGATACGACGGCCTATAAGGTCACGGCATTTAACGTCAAAGGTGATGCTGTCACCTGCGCCTATGACCTCTTCAAGCTCTGCCTTTGTCATTCCCGTATCTATAGCCGCGTCCTCAATTTCGAGGACTTCACTGCCGCCGTTGGTGAGATGAGGCGGAACAGAACATATAACGCCCTTTATGTCACGCTTTCCGTGTATCACAACAGGCTGTGCGGGGAGAAGTCTGCGGTCGATACCGCCTATATTTCCGACTTTGACAAAGCCCTCGTCCGTGATATATGTCACAACAAATCCTATCTGGTCTATATGAGCGTCAAGCACAAGGAGAGGAAGTCCCTCTTTGTGAGCGCCGAAGTGTCCGATAACATTTCCGTTTATTATCTCTGCGTCGGGGCAGTACTCCCTGAGCATGGAGAGAGCCAGCTCTGCCGCACATTCTTCGCTGCCCGAAGCTCCGCCTGCTTCCGCAAGAGCGATAACGGTCTTTTTAATATCCATTGCCTTTGTCCTTTCGTAAGCTGTAATGAGTTCAGATTATATTATAGCATACTATGCGGATAATAGCAATAATTGCAGAGAAAAAGTTATTGTTTTTTCAGTCAAAAAAAGCGGAAGGATTTTTCCTTCCGCTTTCTTCTATAGCTTTCTGTTTATGTTTCTTAACGTTCGATTCGTATTGTGCCTTTGGATCGTTCCGACGATATTGGCTATATTAGCCTCATGCCTTGCACGCTCGGCAATACTGTTACTCTCGGCAAGCAGGTCATTCTGCTCCATTGCAACTTCATTGGCCTGATGCTGCGCTGCAAGTCTTGCGGCATCGAGCTCCAATTGCCTGTTCCTGTCAAATGTTTCTATTGCTTCTTTAACAGAATAATTCGCTGAATCCATTATTTCGTAAATCTCCTGCAATATTCTTGCGTCCCGATACTGCTTAGGTATAAGCTTTGATGAATCATAAAGTTCAGTTAATTCATCAGATATCTTATTGATATCTTTTTCAATTTCATTCCTTACTATTGACCACTTATTATTATATTTCTCTGCTTCTTCATTATACTTAACAAGTACTTGGTTATATTCTGCATCAAGCTTACTTTGATTATCGACGTTAATCTTATCTATTTCTTTACATTTTTCGATGTATTCCTGAGAATTTCTCTGAATTTCAATATCTTTTTTCTTTTGCTTTGATTTATTAACAATAGAATAAATAATTAATCCCCACGCTGGAAAAATACTTATTGGTCCTATAATTAATCCAGAAACAAAAATAATTATTGGAATAATTAATCCTAAAATATAATTATATTTTACTTTTGAAACTATTTCAGGATAAGGATTTTTTTGAGCAATCTGTCGCATTGGCTGAACAGGCTTATTTTTTTCATACTTTTCTTCTTCAAGTTTCATATCCCATTTTTTTCTGTCCAGTTCCGACTCAAGTTCGGATAATTTAAAAACGATCTGCTTTTCATTCATAAAAAATGCCCCCCTTAAAACAATTTGAACATTGCGTTCACTTTATTCTATTGATATTATATAATATTTTTCAGAAAATGTCAAGTATAAATATCATTTTGATAATGATAAATCTATTTGATTATGGTAATATCATTAATGAGGTGATATTATGGCAAAAGAATTACTCATGCTTGCTGACAGAATAAAACACTTACGTGAAAGCTCATCTTTAACACAAGCGGAACTCGCAAGAAAACTATCGTTATCCCGCTCGGCAATAAATGCATGGGAAATGGGACTTTCTGTCCCGACATCTCAATACGTTGTTGAACTTGCCAAAGTATTCAGCGTTTCAACCGATTATATTCTCGGTATAAACGAAACCGCAGTAATACCTGTAACCGGTCTGACCGATGAACAGATCGATGCTGTTTTAAATATAATAAACTGCTTCAGGAATGCAAACAATAAATAAACCGATGTTAATCAATTCAATAACATCGGTTTTTGTTTTTTACGTGTTTCAGGCTACAGACCGAATGTTGTACGGCTGAAACTTTTCTTGCATAAATACGGCAAAAATGGTATAATTATTATATGATTTTTCTCAGGAGGTACTGTATGAATATAAACGACACTATCCACGGCTTTAAGGTGACACGTATCGCTCCTGCCCCTGACTGCGGCTCCGAACTCATAGAAATGAGCCACGAGAAAACAGGTGCAAGACTGGTCTGGCTGAAAAACGACGGCGAGAACAAGCTTTTCTCCATTGCTTTCAGGACTCCACCCTCGGACGATACGGGAATATTCCATATACTTGAACATTCCGTGCTCGGCGGCTCAAAAAAATATCCCGTAAAGGAGCCTTTTCTCGAGCTTATGAAGGGTACTATGAACACCTTCCTCAATGCCATGACCTACCCTGACAAGACAGTTTTCCCCGTTTCAAGCAGAAACGATACGGACTTTATGAACCTTACAAGGGTATACCTCGACGCTGTATTCGACCCTGCAATATACTACAATCCCAACATCTTCTATCAGGAGGGCTGGCATATAGAAATGCGGAGCGAGTCCGATACTCCCGTATACAAGGGCGTTGTATTCAACGAGATGAAGGGCGCTATTTCCTCGGTATACAGCCGCATGGAGTCAGAGATAATGAACGTGCTCTATCCCGACAGCTGCTACCGCTTTGAGTCGGGCGGACTTCCCGAGGTTATTACCGACCTTACCTATGAGCAGTTCATTGACGGTCACAGGACTTACTATCACCCCTCCAACTCCTACATATACCTTGACGGACCTGTTGATATAGACGCTGTGCTGAATCTCATGGACAGCGAGTACCTCTGCCGCTTCGACAGGCGCGAGGTTCAAAGCGAAATACCTGTGCAGAAGCCTATCTCCTCAGCTGTTAAGAAGTCATATTACGAAATATCCGCAGACGAGGACGAAGCTGCTCACACCTACTACGTTATCGGAAAGATACTTGGCAGCTGGGAAGAGCGCGAAAAGATAACCGCAGCTGCGGTACTGGGTGAAGCTCTCACGGGCTCCAACGACGCGCCGCTGAAACGCGCTGTCCTCGATACAGGGCTTTGTCTTGATGTGTCACTTGACGTAAGCGACGGCATATTCCAGCCATTCGGCTGCCTGAGCATAAACAATACCGACGAGGAAAACTGCGGCAAGCTCAAAGAGACCGTCCGCAGCACAGTTTCCGGGCTTTGCAGGGACGGTATCGACAGAAAGCTCATTGCAGCGGCGATCGACCGCCTTGAGTTCCGCTTCCGTGCAGGCGGCGAGCCGAGAGGTCTCACAAGGAATATCTCCGCTCTCAACGCATGGCTGTACGGCGGTGACCCGCTCTGCTACCTCGAACTGGGCAGCGTGTTCGAGTCTCTCCGCCAAAAGGCTGATGCAGGCTATTTTGAGAAGCTTCTCGGTGAATGGCTCCTTGAAGATAACGGTACCGCGGAGCTTTATCTGCTTCCCTCACGTACCTATGGCGAAGAACAGAAAAAAGCCGAGGAAAAGCGCATAGCTTCCGTTGTGGACAGTCTCGCCTGCGAGGAGCGCTCGGTAATAGCCGAGCAGAACAGGCTTCTCGACGAGTGGCAGCACTCGGTGGATACGCCCGAGCAGCTTGCATCCATGCCGCACCTTGCTCTTTCCGAGGTAGGTGACCAGCCCCTTGCATTTGAAACAGACACGGAAACAGTCGGCGGCGTGACCATACTCCGTCACCCTGCTTCCGATAAGGGTATAACCGCACTCAATCTTTATTTCTCCCTTGCGGACTGCTCCGAAGCCGAGCTCTCCGCAGCCGCAGCAGCCTCCGAGCTTTACGGCGAGCTTCCCACAAAAAAGAGCTCTGCCGCCGAGCTGCAGCGCAGGATAACAGGTACTCTCGGTGAGATATCATGCACTGTAAGCGTATTCTCGCGCAGAGGCGCTGCCGATAAATGCTGTCCCTACTTCACGCTGAGCACCCGCTTCCTTGATAAGAATACAGCTGCTGCTCTTGAGCTTATTTCCGAAATACTCACGGAGACCTGCTTCGACGATACAGACTCCGTCCGTGAGCTCCTCATGCAGTCGGACGAAAACTTCAAGCAGTCAATCATCGCAAACGGTCATACCTACTCAATGGAGCGCGTCCGTGCTGCTCTTTCGGCAGAGTCGGCAGTTTCAGAGCTGGTTTCCGGCTATGAGGGCTACAAGAGGCTCCACGAAGCTGTAAAAACTCCCGAAAAGCTAATAGATACAATAAAGTCTCTCAGCAGCCGAATGATATGCACTTCACGTCTCTATGCAAGCATTACGAGCTGTGGGAATACCTCTATAGAGCCGCTTCTGAACGCTCTGCCGACAGGTGAAAAGCCTGCCTGCGAAGATATGGGCTTCAGGCTGGATATTCCCGAAAAACAGGGCATACTCATACCCTCGGGAGTTTCCTACTCAGCTATGGCATTCCCGGATAATTCGGCAGACAAGGCGGTGCTTAATGTGCTTTTCCGTGCTCTTTCCCTCGAATATCTCTGGAATGAGGTCAGAGTCAAGGGAGGAGCCTACGGAACAGGAGCTTTCATTGCTCCCACAGGCGAGCTGTCATTCTTCTCCTACCGCGACCCGTCACCTGCCGCAACTCTTGATATATACCGCAGGGCAGCGGATTTCATTAACGATTATTGCAGCGGTGCTCCCGATATCACACAGTATATCATAAGCAGCATAGCCAAGGATGAGCCGCTGATGTCAGACGGCAACAAGAGCCGAAAGGCTGACAGCCTGTGGTTCAGAGGCATAACCTACGCCGAACGCGCCGCCGAGAAAAAGCGTATGCTCAGCGTTGAGCCCGAGCAGCTCAGAGAAGCCGCAGAAAAGCTCCGCAGCTTCGGAAACATATGCGTTATGGGAAATGAAGCCGCAATGAGCGGTCTTGACCTTACCGTTGAAACACTGGCATGATCTGATCCTGTTTATCATTTTAATGCTCATATAAAAGCTTAGCCCGAAAGCATACGCTTTCGGGCTTGTTATTGTATGTAGGGGACGGCGTCCTCGACGTCCCGTTTGTTATATAACGTGTCCCTGCGGGCGGCGGAACGCCGCCCCTACATTGGCTAACAACCTTCAAAAACCATATACAGCAAAAAGCCCCGAGGCAGAGCCTCGGGGCTTGATAATTGTATTGCGTATATCAGAAAAGTATATCCTTGAAGCAAAGCTGCGGCTTGTTATTGTCAAAGTCCCAGCTGTGATAGGAGTCACCGTGACAGAACTCCTTCTGATCGCACTTTGCACAGGTGGGATTATCGTCCGCAAGGTCGCGGCGGAACACCTCGAATTTGTTTTCCCACACCTCACTGAAACGGTCGCGGAGGATATTTCCCTGCACGAACTCGGGACGGCGCTCTATGTCAAGACAGGCTGCTATATCGCCGTTTGCGCTGATACTTGCCGTATAAATGCCTGCTGTGCAGAGGAAGTACCAGTCACGCACCTCGCGCTCGTACTCCATGCCGAGGTAGTGGCTGCATCCGTAGGATACAGGTTCACCTGCTATCCTCTTATTCCTGATGAACTCCATAAGCGTTCTGTAATCGTCATCCGTGAGGAGCAGCTCGGGGTGGGTCTTTGCACGTCCCATAGGCTCCATATTTACAACTCGCCATGAGTCTATGTCGATATCGTTGAATATCCTGTACAGCTCGTCAAGCTCTGTGATGCTCTTGTGAGTTACCACCGTTGTGACCTGTATATGCTCAAATCCGCCAACACGCAGCAGATTTTCGATACCCTCCATAGCCTTCTTATAGCCCCCTGGAGTCCTTCTGAATTCGTCGTGAGTATTCTCAAGTCCGTCAATGCTTACGGATATGGTCTTCATGCCCGTTCTCTTAAGCTCTCTCGCAACATGATCGTCGATAAGCGTACCGTTTGAGGTCATGCCCCACTCAAATCCAAGCTCATGTGCAGCTCCGAGGATATCGAAGAAATCCTTCCTCAGAAGCGGCTCTCCGCCTGTAATGTCGAGCATTTTTCCCTTTTCGGACATATCCTCTTTAAGCTGTTTGAGGAACTGTCGGTACTGCTCAACGGATATCTCCTCGGAAGTAACGTCGCCGCACTGGCTCCCGCAGTGGAGACACCTTTCGTTGCAGCGAAGCGTAAGCTCAAGGAAGAGATTGCGGAGCTCGGGCTTTTTCATAAGTGTTTGGCGATAGTCTCTCATCTGTTCAAGATGAGCGCGTTTCATATTGACATCGAGCATATTACTTGTCCTCTTGCTGCTCGGTCTCTTCAGTTTCTGCAGCTTCGACAATATCAAGTATATCCTTGAACGAGTTATCTGTAAAATCACGGATCCTGTCAATGGACGGCTTGATGCCGTAAAGTGTGACTACGATATCTCCCCTCGGATCATATGACGTAGTAAAGATCGCGTCGGAAGTTTTGGTTGTTGTAGTTGTGGTTGTAGTTCTGAGCTTTTCCTTCGTGGTAGTCTTGTCGCTCATTGAAGTGCTGTTATTGTCTCTGAAGTCCTTGATAGCTCCGAGAAGGAACCTCTGGAGGAGCACAAGGTCGGTAACGTCGATCTTTCCGTCGGAATTGATATCACTGAGGAGCTTTGCTCTCTGATCCTTATACTCATCAAAGAGAATAGCTCTTCTGAGCGCGATAGCGTCAAAGGTATCTATGACCTCATCACCGTTTACATCGCCCCTCATTTTTTCCAGATTCTCTTCAAGGTCTCTGTCAAGAGTTGTGGTCGTCGGAGGCGGACCGTAAAGCAGAACAGGCATTGTGGTCGTGGTAGTTGTTCTGAGCATCCACGGAGGACCGTAAAGTGTCTGTGTCGTAGTATTGGTAAGCGTTGTCATCTCTGTGGTGGTAACAGGTGAAGTCGTTGTGGTGCTGACCTCCTGACCGTCATTTTCTCCCTCTTTCAGCTGTTCTCTGTTCCAGTCGCGGTCGGAAAGTGTGACAGTTTCAACAGGATCGACATTCATTCTGCTTCCGCCGTTATCAGCAGCGTCGGATGGGATCGCCGAAAGATTTGCTGCCGCAAACATTGCAGCTGTCATAACGGTAAATATACTTTTTTTCATTTCTAAACTCTCCTCTCATAAAGATCGGTACTTTTAATCACCTTATCTGTTTTTAACATAGACAAACATATTTCATCTATGCACATTTTCTAATTTCGGTTAATTATATTTTACTCCTAATACACAGATTTGTCAACCTAAAAATAATAAAAAAACATATCTGATCAATAAAAAAGCTCCCGCAAAAGCAGGAGCAAAATACTCAGTCGTCGTTCTCTTCGTCATAGAAAACATTATAGTTTACGGCTCTGTGACTGTAGGTGCTGAGGACAAGTCCTATCATGGCATACATACTTATCATGGCAGTGCCGCCTGCGCTGAGGAAGGGCAGAGGTACGCCGATAACGGGAGCGACCTTGAGCACCATGCCGATATTCATCAGGCAGTGTGTGAAAACAAGTCCGAAAGCGCCCATGCATATGAACTTACCGAGATGATCCCGGCAAAGGCGGCTGTCGCCGAATATCTTAAGGCATATATAAGCAAGGACGATTATTATGCCGAGAGTTCCTATAAAACCGAATACCTGACCTGCATAGGTAAAAATGAAGTCATTGTGTATCTCGGGAACGGTTATATAGTCATCGGGCTTGCCGAAAAGTCCCTTTCCGAAAACTCCTCCCGATTTGAGTGCCGCAAGTCCGAGGTCCTGCTGATACTCGATATACTCGGGATCTGTTCCCGGGTGGAAAAGTATGAGGATACGCTTCTTGTGGAACTCGCTCAGTGCAAAGAACCACATACATATAAGTCCAGCTGCAACAAAGAATGGCGCTGCAATAAGGTATTTCCATGATATTTTCGCGGAGCATATCATAAATGCAAATATTCCCGCAAATACGATAGCTGTTCCGTAGTCGCCCTGCAAAGCGACTATTCCAAGGGGGATCATGCCGTGTATGACTATGAAAAGCATATGAAGCGGTTTGTTCATTTCTTCCTCGTCACGGGAAAGGTGGTGAGCAAAGGTCAGTATGAACGCAAGCTTAAGCACCTCTGAGGGCTGGAACTGTATAAATCCGAGATTCAGCCACGCCTGGTCGTCAGCGCCCTCTCGCCTGTAGCCGAGACCCGTGAACGTAAGGGCGGTGAGCGCCAGTGCGACAGGTACGAATACTACCCAGAGCTTTACGAGCTTGCGGTAATCTATGAATGATATTATGACCGCCGCCACAACTCCCGCGGCCATGGAAAATGCCTGCGTTTTCCAGTAGCTTGAGCCTACAGTCTCCAGTACCTTATTGTAGGTTATGGAGTATATCAGCAGGGTACTTATGGCAGCGCAAAGCGTAACTGCAAAAAGCAGTCCGCCGTCGATGCTGTGCTTGTCCGACGGTAATTTTTTGAATGCTGATCTCATTGTTTCTCCTTTTATCTCTTTCTTTTTATCATTTTTCAGAGTCTGACTGCTATTCGGACCAGTACTTGCGGTCAAGGCTCCTGAACTGTGCAGCTGCGGCAACATGGGCTTTCTGTATTACCTCGGAGCCGTTTATGTCAGCAATGGTCCTTGCGACCTTCAATATGCGGTCATATGCTCTTGCACTCAGTCCGAGCCTGTCAAACACGCTCTTCATGAGGAGCTCCGCCGCATCGTCCATGGGACAGAATTCCTGTAATTTATCGGGAGTGATAAGTGCATTGCAGGTGATGCCCGTTCCTCTGAAACGCTCTTCCTGTATGGCTCTTGCCGAAACCACGCGCTTTCTTATCTCTGCCGAGCTCTCCTCCTTAGCCTTTGACGAAAGGTCGCCGAACTCAACGGGAGCTACTTCGATATGCAGATCAAACCTGTCCAGCAAAGGTCCCGATATCTTGGAAAGATATCCTGTGACCTTATTCTTCGGGCATATGCACTTGCGCTTGGGATGTCCGTAATATCCGCAGGGACATGGGTTCATAGCGCCTATGAGCATGATAGTGCACGGATATGTGACTGTTCCCGAAGCACGGGCGATAGTCACCTTTCTGTCCTCAAGGGGCTGACGGAGTATCTCCAGCGTCTTGCGGTCAAATTCCGCAAGCTCGTCCAGAAACAGCAGTCCGTTATGAGCAAGGGACACCTCTCCCGGATGCGGGACTGTTCCGCCGCCTGCAAGTCCTGCCGATGATATGGTATGATGAGGAGCACGGAACGGCCTTTTTGTTATTATGGGCATTTCGGAGTTGAGTAATCCCGAAATGGAATGGATTTTTGTGGTCTCGAGAGCTTCCTCGAAGGTAAGGGGCGGAAGTATGGACGGCATACGCTTTGCGAGCATACTCTTTCCGCTTCCGGGCGAGCCTATGAGCAGAGCGTTATGACCGCCTGCCGCAGCTATTTCCAGAGCCTTTTTCGCAGACTGCTGTCCTCTTACGTCAGAAAAGTCAAGAGTTTCGTTATATGCAGCCTCAGGAGGGACATAATGCTCGCAGGGGGAAAGCTTTTCTTCATTTCGGAAATGCCTTATGAGCTCCTCTGCGTTATGCACCGCATATATATCAACTCCGTCGATAACAGAGGCTTCCTTTGAGTTATCCGCCGGCACGAAAACCGACTTTATGCCGATCTCACGGGCAAGCATGACCATGGGAAGAACTCCGTTGATGCGCCTTATATCACCGTTAAGGGATATCTCGCCTATGAACGCGCAGCCCTCAAGAACATCGTCTATCATTCTCATGCCGCGCAGGATAGCCATGAATATTGCCATATCATGCACAGAACCGCTCTTTTTCGTATCTGCGGGAGCAAGATTTATCATGACGCTGGCAACGGGGAAGCTGATGCTGCACGAGCGGAGTGCGGCGCGGATACGCTCACGGCTCTCCTTTACAACGGTATCGGGGAGCCCGACAACTTCAAACTGCGGATTGCCGCGGCTTATGTCTATCTCTACGTCCACAGGGAACGCATTCAGTCCGAAAAGTCCGAGACTTGACACCTTTGCAAACATAATATATCCCCCTTATCTGAATTTCAGACCGCTGTCCGAAATACGTCCGGCCTTTCCCGATTTCGGTCTGAATCTGTCAGGAGCAGCCTTAAGCTCCGTATTTTTGTTTATCTCCAGCTCGGGCATACCGACTATGCCTTCTGTCGGGTCGTTCTTTGCTGCCTCCCTGCTTACGGGAGCCGCAGGGAGCGACGCACTGACAGGAGCGCTTACAGGCGTGTTCACAGGCGCATTTGCGGGTATTCCTGCGGGAGCCTGTGCATTTGCCTGCTGACCCTGTTTTGCGGAATTGCCATACGAGTCACTGCAGCTCCTTGAAAACCTTTTCTTCTCCTCATGCTCGGTAAGTATGATGCTGAAAAGCGGAAAACCCTCAGTCTCACTCAGCTGCTGATAATCATAATAATTATTTGGAGCTCTGTAGCCGAAGATGACTCCCAGTCCGCCTGCTATGAACGTAAAAGCATCCAGAAGCGTGAACATATGGAATATGGGCACGATGAACATGAGCAGATATATCAGAAACAGTATATAGTGGCATATCTTATACCTGCTGCAGCCGAAAAGTCCGAGCAGTATAAGTCCCCAGCAAATAAGCATCTGTAAAACGCACATACCCGAGCTGAGTTCCGAAGTACTGCCGCCGACAAGCACGGGCAGCCAGCCTATGACCTGAAGCGGGTATCCCGTCAGGGAAATGACCGAAAGAAGCAGCCCCGACACCAGAGAAAAAATAAACAGTGCCGATCCCTGCTTGCTTATCGCCTCAAGGCGCCCTAAACACGCAGGATAATGTGCGTGATTGGGCTTCTCCTCAAGGAGCGGATTTTTATCTTTCATAATACAGTATCTCCATTGATCGTTGACAGCTTTCAGCGCACATATCTCACACCTTAAGCTTATCATTATACAGTATAGTATACCACTTTTCGGCTGCAATGTAAATATATTTCTCGAATTTTCAGCAGTAAAAAAGAGCCGTCCGTCGGACGGCTCTGTCTTATTTTCTTCTTGTTCCGTTTTTTCTGTCGGTACTGCGCTTGAGGTCGCACATACGCTCCTCGCTGGTCTGCTTGAAGCGTGACATCATATCCTCGAAGGTCATTTCCGACTGAGGGATAGGCTTCTTGGGCTCCCATACCACAGGCTTGCTTCTCTGCTGGCGTTCATTGTTCCTTTCGCCCTTGTCAAAGCCGTGATCGCCCTTGTCGCCCTTATCGAAGCTTCTTTCGCCGTTCCTGTCGAACTTGCCCTGACCCTTGTCAAAGCGCTTCTGACGAGGCTGAGCGTCTCCGTTCTCGGCAGCCTTCTTTATGGAAAGGCTCACCTTTCCCGCTTCATTGATGCCTATTACCTTTACCTTGACTTCCTGATCCTCCGAGAGGTGCTCATGGATGTCGCTGACATATGTATTTGCGATCTCGGAAATATGGACCATTCCCGTACCGCCGCCTTCGATATCGACAAAAGCTCCGTACTGTGTTATTCCCTTGACCTTGCCGTTATAGATCTTACCAATTTCCAGCTGCATATTTATTTATAACTCCTTTTTATGGATCCGTCTCCGCAGACCCGATTAGTCCCTGGTAGTGTCGTAGAATCTGCGCTCGTCAGGATA
Organism: uncultured Ruminococcus sp.; assembly: GCF_946415235.1. GTDB lineage: Bacteria > Bacillota > Clostridia > Oscillospirales > Ruminococcaceae > Ruminococcus. The sequence continues at coordinate 17,368 of NZ_CAMKRR010000022.1, read as the reverse complement.
GGCATAGCCTCTCTCTTCAAGTGCGACCTTTTCCATGTAAGCGTTGAGATCGTCACTGTCAAGTACACGCTGCAGCTCGGCATTTTCAGTCTCATAAGCATTTATTTTGGCTTGTATCAGCTTCATCTGCTCTTCCTTTTCCCTGCAGTCCTTCTGTGTGGACGCTATAAGGACGCCGCAGCCGATTATGGCAGCCGCAGCAGCGAGCTTGACGAGCCCCCTGTTGAACAGGCCTTTTTTATTCTGCTTTTCGTGTTTCATTTTTTTTGACAACGTTTTTCACGTTCTTTCTCTTTTTATTTTCCATTTTATTATACAACATCAACGGACAGTTTAGCAATACTATTTTTATTTTTTTAAATCGTTTAACCTTAATTTGGAGATTTCTAACAAATTTAACATTCACTTTTTTATACAACGATGCAAAAATCAGTTTAACAGGATGAAAGATCAGTTTCAGACAGGCGCCTGCGATAAGAAAAAGCTTTCTCAGCGTCTTCATTACGATGCTTCCGAGGGTGACGAAATAGATCAGAAAGCCGAGAATGTTCCCGATAACGAAATACATTCTCAGCTCTCCCCTCGCTGCTGCGGCGGCAAAGGCTGTCAGCGCCGTACTGTAAAGCAGCAGAAAGGCTGTGTCCTCAAACGCCACAAGGAGCTTATTGTGCGGAAATATCAGTCTTACTGCCCTTACTGCGTCAAATGCGACGCCCACGGCAGCTCCCATGATGCAGGAAAGTCCGAAAAGTCTCAGCTCCTCACTGACGGTGAAATACGTCTCGGGAACTATCCTCATCTGAACAGCCTTCCAAGTGCGGATATAGGACCTTTCTTGTCCCTGTCGCCGTATATGAGCGCCCATATATCGCCTGTTATGGTCATATCTCCCGTCTCGACGCTCATGGCGTCTATGTGGAGCTCACGCCCCTGTATTTTGAGCTCTCCCAGCTGAGTGTAAAGGCTTATCTCCTTTTCGTCAAAGCTGTCCACATCGGTTATCCCCGATATGCTAAGGCTTTTCCTGTTTTCAAGTATCAGATTGTGATTCTGCTTTATTGGCTTTTCCTGCATGGCTGTACCTCCCGTATTTGATACTTTCATTCTATTCGGAAGTGTCCGCAAATATGCAAAAGCTCCCCGCAATGCATACGGGGAGCTGTAAAGCGTTATTTTATCAAATCCGCACAGAGGCTGTAGACCTCGTCAAAGCTCTTTTTCCTGATATCCTTGTCTTCGGAAATACCCATATCAGAATTCAGGACAGTATCCGCAGGGTATGTGCCTATGCCCCTGTTCTTATCCTTTTCCTCGGCAACGGCATAGACCAGCGTTCCGTCATTTACGACCATGAACCAGTCAAACTTGCCGCTTTCGTCAAAGAAATCGTTCAATTTTTTCTTAAAGCCCACCATGTCAAAGTCCGCGGGAACATTGATATTCCTGCTTTCATCCGAGCAGATAACAGCCTTTTTCATCTCGGGGAGCTTGTTTTCCGCATCGAACTCCGTTAGGGCTGTATTTCCTGCGTTGAACAGCGATTTTGTACCGGTAGTGACAGATCTTTTGCGGGCGCTCCTCATAAACTTGAGCATGGAATCGTCCATGCGCCACTCGCCGCCCTTTACGCGGTATATGTAGAACTCCTCTTCATCGGTTTCGCCGCTGTCCTCTTTGAGTACTTCTATTGTAACGTATTTCGCATCATCAAGCTGTACGGTATCAGCGATCTTCTCACTGTCAATATCGTTGAAATAGGCTTCCATTTCATTTATATCGACCTTGTCCTTGCCGCCGTGCTCCGCGATATAATCGCTCATGACCTTGTATCCCGCACAGTAGCCGCGGATAGCTTCGTCCTCTTCATCGTCTATATCCTCGGCGCTTACTATTTTCACAAGCTTTTTCTTTGAGGTATTGCTCTCTTCCGACTCGGCATACTTTTCAAGCAGCTCGTCAAGGCTGTAAGTCTCGCCAACTTCTGCTGCCTCCGCCATAAGCGAGACCTCCATTACCTCAAGTCCGCCCTCGGGCATCTGCATGATAAAGAGCTTCTTGAAGTCCCTTGAATTGCAGGTCTCGATATACTCGTTTATGAAATCCTCATAAGCCGCAGTATCGGCACTGTCTGCACTGCTGTCACTTTTTTCCTTCTTGTCCTCCTTTACCTTGTCACTGTCCTTGCTTTCGGGCTTATCTTCCTTTTTTTCGGTCTTTGCTTCGGTTTTTGCGTCAGTTTCCTTTTCCTTGTCTGTCTTTGCGGCAGACGAAGCAGCTTCCGTATCATTTTTGCTGTCAGGCTTGTTTCCGCAGCCTGTAAATGTACATAAGACCGCCGCAAGTGCGATCACTCCCGTAATTATCCTTTTCATACATATCCTCCTTATACGGCAGAAGCCGACTTTTACACTATAAACTATATCATACTTTCACGTATAAGTCAATTAACAGCAGGTTACATCAAGGTTAATTTTTCCTTTTTCTCCGCATATCTTGCTATTTCAGGGATTATATGCTACAATATAATCAATAACATCGAAAGAGGATAAAGCTATGAAAAAAAGATACAGCATTCCCCTGATAATTATAGTTTTAATGGTGCTTCTCAATGTTTTAGCCCGATTCTGCCGACCTTTCGCAGACTTTTACGTAGCGGAGGTATTCCCTTACATATCTGCGGCAGTTTCGTTCATAACGGGACTTATCCCGTTTTCGCTGGGAGAAATGCTGACCGTCGGCGGAGTTATCCTCGTTATCGCCGGTATACCGCTGTTTCTGCTGCTTCTCATATTCAGAAAGGGAAAGCGCAAAAAAACAGCCGCCTTTGCAGGAGCCCTCGTGCTGTGGATAATCTGCTACATAACGACTACAGAGACCGTGAACTGCTTTATCATGTATCAGTGTACTCCCTTTGCGGAAAAGTATTTCCCCAATGCCCATGAACACACGGACGAAGAAATGATCGGACTATACGATATGCTCGTAAAAAAATGCAACGAGCTGTCAGAGCAGGTGCCCCGCGACGAGCATGACAGGTTCGTACTCACCTGCGACTTTCAGACAGAGGCTAAAAAAGCCATGAAACGCGCAGGAGAGATATATCCCCAGCTCAAAGGCTACTACCCAAATGCAAAGCCCATACAGTTCTCATACTTTATGAGCCAGACCTATACTACGGGCATCTATCTTCCCTATACCATTGAAGCCAACTACAACGATGACATGGTAAGGACCAATCTGCCTTTCACGGTCTGCCACGAGCTTTCGCACCTGAAAGGCATAATACAGGAGGACGAAGCGAACTTCCTTGCGTTCATCGCAGCCACAGGCAGCGACAATGTCGAATTCCAATATGCAGGCTATCTCGAAGCCTTTGAATACGTTGACAGTGCTCTGTGGGAAAACGATCTTTACGATCATGCCCTCGATAATCCCGTATCACAAAAAGTGCAGAACGACTGCTACAGATTTCTTCCAGAGAACTACTGGGAGGAAAACGCCGAAAAGGAAATAATCCCCACGGAAGCGGTCAGTGAAGCCTCCGAGACCTTTTTCGATACAAATATAAAAATGAACGGCAGAGAAGAGGGAATACTTACCTATTCGCTGGTAGTGCGGCTGCTTCTTGACTATTATTACTCATAAGCAAAAGAGGACTTGACGTTAATACTGTCAAGTCCTCTATATTTTTATGCAGTTGTAACGGCGGCGGTTTCCGAAACCGTTTCCGCTGTGGTATCAGCAGTTGTCTGCTCAATTGATATCTCAGTGACTTTCAGCTCTGTAAACCGCATTTTCAGCTTATTGTTCGGCATTTCAAAGCTGCTGAGGAGTCCTTCTCCGTCAACGGTGAGTATATATTCTCCGCCGTCGAGACTTCCCTTGACGCTGAGCATACCATCGTTTTCCTCGCCTGTGAGCTCATCAGCCCCCGCATTATCGTCCACAGCCTTTATGAGATTGAGCATCATAGCCTTTACGGGAACAGCCGACTGAGGTACGGAAAAGCTAAGTCCCTTGTAGGACGCAAGGACATTTCCCTCGCTGAATTCAAGCTTCACTCCGCTGAGAGTATTTGGCTCGGAGAACTCTATCTCCCATGCCCCCTCTCCGAAGCGCTTTACCGCGCCCTCGGCTTCAAGGCGGTCAAGAGTAATGCTCACATCAGCGGAAAAACCGCAGCCGAGACTGTTCTTCCGCGAAGAACTGCCCACATTTGCCACCGAACAAGCTGTCAGGCATATCGCCGCAGCCGCCGTGAGTACGAATGTAAAAATCCTTTTCATAATACCAGCTCCAATCAAAGTATCGAAAATAAATTTTCACATCCGACCGCAGCCTTATACGGTCATATTATTCTTCTTTTCTCTTAGTATACCGAATGCATCGGGCAGATTTGCGATGATATCGCGCGGGAGCATAGCTTCCATGCCCAGCTTCTGAGCCGCTGCATCTCCTGCCAGTCCATGCATATACACACCTGCACAGGTGCCGTCGAATATCCCGCAGCCCTGCGCGATAGCAGCTCCTATCACACCTGCGAGTACATCGCCGCTTCCGCCAACGCTCATTCCTGCGTTGCCAGTATGATTTGCAGCTGTTGAATGGCTGTCGGCAACTACCGTGCCTGCGCCCTTGAGCACAACGGTTATGCCAAACTGTTCAGCGTACTTTTCAGCCGCAATGAGCCTGTTCTCGGCTATCATATCGGTGCTGCAACTCAGCAGACGAGCCATTTCTCCCATATGAGGAGTTATAACTATATCCGTCTGCTTCTTCATTAGAATGTTTATGTCCTTTGCAATGCAATTTATTCCATCTGCGTCAATAATAACAGGGCATTCCGCAGTCTGAGCCACAAACCTTGTGAGCTCTATGGTGTCGGGAGTAACTCCCATACCGCATCCAATAACGACAGCGTCTGCCTTTTTCATAGCCTCAGCCAGCACATCTTTGCTGCTGTCGTAGAGCATGAATCCGTAATCGTCGCTTTCCAGCTCTATGAACGTAGCCTCGGGTGCAAGCACCGATACTGTATCTATGCATTTTTCCACGGAAGCTACTCTTACAAGTCCTGCGCCGCTGCGAAGAGCTCCGAGAGCCGCAAATGCCGCCGCACCGCGCATAGAGGAGCTTCCCGCTATAACGAGGACCGTACCGAAGCAGCCCTTATGAGCGTCCCTTTCACGCTTGGGAGGATAAGCCGCAAGGAAGTTCCTTTCGATGCGGATATACTTCCTTTCCCCGTCAAGTATACCGAGAGCGCTTTTGGGTATGCCTATATCTGCCACAGTCACCTTTCCGCAGTACTTTTTCAGCGGGAACTGTGACATTCCCGACTTTATAAATCCGAATGTAAGGGTCTCGTCAGCCTTGAATATACCTGCGGCAGCCGTTCCCGCAGAGCTGTTTCCGCCGCTGGGGATATCCACAGCCACACGGTAAGCTCCCGAGCCTATGCCGAATATGCCTATAGTATCCTTGTCCAGCTGTCCGTGGAAGCCCGTGCCGAAAACTCCGTCCACAAGCACCTGTGCGCCTACGACCGCACCCTTGATAAGTCCCATTCTCCGCTTCTCCACAAAGAGTATATCTTCAAGGGGATTTCGGTCATGGCTGTCGTCGGAGCCGTCATTGCTTTTCGGCTGAATGGTCATATAATCAAGCTCCGCCGCTTCGATAGCAGCCTCAACATTGCCGCTCCTGAATCCCTCGATGAAGCTTATGCGCTCTCTCGGCAGTCTGCTCAGCATTTCCTGAGCAAGAGGAGATTTCGGAAGTCCGCCTATGTGTATGACAGTTATCATGTAGCCCTTATATACGAGTATATCCGCCGCGGCAAAGCAATCACCGCCGTTGTTGCCCGTACCCGCAAGGAACACTATGGAGCATTCCTCAGGCGGCAGCTGCGCTTCATTTCGGCAGTATCCGTCGATAAGCGCCGCAAGCTCCCTGCCTGCATTCTCCATGAGCTGCCTCTTGGTAACGCCCAGTTTCTCGGATCGCTCCTCCAGCCTGCTCATCTGCTTTGGTGTAACTATCTGCATATATATTACCTCCCCTTTTAGCGTTTGACGCTGAAATAGAATTTTTTATCTGTTCATCAGTGCTGCTTCGTTCTCAGCTTTGCTGGAAGGAACTTGCTTATATTCTCCAGCATTCTTTCATCGGGAACGAAGATGAGCCTTGCCGAGCCTACTGTTTCGTCGGTAAAGTCGGCGTAGTACTCATGTGAAGCTAGATTGTCCGTAGCCATTATCACGGTCATATCGGCGGTCTCTTCCATGCCTTCCTCGTATCTGCCGAAGTCCGTGAACTGTCTTATGCTTGTCGAGAGCATCGGGCGGCGCTTCTTCTTTGCGATTATCTTATCCACATCGAGTTCTCCGTTGGTGAAGGTGTACTCATACTCAACATAGGTGTTCTGAACGAAATAATAGGTCCCGTAGCCTGCCGCCGCCGCAAGTGCGAACCCGAGGAGCACTAAGAGCGGACTCCTCGCCTGAAATAACGTAAGGAGCAGAAGCGCGGCACTGAAAAGGATACCGACTATCATCATTGAAAATCTTCTTGTTTTATCAGCGTTTGTTTCGTTCTTTTTTACGAGCTGTTCAGCAAAATTATCCATTATTTATTCTCCGTTTCTGTTTTTGGGTCATGTGCCGATGTCTGCCCGAAAGGGCCTGACATGAAGAAATACAAGGCACAGCTCCCCTTTTATATTAAAGGAACTGCGCTCCCCGAATGCATTTCGGGACAATGGCCGCCTGACGGCTGTCATTGAGGGCACATTACATATATGATAACACATTTTCCGTCAGATTGCAACAAATCCGTTCAAAATTTTCAATTGCTTCATCTTTTTTTCACAAGTGTACACCAACTGCGGAAAAAATTTCAAAAAAGCTCTTGATTTTTTCGGAAAGCGCGTATATAATAGGTTTATAACCCGATGACTGAGAGAGTAAGAATGCAGGAGTTTCTTCAGAGAGGGGCGGAAAGGTGAAAGCGCCCTGTAACGGCACATTCCGAAGTTCACTCACGAGGGGCGGAGCGGAAGCGCCGATTTAACGGCGTGGTAGGCTGACGACGTAGGTCTGCGTTAAAGACAAGAGAGTGTCGGCTCTCCTGACAATGGGTGGTATAAAAGCAAGGTTTTAAGTCTTGTCCTGTTGGACAGGGCTTTTTTTAATTCATAATTCATAATTCGTAATGCGTAATTATATGTGTCCGCTCACGCGGACGGATCATTATATGTTCCGACACCTTTAATCTATCGCCGTTAGGCGATACCTTAATTACGAATTACGAATTAAGCATTTCGCATTAATTCTTAATGAGGTGAAACAATGAAAGAACAGCTTGAGAAAATCGAAGCGCTGGCAAAGCAGGAGCTTGAATCCTGCACCGAGATCAAGGCGCTGGACGACCTGAGGATAAAATTCCTCGGAAAAAAGGGTGAGCTCACCGCCATTCTCAAACAGATGGGACAGCTCTCCGCAGAAGAAAGACCTGTAATAGGTCAGCTTGCAAACAAGGTAAGAGCAGACATCGAAGAAGCTCTCGGCAGCAAGCTCGCTTCACTGAAGGCAAACGCACAGGCTGCAAAGCTTGCGGAGGAAAAGATCGACATCACTCTCCCGGGCAGGCACGCTCCCTTCGGCAAGCTCCATCCGCTTACCAAAGTTGAGAACGAGATAAGGGAAATATTCATCGGCATGGGCTTCAATATCGCCGACGGTCCCGAGATCGACGACGACTATCACGTATTCGAGGCTCTCAATCTTCCTCCCGATCATCCCGCAAGAGACACACAGGATACATTCTATATCGAGGACACAGACGAGTCAGTACTCCTCCGTACACAGACCTCTTCCGTACAGGTTCACGTTATGGAGAACCAGAAGCCCCCTATCCGTATCATCTCCCCCGGACGAGTTTTCCGTTCGGACGCTGTTGACGCTACTCATTCCCCTCTCTTCCACCAGATAGAGGGACTCGTAGTAGATAAGGGCATCACAATGAGCGACCTCAAGGGCACTCTCGAAATGCTCATGAAGAAGCTTTACGGCAGCGACTGCAAGCTCCGTTTCCGTCCTCACCACTTCCCCTTCACCGAGCCAAGCTGCGAGGTTGATATAAGCTGCTTCAACTGCGGCGGAAAGGGCTGCTCCATGTGTAAGGACGAGGGCTATATCGAGCTTCTCGGCGCAGGCATGGTACACCCAAAGGTACTGGAGAACTGCGGTATCGACCCTGAGGAATACTCGGGCTTTGCATTCGGTCTCGGACTTGAGCGTATGGTAATGGGACGCTTCGATATCAACGATCTCCGTCTCCTCTATGAGAACGATGTCCGCTTCTTAGAGCAGTTCTGAGCATGGAACGCTACAGAAAGGCACTGAAAAAATGCTATTTGCCTCATATCATACTTATCCCTGTTATCGTTCTTGTAATAATATACTGCATAATAAAACTCACATCCGTGGGTACCGACCTTGATACGCTGTTTGCCGAATGCTGGGTATGGGGACTGCTTCTGCTCATCGCTTTTCTCACGTGGCTGAATTTCTTTATTTACAGCCGCCGTCTGAAAAAGCTGAAGGAAGAGCTTCCCGACATCGCAGATCTGCTTGAAAACTGTTCGTTATCATTCAACGATACCCATTTCTTTCTGAATGAATATTTCGTCAGCTTTGAGATACCCGCAGCTGTCAGATATGAAGATATCACTTCTGTTCGCCCGAAAGCATTTATTTGGTATCATAAAGGGCGGAATTATGACAAGTCTTATATAAAGTTCAGATGCACAAACGGTAAAAAATGGTGCATAAGAAAATTTACGGGAAACCGTCTCTTCGTCAGTCGGAAAAAGTCAAACGAAGATAACAGAAAAGTATTCGGTGAGGTATCGGAGCAGCTGAAAAAACACTGTCCCCATGCCCAGTTCATCGAAAACTGAATACATGAAAAGTATGATGATATTTCAAATAAATCGAAAGGAAAAAAGATATGAATTTATCTATGAAATGGCTCGGCGATTACGTTAAAGCCGATATGCCCATAAAGGATTTCTGCCACGCCCTCACAATGAGCGGCTCAAAGGTAGAGTGCTATGAAAAAGAGGGAAGCAATATCTCCAACGTAGTAGTTGGTAAGATACTCTCAAAAGGTCCTCACGAAAATGCTGACGCGCTCTTTGTATGTCAGGTTGACATCGGCGCTGAGGCTCCCATACAGATAGTTACCAACGCAAAGAACGTAAAGGAGGGCGATCTCGTCCCCGTTGCTCTTGACGGAGCCGTTCTCCCCGAGGGCAAGATCAAGAAGTGCAAGATGCGCGGAGTTGAGAGCTTCGGTATGTTCTGCGGACTTGAAACTCTCGGTCTCACAGCTCACGACTTCCCCTATGCAGACCCCGAGGGCGTATTCGTTATCGAAGAGGACTGCAAGCTCGGCGAGGATATCCACACAGCTATAGGACTTGACGATACTTCCGTAGAGTTCGAGATAACCTCAAACCGTCCCGACTGTCTCAGCGTTATCGGTCTTGCAAGAGAGACTGCCGCTACCTACGGTACGGAACTTAAGGTAAAAGCTCCCGAATTCAAGGGAGTTGACGGCGATATCAACTCTATGCTGAAAGTCGATATCCACAACACGGAAAAGTGTCAGCGCTACTGTGCAGGTATCGTAAAGAACGTAAAGATCGGACCATCTCCCCGCTGGATGAGAGAGCGTCTCCGTGCAAGCGGCGTTCGCCCTATCAATAACTTCGTTGATATCACAAACTACGTTATGCTTGAATACGGTCAGCCTATGCACGCCTTCGACCTCCGCTACGTTGAGGGAGCTCATATCAATGTCCGCAACGCAAAGAACGGAGAGAAGATAATGACTCTTGACGGCGTTGAACGCGAGCTCACAGAGGATATGCTGGTCATCGCAGACGAGAAGAAGCCCGTCGCCGTTGCAGGTATCATGGGCGGCGAGTACAGCGGTATCATGGACGACACAACAACAGTCGTATTCGAGTCCGCATACTTCGAGCCCACACAGGTAAGACGCACATCAAAGGCTCTCAAGCTGAAGTCCGACGCTTCCGCACGTTATGAAAAGGGCGTTGACAGACTTATCTCAATGACCTGCTTAAAGAGAGCTTTCGAGCTCGTTGAAGAGCTTGGCGCAGGTGAGGTCCTCAACACAGTAATTGACCGTGACTACACAGACAAAACACCTGCTGCAGTTGATTTCAGCGCAGACTGGATAAACAATTTTCTCGGCACTGATATATCCGAGGCTGACATGATAAAGTACCTCGAACGCCTTGACTTCAAGGTAGAGGGCGGCAAGGTGATAGCTCCGTCCTTCCGTATAGACATCGGCTGCAAGGCTGATATCGCAGAGGAAGTTGCCCGTATCTACGGCTATAACAATATCCCGTCAACTGACTTCCGCGGCGTGGCAAGAGCTGAATTCACAGAGGAGCAGAAGTTCACGCGCATACTCAGAAACGCGGCAGCGGCTCTCGGCGGCTATGAGATAGCTACCTATTCATTCGTATCTCCCAAGTACTTCGACAGGATACGTCTCCCACAGGACAGCAGGCTCCGCAAGGTAGTAAGGATAGTAAATCCTCTCGGCGAGGATACCAGCGTTATGAGAACTTCCACTATCCCGTCGATGCTGGACGTACTTTCATTCAACTACAACAACCGCAACGAAAAGGCCTGCCTCTTTGAGATAGCAAAGGAGTACCTCCCCGCTTCCGAGGAGAAGCCCTTCATCAACGGTGATACTCTCGCAAACAGCGGCAAGCAGAAGCATAAGTACAGCTATTCTCTCCCCGACGAGCCCCAGAGACTTACAATAGGTATGTACGGCGGCGATGCTGACTTCTATACTCTCAAGGGCATGGTTGAGCAGCTCCTTGCAGAGCTCAAAATAAACGATGTTGAGTATGTCCGCGCAACTGACAGTGATATATTCGATGAGAAGTACGCTCTCCACCCGGGCAGAAGCGCAGTTATCCTCAAGGACGGCGCTCCCCTCGGCATCATGGGCGAGGTTCACCCCGAGGTGCAGGAGACCTACGAGATAGGAGTAAAGACCTACGTTGCAAAGCTCAATATCCCCGAGCTCATGGCAGCAGCCGCAGATAAGATAACCTATAAGCCACTGCCGAAGTTCCCTGCAACTACACGTGACCTCAGTCTCCTTGTGGACGAGGATATGCCTGTTGCAGAGCTTGAAAAGGCTATCAAGGGAGCTGTAGGAAAGATACTCGAAAAGGTAAGCCTCTTCGACGTATACCGCAGCGATGATATGAAGAAGAACGGCAAGAAGAGCATCGCTTACTCCATATCCATGCGTTCACATGAGGGAACTCTCACAGACGAACAGGCAGACGGCGCAATGAAGCGCGTACTGAAAGCACTCAGTGCTATCGGAGCTGAGCTCCGCGGCTGATTAAGCTATTAGCAGTTAGCTTATAGGGGCGCACAATGTGCGCCCGAAATATATACATAAATTCCAGCACGGGCGAACACTGTTCGCCCCTACACACAGCAAAAAGCCCGAAAGCATCGCTTTCGGGCTTTATTGTTCTTTATTCGGGCGGATAATATCCGCCCCTACAACGTTATCAGAGCAGTGTGATACCGTTAGCTGCACACTTCTCTATCATCTCGTCGGACCATATAGAGGACTGTACCTCGCCGATATGAGCTTTTTCAAGCATGAACATACAAAGTCTCGACTGACCGATACCGCCGCCGATAGTGAGCGGGAGAGTACCGTCAGCTATCATCTGATGATACTTGTACTGCATCCTGTCCTCGGCTCCGCACTCTGCAAGCTGCTTTTTGAGCGACTCCGCGTCAACACGGATTCCCATTGAGGATATCTCAAGAGAATCGTCAAGGACCTCGTCCCAGAAGAGGATATCACCGTTGAGCGCCCAATCGTCGTAGTCGGGAGCTCTTCCGTCATGCTTCTCACCGCTGGCAAGCTTGCCGCCGATACCCATAAGGAATACGGTCTTGTGCTCCTTGGTGATAAGGCGCTCACGCTCATGACCTGTCTTGTCGGGGTACATATCTTCAAGCTCCTGAGTTGTGATGAAGTACGGCTCGTCGCATACCTTTGCAGCCAGCTGAGGATAGCGGAGACTTACCTTGCGCTTTGTGTAAGCAATAGCCTTGACTACCGATTTTACCGTATCCTTAAGGAACTGTATATTTCTCTGGTCACGGGTGATGACCTTTTCCCAGTCCCACTGGTCAACGAATATTGAGTGGGTATTGTCTGTATCGTCATCGCGGCGGATAGCGTTCATATCCGTATAGATACCCTCTCCTGCGCTGTAGCCGTAGCGATAGAGAGCCATACGCTTCCATTTTGCCAGTGACTGAACTACCTCAGCCTCTGCAGCGATCTCCTTTATGTCGAAATCGACCTTGCGCTCAACGCCGTTGAGGTCGTCGTTGATACCGCTTCCCTTTTTAACGATCAGGGGAGCTGATACTCTGTCCAGAGTCAGGGCAAAAGATAGAGCCTGCTGGAATACGTCCTTGATATACTTGATAGCGTGCTGAGTTTCTCTCAGCGTGAGGGCTGATTTATAGCCCTCGGGGATATACAGCGATCTTGACATGATTAATCACTTTCCTTTACTTGATATTTTTACAGAAAGCAGCGCCATTGATGCTTCCTGTGCTGTACATATTTAAACCATTAGCATGTAGGGGCGGATGCCCACATCTGCCCGCAAAATCCATAGTTACACGGGGCGATGTAGGCATCGCCTCCTACAAATCGGCTAAATTATCTGATAGAGCCGACTGTTCTCGGGAAGAGTATAACGTCGCGGATATTTGCCATACCTGTTGTGTACATGATAAGTCTCTCGAAGCCGAGACCGAAGCCGCCGTGAGGTACGCTTCCGAACTTTCTGAGGTCGAGGTAGTCGCTGTAGAGATCGAGGTTCATCTTTCTCTCGTTCATAGCAGCGATAAGCTTCTCGTAATCAGCCTCACGCTCACTGCCGCCGATTATCTCACCAACGCCCGGCACAAGCAGGTCAACAGCCGCAACTGTCTTGCCGTCGGGATTCTGCTTCATGTAGAAGGACTTTATCTCCTTCGGATAGTCCGTTACGAACACAGCCTTCTTGAATACCTTCTCGGAGAGGTATCTCTCATGCTCGGTCTGAAGGTCGCAGCCCCACTCTACGGGATATACAAAGTTCTCTCCCGACTTCTTGAGGAGCTCGATAGCCTCTGTATAGGTAACTCTTGCGAAGTCGTGGGAGATAAGCTCCTCAAGACGCGCGATAAGACCCTTTTCAAAATGTGCGTCGAAGAACTTCATGTCATCGGGACAGGTATCAAGGAGCTTGCGGATAACGTATTTCAGCATATTCTCAGCTATCTCGATAACATCGTCAAGCTCTGCGAAGGCTACCTCGGGCTCCACGTGCCAGAACTCTGCAAGGTGCTTGGGAGTATTTGAGTTCTCGGCTCTGAAAGAAGGACCGAAGGTATATATCTTGCCCATAGCCATTGCAGCCATTTCGCCCTCGAGCTGACCCGATACGGAAAGTCCTGCCTTTCTGCCGAAGAAGTCGTTTGCGTAGTATTCTTCCTCGTTCTTGTAATCCTTGCTGTAGCCTATAGTCGTTACCTGAAACATCTCGCCTGCGCCCTCACAATCGCTTCCTGTGATAAGGGGAGTATTTACATAGACATAGTTGTTCTTCTGGAAGTATTCGTGTATAGCAGCTGCAAGTACGGAACGTACTCTCCATACAGCGTTGAATGTATTCGTTCTGCCTCTTAGGTGAGGAATAGTACGGAGGAATTCAAGGGTATGCCCCTTCTTCTGAAGAGGATAATCTGTAGGAGCATCGCCCAGTACGGTGATCCCCTCGGGAGCAGCGTTTATCTCAATAGTCTCGTTTCTGCCCTCTACAGCAGTACCTGTGACCTTTACAGACATACCTACTCTCGGCTCCTTGAAGTCGCTGTCGCCCTTATCGACTACGACCTGTACGTTTTTCAGCGAAGTTCCGTCGTTTACCTCAACGAAAGCAACGCTCTTGGAGTTACGTGAGGTACGTACCCAGCCGCATACTGTGACCTGCTTGCCTACATAGTCCTTTGAGGAGATTATCTCCTTGACATCAATGTGCTTCATAATAATTTTTCCTTTCATTATAAAATGTGCACAGGACGAGCAGGAATACAAAAAGCCCCGTCCTGAAACTACAGGACGGGGCGCAATACCCGTGGTGCCACCTGAATTACCGCAAAAGCGATCACTTTTGAGCCGCTGTAACGTGCGGAATACGTCGCCCCTACTCGGAATACCGTTTATTCGCCGAGACATTCATGCGCTGCCCCTCTTAAATCGGCACCCTTTCGGTTTGATGCTCGGGAGTGTTATTCACACAGACTCTGATATGCGGCTCACACCCTGCCCGCACTCTCTGAAAACGAATTTCCGTGCTACTTCTCTCCGTCTTTGCATTTATTTGTATGTATTATATCACTTATATTTAAATTTGTCAATAGTATAATCACAGATTTTCACAGTTTTATCAGATTTGGCACTGCAAATTCCACATTCTGCGGATTTCTTACACAAAGCTTTCCCGACGATTTCATTTTCCCTTTCTTAAATTTACAAAAAAAGGGTGTATATTATAACCATAGAAACAAATCACACACTCCAATAATATGAAAGGGTGCAGAATTTATGAATAATAACTTAAAGAAAACTGCTGCGGAACTCGCAGTGCTTATAATGGCTCTCAGCACATTCACAGGCTGCTCAAATCAGAACGTCTCTGAAACGGAGGTCATAAAGAATACCTCAAATACATATAATGAAACAAACGATACATACGAGACGACCGAAAACTCAGATGAGGTAAAAAAAGCGGATAAGATTATATCCGCAGCTGTCATAAACACGTCTAACATATTCTCCGACCGTGATCTTTCGCAGACTGCCGACACAGCTTCAGCAAAAATGCTTACTGTTTCGGACGGAAAGACCATTGATATCACCGAGGAGGGCGTTTACGTCCTCAGCGGAAGCGCAAAAAACTGCACTATCAAGGTCGATGCAGATGAAAATGCAAAAGTACAGCTGGTACTTGACGGAGTTGAGATAGAAAATGATGACTTCCCTGCTGTTTATGCAGTATCGGCAGACAAGGTGTTCATTACCACAACGGACAAGGACAGCTCCCTTGCGGTAAACAATGAGTTCAGAGCTGACGGCGAGACCAATACGGACGGGGTCGTTTACTCAAAGGAGGACCTTGTCCTCAACGGCAAGGGTACTCTTACGGTATACTCGGCATACGGAAACGGCATCTCCACCAAGGACGACCTCAAGATCACAGGCGGCACATACAAAATGACCACTGCCAAGGATTCCTTCGAGGCTAACGACTCAATTTCCATACACGACGGAAGCTTTACAATAAAGACCAATAAGGACGGCTTCCACTGCGAAAACAGCGACGACGATACAGTGGGTCAGATATATATTGCCGGCGGAAGCTTTGATATAAACGCCAAGAGCGACGGTATACAGGGAACTACCTACGTTCAGATCGACGGAGGCACATTCGGTATCACATCTTCCGAGGGCATAGAAGCTACATATGTGCAGATAAACGGCGGAAACATCACTATCGACGCTTCCGACGACGGCATAAACGCTTCACGCAACAGCACAGCCTGCGATATAGTTATCGAGTTCAACGGCGGCGAGACCACAATAACTATGGGACAGGGCGATACCGACGGTGTTGACTCAAACGGCGTTATCATCGTAAACGGCGGCACTATCGACGTGACCGCTCAGATGTCATCCTTTGACTACCAGACCTCAGCCGAATTCAACGGCGGTACTATAATCGTAAACGGCGAAGAAGTCGATGAGATTCCACAGTCCATGATGGGCTTCGGCGGTATGGGCGGCTTCAAAGGCGGCAGAGACGGCAGCTTTAACGGCAGACCCGACGGTGAGTTCACGCCCCCCGAGGGATTTGCAGACGGCAGCTTTACTCCGCCTGAGGGCTTCCCCGACGACTTCTCCGATACAGAGTCGGGAGCTAACGAAAAATTCGGTGAAGGCAGAGATTTCAGCGGATTCGGAGGAAAGCCTGACGAGAATTTTGCTCCCGACGAAAACAGCGGAGCTCAGTCCGGCGGCAGACGCGGCGGTTTCAAAGGCGGTCAGGACGGCGGCTTCGACAATAAAAATAAAGCCGAAACAGGCGGCTTTATCGAAAGAAATTGACTTTTTTCTTATTCTTCCCCCTTTAAATAATATAAAAAACGGGAGCTTTTAAAGCTCCCGTTTTGCTGTTATATGAACAATGTGCTGAAACCGTGCTCGCGGGCATAGCGCTCCGCTCTTTTGCGGTTTACCTGCTTAAGTATCCTTATGGTCTGCTTGTGACCCTTTCTGATAAGGTCAAGGGGAATATTCTCATCGTCAAATTCGCTTATATTGATATTGCAAAGGCTCTCACAGCCGCAGAATGCGTCCTCTTTGATATCCTTCGTATACATACTGATCTTCAGATCCATAAGGTTCTGGCATCCGTAAAACGCCCAGTTGCTTATGGTCTTTACAGTATTCGGTATAGTGATCTGTTCAAGAGACCTGCACCATGAGAAAGCACTTTCACCGATAGTTACCACAGAATCTGAAATTATTACCTTTTTAAGGCTGTAGCACTCGGAAAAAGCTGCATTGCCTATGGACTCCACAGAACCCGATATAACAATTCTTCTCAGGCGCTTGCAGGAGAAGAACATCAGGTCGCTTATCCTTTGCAGATACGCAGGAAGAACCACACTTTCAAGTCCGTTGCAGCGGCCGAAAGCTCCCTTTCCTATGCGCTTAAGCGACTCGGGGAAGTTCAGCTCCCTGAGATTAAGGCACTTTAGGAAAGCGTTTTCGCCGATAGACTCAAGATTTTTTGAGAAAACGATCTCTTCAAGGTTGAAGCAGTGGCAAAAAGCAAACTTATCTATAGTGCGTACACTGTCCGACATAACTATGCGCTTTACCGTCTCATTGCCGCGGAATGCGTACTTTCCTATAACGCTTACTTTTTCGGGGATCGTTATGGACTCTGTGGTTCCCACGTATTTTACGAGAGTACCGTTTTTGTCGATCGCCATGTTGTTGACGTCGTCGATCTCGATATTTTCATCATGGATAAGGTCGCCGTATTTCTCGTAATCACCGCTGTTTTCAGCTCTCTGTGGCTCCTGCGGCTTTTTATCCTCTGCCTTTTCTTCCTTTTTGGGAGCTTCGGGCTTCTTTTCCTCTGCCTTTT
>NZ_CAMKRR010000021.1 GCF_946415235.1 uncultured Ruminococcus sp. | reverse complement strand
TTGCAATAGGTGTGCCGTTTACTCTTGTCTTTGCAACAGGGATCTGACCGTGGTCGGTCCAGTTTACAAGGTCTGCTGTTGATAAGCAGTTGATATAGCCTGAAGAATAATCGTTTTCAATAAGCTGACCATTCTTGTATGCGAATTCATCAGCTGTTGTGTAAACGTAAAGTCTGCCGTCATATACCATCCAGCCTGGGTCTGCGCCGAAACGCTGAGTATAGATTGGGTTGTTCTCGCTTTCCTTCTTAAAGCTCTCAGCCAGTGATATGCCGCTGAACTTAGCCTCGTACTGTGAAACATCAAGTGTGGGGACTGCAGGCTTGTTTACGGGGAATTCCTTGATCTTGCCAAGAATGAATTCCTGGAGACAAACGAGGTCTGTTACGTCAAATTCCTTGCTCTGGTCAACGTCTGCTGCTTTCTGAGTCATTGAATCTGTGAAGCCGCCCTTGATGAGACCCTTTCTTGCGGTTATCATATCAAGTGAGTCGATCTTCTCATCGAAGTTGAGGTCGCCAAGTGTGACCTTGCGTACCTTTGGCTGACCTGCGCCGTCGATGCTTGTGCCCGAAGGAGCGCCTATAGCCTCGTCGATGAAGAAATCAACGTATTCGTTCTCATCTGTTGTTTCAACATAGATCTGGAAGTTTGATCCGCCTGCGGGAAGAGTATAGCTTGTATTTGCCAGCTGTACCCATTCACCCTTCGGAGCGGAAGCAAGTGCGATCTGATCGTAGTTTGCTGTGCCCGAAGCGTCGTCATACTGGAGAGTGAACTTGAACTCGGTAGTATCTCCGCCTTCATTGGTCATAGCGTTTACCGAGAAGCTGTATGTCTCGCCTGCCTCGAATGCTCTTGAGTCGAGTGAGATGGCAGTGCCGTTCCATGAATTTGTTCTGCCGCTTACATAGAGTGACTTGCTGCCTGAGTATTTGGCGGAGCTGCTTGTGTCAACAGAAGCAGCGCCTCTGCCCGACCAGCTGTCGGTACCGCTCTCGAATGTGCTGTGGAACCAGTAGCCGTCGTCGTCAACCTTTGCAGGCTCAACGGGCTTTGGAGTAAATCCGCTGCTTCCGGGACCTGTGTAAGGCTTGCCTTCGCCCCACTCGCTGTCGGGAACGAGGCTCGTAAGAGCTGTATAAGCAGCCTTTGGCTGGTTGCTTGCGTCATAAAGAAGGCCGTTGCTACCCGAGCTGAGCCATGAGTTTGCGTCATTAGGGCCCCAGATCTGAACAAGGGTTACCTTGTTGTCGTGACCCGCACTGTTCCACTGCATAGCGTGCTGGAAGATAGCCTTGTACTTGTTTGCCTGATCCTGATATGAGTACTTTCCGTTCTCAACGCTGATATCGAGCTCTGTAACCTGAACGTCGATACCGAGATTGAGGTAATCGTCCATAGCCTTGAGGTAAGAATTCGTATCGCCCCACGCATTGCTTGCAGCAGCGTTTACGTGCGACTGCATTCCCATACCGTCAAGAACTCCCTTAGCCTTGAGAGGCTTGAGGATAGAGTTGATTATGCTGTTCTTCTTGCCGTCGGCAAACTCGTTATAGTCGTTGTAGAAGAGCTTACAGGTGGAAGGAGCGTACTTTCTTGCGTAGGTGAAGGCCTCCTCGATGAAGCCGTTGCCGCCGTATACCTGTACCCACGGTGAATTTCCGTTGCCGTAGCCGCCGCCTCTCGGACCGCCGTTGCCTGCATCGGAGATACACTCGTTGCATACGTCGTATGCATAGAGGTCAAGGTCGGGGTACTGTGTTGCGAATGCCTCGAACATATGCTGGATATAGCTTTCCATACGCTTGCTCATGGTGCTCTTGTCTACCCAGCTTCCGTTCTGCTGGAAGTTGCTCTTGAAGAACCACTCTGGGGTCTGGCTGTGCCATACAAGGGTATGTCCTCTGAATGCGATATTGTTCTTTACGCAGAAATCGCAGATAGCAGCACAGCTGCTGAGGGATACCTTTATGTTTGTATCCGATGAACCGCTCTGTACCAGAGTTGCATCGGGCTTTGTCTCGTTCTCGCACTCCACAGCGTTGTGATCCTTGAGGATGATGCCCTGGATACCGCTGTTGCTGATAGTTCCTCTGTTGAAGATATTGCCTACGCGGAAATAGCTTGCGAACTCGTCCTTAAGACCCTTGCCCGATGGAACGGCGTGTGCTTCCTGAGCTTCCTTGTCGCCTGTGATGAGGAATTCATCAAAAAGGAAATCGTTTGTGGAATCATTGGTGATGCTGAGCTTGAACTCATAGCTGTCCTTGGGAGCGGTATAGCTTCCACTGAGCTCTGTCCATTCACCTGCGGCTGCATTCTTGGAATCGAGTTTTACAGTTGTTTCCCTGCCTGTTTTCTCGTCGATGACAAGAAGTGAAAAATTGAATTTTTCAGCTGTTTCGCTGTAGACCTTAACGCTGTAGGTATATTTGTCTCCGCCAAAGAGATAGAGTCCCTTTGATGAAGCTGCGCCCTGTGAAGCTGAGTTTCGTCCTGTGACCTTCATGCCTCGTGAAGTGCCGAAGCCCTCTCCCAGCTGAGCGGTTACTTCAACATTATCCCCTTCGCCGTACCAGCCCTCGTAGTTGCGCTCGAAGTCGTTATGAACGATCTCAGCAGCATAGGTGCGCGAAACTACGTCAGGCAAGACTGTAATCACTCCTGAAAGGCAGCTTGCAGCCGTAAGGCCTGCAACTATCTTTTTTACTTTCATACATTCTCCTCCTCGTAAAAAGTGTATATTTTTTCGTTCAACGTAATGATATTATTTATATCATTTCATGCTGTTACAAGTATTTTACTATATTTGTACTGATAAATTCAACCCCAAAAACAATGATTAGGTGTACAAAATGCAGATGTATCTAAAAAATATAGAAATTAAAACATTTTAGGTTTAGAATTTGGTATTTTCCGCACAAAAGTGCTATTGTTCAAAACGAATAATAATATGCACAATATGTTATAATCAGCTGATTTGATAGAGCGGTTTCAGAATACGGGACTGTCAGACTGCTCAATTTGTATTTACAATTCTATGCATTGTGCCGATTTGTTAAAACAGCATCAAATAATTACAGCCCGGAATAATCAGAGGGAATATTACTATTATAATTGTATTATTCGGAATATGCACCTTCGGTTTAAGATTTTATGAATAGCATCATCTGCTTCGATTATCTATTGCAAACTTTTGGAAAAGATGTTATTATTAAGATATAAGTCAAGACAATGTACGGCTGCGCGAAAAGTTGTACGTACAAATCAAGGGGAGAATACATTTATGAAAGTATCAGATGGTTTCTGGATGAACAAGAAGGGCTATAATGTACACTGGGCTTCGCAGATATACGAGACGGAGGCGGACGAGCGGTCGGTGACGGTATGGGCTACGCCTTATCATGTCTCAAACAGGGGGATGACACTCGGCGGCCCTGTGCTGACCGTGACCTTTACATCTGTCCTCGAAAACAGCATCAAGGTAAGTATAGAGCATTTCAGGGGAGCTGCCCGCAAAAAGCCCTCCTTCGTACTTAATGATGACAAGGGCTTCCGCCCAGCCATAAACAGGCTTCCCGACGGCGGCTTTGAACTGGTATCGGGCAGGACTTCCGTCCGTATCGGCTGTGAGAAAGGGAAATGGGACATATCCTATTACTTTGACGGCAGGCTGCTCACACAGTCGGGCTGGCGGACTACCTCAATTATCGAGGAGGAGCCGTGGCACAGAGAGCAGACCGAAGCGGAACAATCCCGTGAGCCTTTCTTTTCACGCTCCGACAGCGGAGAGAGCGTGTATATCCGCGAAATGCTGGGGATTTCCGTTGGTGAGCACATATACGGCTTCGGCGAGAAGTTCTCCTCGTTCGTGAAAAACGGACAGACCGTTGAGGTATGGAACAGCGACGGCGGCACCTGCACCGAGCAGAGCTACAAGTCCGTACCGTTTTTCGTGTCCTCACGGGGCTACGGCGTGTTCGTGGATCACCCCGAAAAGGTAAGCTTCGAGGTCGGCAGCGAGAATGTCTCAAAGACTGCCTTCTCGGTACAGGGAGAACGGCTTGATTACTTTATATTCGGCGGCGGGACCATTGCCGACGTTATAGAGCGTTATACCGCCCTCACAGGCAGGCCTGCACTTCCCCCGCCGTGGTCCTTCGGACTGTGGCTCTCCACCTCTTTTACCACGGATTACGACGAAAAAACCGTCAATTCATTCATCGACGAGATGCAGATAAGGGATATCCCCCTCGATGTGTTCCATTTTGACTGCTTCTGGATGAAGGAATTTCAGTGGTGCGGATTTGAGTGGGACAGTGAAAAATTCCCCGACCCCAAGGCGATGATAGCGCGTCTGAAGTCCAAGGGGCTGAGGGTGTGCGTATGGGTCAATCCCTACATCGGACAGCGCTCTCCCGCATTTGCGGAATGCGCCGAAAAAGGCTATTTCATCAGAAAAAAGGACGGTTCCGTGTTTCAGTGTGATATGTGGCAGCCGGGCATGGCGATAATCGACTTCACCAACGCGGAAGCCCGCATATGGTTCGCAGAGCAGATACGCCGCCTTGCAGAGCTTGGCATCGACGCGGTAAAGACGGATTTCGGCGAGCGTATTCCCACAGATGCGGTATATTCCGACGGCTCGGACCCTTACAGGATGCATAATTACTATGCTTATCTCTACAATAAGACGGTGTTTGAAGCTCTCGGGAGCGTAAAGGGTGAGGGCAATGCCTGCCTGTTTGCAAGGTCAGCGACCGCAGGCTGTCAGAAGTTCCCCGTACACTGGGGCGGAGACTGCTTCTCGGCTTATGAGTCCATGTGGGAAACTCTCCGCGGCGGACTGTCACTGTGTATGTCGGGATTTGGCTTTTTCTCCCATGATATAGGCGGATTTGAGTCCACGGGCACTCCCGACCTCTACAAGCGCTGGACGGCGTTCGGACTTATGTCAACCCATTCGCGCTATCACGGAAACAATTCCTACCGCGTACCGTGGCACTTTGACGAGGAGAGCTGCGATGTTGCCCGTCATTTCGTAAAGCTCAAGGGCAGGCTCATGCCGTACCTGTGGGCGAATGCCGTAAGGACTCACGAAACAGGTGTCCCCATGATGAGAGCTATGGCTGTGGACTTCGGCTTCGACCGCAATGTGCTTGCTCTCGATACCCAGTATATGCTCGGAAATTCCCTGCTCGCCGCTCCTGTTTTCAGCGAGGACGGTGTGTGCAGCTTCTACCTGCCCGACTGCGGCACATGGACGGATATACAGACGGGTGAAGCCCTCAGGGGCGGCAGGTGGTATACAAAGAAATATGACTATTTCGGTATGCCGTTATATGCAAGACCGCGTTCGATAATAGTTTACGGAAATTACAGGCAGACTGCCGATTACGATTACCTCGACGGAATGAGGATAGTCGTTTACGGCATGGACGAGGGCAGTACTGCGGAAACGACGGTATACAACAGCAGCCGCACTAAAAAAGCGGAAATAAAGGCAGTCAGCAAGGGTGACTGCATTGAGCTCACCGTAAGGGGGACAGAGCTCCCATTCACGGCGGAAAGTCCTCAGGGACTTGACATAGTGATAATTGACTGAAAAGTTGACATTATCTATTTACTTTTGACTGAAATTATGATAAAATTAATATCAGATATTGAGGATGAAAGGAATGAGATAACAGGAATATGAACGAAACACAGGGTTACACCGCGGAATATGCGGCGCTTAGCCATGAAATATACAGTCTTACGAAGCAGCTCGAGGAAAAGGACAGGGAGATCAGGGAGTCGGAAAAGACAGACCTGCACGATCCGTTCAGGAACCCTACGGAGTTCAGGTGGTACAGGGACGATTATTCCGAGATACTTCCGTGGGCGACAATGCCTGAGTTCACAGTGCCCTTTGAGCCTGCAAAGGTTGAAAAGAGCGCAATAAGACGTTTTTACAATATCGGCGGATTCATTATGCTCATACAGTTTTTTGCGTCGAGCGTGTTTGCGTATCTGCTGATGCTTGTGATAAAGCTCATACTTGCCAAAGCCAATCCGGGAGCTGAAGACGGAGCTATTTCGCATTATATGCAGAGCGGTTCCATACTTGCGGCGATAAACCTTATAACCTACATGGGCGCAAATATAGGCTTTGCCTTCGTTGCACTGAAATGGGCGAAGATAAAGCCGTCCTTCATGTTCAAAACAAGGGATTACCACTTTTACGATGCGGTGCAGCATTGCCTTGCGGGAATATTCATCTGGTACAGCTCCGCTGTGATAGCAGGCGGTATCGACGACATCTTCGGGAAGTACGGCTTCTCAACAGATGTCCTTGACACGGACATGGGCAAGACGGGGCTGGGCTTTGCGGTGCTCACGATATACAGCTGTATCATAGCGCCGCTGACGGAGGAGTTCTTCTTCCGCGGAGCTCTTATGAAGATATTCTCAAAGTCAAATCAGCGCTTCGGAATATTCATGTCGGCGTTTTTCTTCGGACTTGCACACGGAAATATCCCGCAGTTCGTGCTTGCTTTCCTGATAGGAATATTCTTCGGACATATCGACATGAAGCATAACTCCATAGTTCCGTCAATAGTTGTCCATATACTGATAAACACCTGCGCGACGCTTGTTTCGGAATTCGAGGACAATACTTTTGTTATGGGAGTAAGCGGACTGCTGCTGATACTTTGCTATATCGTGGGTATCATAATGCTCGTTGTTTTCCGCATGAACTGTAAGCTCCCCGTATCGACTCCCGCACAGAGCCGCCGCGGATTAGCCGTGGCAAAGACCTCGGTCGGCATTATCCTTGCAGTTGCCGTCCATGTGGCATATACTCTCCTGATAATCTATCAGACAAAGCTCACTTCATAAAAAATAAGCCCGTATACGGCGTTAAATGACCGTATACGGGCGTTTTGTTTTTATTGTTCTGCTTCGGCAGGAGCTGCTTCTGCGGGTTCGGTGGTCTTTTTTGAGATCATGAACAGTGACATGGCAATGCCGATAACGAGGATAAATGTAGTCAGCAGGCTTCCCTCTATGCCGAATTCACCGCCTGTCAGAAAAGCATGGGTAGAATTGGGGACGCTGCGGAATACAGACTCCGTATCGGAAGTACCGCTGACGCTTATGCCGTATATGTTGCCCTGTGCGAAGTTCCACATGGAATGAATGGCGCAGGCTCCCCATATATTATCAAAAAGGATGACGCAAAGTGCGGCGAATACGCCGAAGAGGAACAGATTGACGAAGGGAAGAGGTCCGAAGCCGGGGTTTCCGACGTGAGCAAGAGCAAATCCGAGAGCGCTTATCCCGACGGCTACAGCAGTATGCTTGCCGCTTCCGCCTATGGTAGTCATGAGGTAACCGCGGAAGATGAATTCCTCACTCATGCCCTGAACTACAAATCCTATGAAAAACAGTACGAGGACTCCTGCGTTTATGCTGCTGCAAAGCTTGATATGTGTTATACCGAGACAGGCACTGATGAGCGCGATAAACGACATCATTACAAAACCTGCGGCAAGACCTGACAAATACATGGGAAAAAATCCCTTTTTGCGGGCTCCCATTGAGCGGACGGGTCTCATTTCTATGCAGCGGCAGTAGAATATTGCCGCAAGAGTTCCGAACACGGTTGACAGCAGAGAGGGTATCATTATTTTCGGAGCGGAAGATACCTTAACGGCAAGCTTTGTTGCCTCCTTTACACTGATGACTTCACCGGAATTGAGATATCCCTGTTTCTGAAGCTCCTCCATTATGGGTCTGAGAGTGATTATTGCGGGCACAATGGATTCAAGCAGTAATATTACACAAAATACCGCTAAAAAGCAGAGTATGATAACGAAAATGTTCTTTGAAGCATGAGACTTTGAAGCCTCACTGAACAGTTTGGGTCTGTATTCAAGCATAAAAAAGCACCTCCACCTTTAATTCTACTATGTTCAAAGGCGATTGTCAAGGGATTTTTGGTACTGCTCCCGAATTGACAATGCATCGTATAAATGGTATAATGAATAATATGTAATCAGTAACCGCCTCAGGGCGGTTATTGTACTGAACTGCGTCAGGAACGGGGCATATCCGCTGATACCCGTCCCATGAGCAGATATGTCAATTCAGTACTATTTCAGGAAAGGGGATAGATGATGTACAAAACGATACTTTCGCACGTCGGAAAATACAAGAAGGAGGCGATACTTTCGCCCGTTACCATTATCGGGGAGGTAGCGATGGAAGTGCTCATACCCACGGTAATGGCCATGATAATAGATAACGGCGTCAAAAAGGGAGATATAGGGTATATCGCAAAAATGGGCGGTATAATGGTGCTCATGGCGGTATTCTCCCTTTGCTTCGGAGCTCTTGCAGCCCGTTTCAGCGCAGTAGCGTCCATGGGCTTTGCCAAGAACCTCAGGAGCGCACTGTTCAGGAAGGTGCAGAGCTTTTCCTTTGCCAATGTGGATAAGTTCTCCACAGCGTCCCTGACCACAAGGCTCACCACTGACGTTACCAATGTGCAGAACGCTTTCATGATGTTCGTGCGAATGGCGTTCCGTTCGCCTATAATGCTCATATGCGCCACAATAATGGCAGTCAGGGCGAATGCAAGGCTGTCACTGGTATTCCTCTTTGCGATACCAATACTTGCGGTGACTGTTTTCATGATAATATCCCACGCGCATCCGAGGTTTGAAAAAATGCTCAGGCGCTATGACGATATGAACGCAAAGGTGCAGGAAAACCTTGTGGGTATCCGCGTGGTAAAGGCTTTTGCCCGTGAGAAGTACGAGAACGAACGCTTTGAGGAGAATACGAAGAACGTCCGTCTCGCACAGTTTGCCGCCGAAAAGCTTGTAATACTTGGAATGCCCGCAATGCAGCTGGTAATGTACGCAAGCATTGCCGCTATACTTTACTTCGGCGGACGCATGGCAGTAGGCGGCGACATAGAAACAGGAGCACTTTCCAGCTTTATCACATATGTTGCACAGATACTCATGTCGCTTATGATGCTGTCGGTGCTGTTCATCACCTTTGTTATCTCGAGAGCTTCCATACAGCGTATCTATGAGGTGCTCAGCGAAGCCCCCGCCATAAAGGACGACACAGCCTCGGAGGTATCCGCAGCTGATGGTTCTGTAAGCTTTGAGAACGTGAGCTTCAGCTATTACGACGATATGAAGAACCTCGCCCTCGAGAATATTGACCTTGAGATAAGATCGGGCGAGACTATCGGTATCATAGGCGGTACGGGCTCCTCAAAGACCTCTCTTGTACAGCTCATACCCCGTCTTTACGAAGCCACAGCGGGAAAAGTGATCGTAGGCGGTCACGACGTAAAGGAGTACCCGCTGAAAACTCTCCGCGATCAGGTGGCTATGGTATTGCAGAAAAACGTTCTCTTCTCGGGAACTATCAGGGACAATCTCCGCTGGGGCGACGAGAACGCCACTGACGAGGAGATCATCGAAGCCTGCAAGGCTGCCTGCGCTCATGACTTTATCATGAACTTCCCCGACGGCTACGATACCGACCTCGGACAGGGCGGCGTAAATGTTTCGGGCGGACAGAAGCAGAGGCTCTGTATCGCAAGAGCTCTCCTCAAAAAGCCGAAGATAATCATACTTGACGACTCCACAAGCGCGGTGGATACCGCCACGGACAGCAGTATCCGCAAGGCCTTCCGCGAGAAGCTTGCCGATACCACCACTATCATAATAGCTCAGCGTATAAGCTCCGTTATGGACGCAGACCGCATAATAGTCATGGACGGCGGAAAGATAACCGATATCGGCACACATGACGAGCTCATGCAGAAAAGTGAGATATACCGTGAGGTATACGACTCACAGCAGAAAGGAGCTGATGAATAATGCCGCCTAAAGCACAGCAGAGACCAATTGCAAAGCCGAAGAACACCTTAGGCGCACTGAAGCGCATATTCAGCTATATGCA
Source organism: uncultured Ruminococcus sp. (assembly GCF_946415235.1). GTDB lineage: Bacteria > Bacillota > Clostridia > Oscillospirales > Ruminococcaceae > Ruminococcus. The sequence continues at coordinate 29,034 of NZ_CAMKRR010000021.1, read as the reverse complement.
CGGCTTCAGGGTGCAGTTCATATTTGTCGTTCTCGGCATATTTTTCAGCTCGGGCGCGGGCATAGCAGGAAACTATCTTCTGAAGCCCGTCATAGACAACATTGAGGACGCTCTTAAAACAGGACACTGGAAATACGGAAAATTCATAGGCCTTATCATCGTAATGGTGGTGATCTATGCTCTCGGAGCTTTTTCCACCCTGTTCTATCAGCGTATCATGCTGAAAATATCCACGACCACCCTCATGCGTATCAGAAACGATCTTTTCAGCAAAATGGAAATGCTTCCCATACGCTTTTTTGACAAGCACACTCACGGTGAGCTCATGAGTCTTTATACGAACGATACCGACGCTATCCGTGAGATGCTCAGCAACAGTATCGCACAGTTCATAAGCTCCGCCATAACTATCGTGGGAGTTTTTTCAGCCATGCTCATATACAGCTGGAGACTTACCATACTCGTTGTGGCAATGCTCTTTATCATATTCAGGGTAATAGGCTTTGTGGGCTCAAGGAGCGGAAAGGGCTTCATAGCGCAGCAGAAGGCTCTCGGAAGCGTGAACGGCTACATTGAGGAAATGATAGACGGACAGAAGGTAGTAAAGGTATTCTGCCACGAGGAAAAGGCTGACGAGGAGTTCGACAGGCTCAACGAGGAGCTCTGCAGGGCTTCCACTCATGCACATACCTTTGCGAATATACTCATGCCTATAATGAACAACCTGTCCTATGTACACTATGCGGCAACTGCCATAGCAGGCGGTATAATGGCGGTAAAGGGAATAGGCGGCATGACCGTGGGTACAGTCGTTTCTTATCTCCAGTTCACACGTTCATTCTCCATGCCTATAACACAGGTGTCACAGCAGCTCAATTCCGTACTCACGGCGCTTGCGGGCGCTGAGCGCATCTTCGCTGTAATAGATGAGGAACCCGAGGCGGACGAGGGCTATGTTACCCTTGTAAATGCGAATATAGCCGAGGACGGCACCATAACCGAAGCAGATCACCGCACGGGCCGCTGGGCGTGGAAGCACCCCCACAAGTCAACGGGTACTACAACCTATACCGAGGTGCGCGGCAATGTTGAGTTTGACGACGTTGTTTTCGGATATGAGCCCAACAAGACCGTACTCAACGGCATATCGCTCTATGCAAAGCCCGGACAGAAGATAGCCTTTGTAGGCTCAACAGGTGCGGGAAAGACCACCATAATCAATCTCATAAACCGCTTCTACGACGTTCCCGAGGGCAAGATACGCTACGACGGTATCAATATAAACAAGATCAAAAAGGACGACCTGAGGCGCTCACAGTCCATAGTATTGCAGGATACACACCTGTTTACGGGAACCGTTATGGAGAATATCCGCTACGGAAAGCTTGACGCCACGGACGAAGAGGTCTATGCGGCAGCAAGGCTGGCAAATGCGGACAGCTTCATAAAACACCTTGAAAACGGCTATGATACCATGCTCACTGCCGACGGAGCGAACCTGTCGCAGGGACAGAGACAGCTCCTTGCCATAGCCCGTGCGGCTGTTGCGGACCCGCCTGTGCTTATTCTTGACGAGGCTACGAGCTCCATTGATACCCGTACCGAGTCCCTTATCGAAAAAGGTATGGACTCGCTCATGGAGGGCAGAACCGTATTCGTTATCGCACACAGGCTGTCCACAGTACGCAATTCACACGCTATAATGGTACTTGAGCACGGCAGGATAATCGAAAGAGGAAACCACAATGAGCTCATTGCTCAGCACGGCAAGTACTATCAGCTGTACACGGGAATGTTCGAGCTCAGCTGATGAGACCGGAAAGAGGAAATATATGAAACTTAAAAGAAATGCAGCATTTGTCACAGCTGTCGCAATGCTTGCCTGTTCCGCCTCATGTTTCAGCAGCAAAAGCGGAAGGGTAGGCAGCGTTGAAGTACCCACGGAAGCCGTGACCGTCGAGGGCGTTGACGCCAACGACGCAGTTGAAGCCGCAGCAGGCGATGCTTACCTTGCCATTGCCGATGAGGCGTGGGAGGTACAGTACCTCGGAAACAAGGACGTTAACGGCAGCGATCAGCTCTCATACGACGCGGGAGTTGCACATATCAGCGGAAACGGCGAGTATACCGTCAGCGTTACCGCCGATACCAACGGCTTCAGGTATGACGAAACAGGCGATATAAACGGAGATTATACAATAAAGGGTCTCGGCTTTGCGGCAGTTATCATAGACAACGCCGAGGAAGTTCTTCCCAATGCGGTCATAACCATAAACAGCGTAAAGGTCGACGGCAGGGAGCTGGAGCTCGTAAAGAAAAGCTACACCAACACGGAAAGCGGCTCTGTACGCGCAAATATCTTCAACGAATGGGTTAGCGACGACGGACTTCCCGCCGACGCAAGGTCTGCTGAGGGAGCTCTCTTCGAGAACGGCGATGCCTCAAAGCCCACTGCCATAAACGACGGAAGCTATTCCGCACAGATAGTGGACAGGAACGAATTCAGCGAGTGGAAGAACGTAGAGGTGGGATTTACCGTATCGGGACTGTAAGATCACAGTTTGCTCGTCAGGATTTTTCACTTAGTTCAGCTTTTTGTCACAGAACAATCATATGGGTGGGATATAATACGATCATGGAAAGGGAAATCTCCCTCCTCCTTTTTCTAATGAGATCTTCATTTTCATATAAACCACCCTAAAGGTTAAAGCGTCCTGCCACATGGGCGCTTTTTCCATTATATGGCTGCTGTGATTGACAAATCTTATATATCATGCTATAATATAACATAATATATTCAGCCAAAAATAACCGTAAGGAGAAAATAATCATGGAAAACAATACTAAGGAAATGAACAGCGTCATTGCAGATTTCTGTGCTCTTCTCGAGAGCCGCAATGTATCCTACGAGCGCAATCAGCAGGATGAGAATATGATAAGATTCCGCACAAAGCTGCCCAATCATGATGCAGCCCCGTTCATACTTATCCATTTCAATCCGCAGAACAGTGCTCTCAGCCTTGCCCTCAGCAGACTTGCAATGTTTTCAAACCCGAGCGAGGAGCTTTATAAGCTTATGAACGAGTTCAACTCCGATCCGGGCAACTTTGCCTGCAAGATGTTCACAGACAAGGACGGACAGGTAATAATTCTTACAAATGCTATCCTCAAGGGCGATGATACCAGCGCACAGATCGAGGAGTATATCAACATCAGTGTGCTCGCAACCGATAAATATTTCGGAAAGATCGCTGAGCTCATTGACAGCAGCAACAATAATTAACGAAATACCGCTAAAAATTGAATTATTTCCGGGATAATCCGAACTGAATAATACAAATGGTATTAAATTTATTGTACAATACGTAGATTTTTATTGTGAGATCTGACAAAACGCCCCTTTTCCTCTTTTAATATTTGAGCACTTGTGCTAAGATATAATTACACAAGTATTTCAGATGAGAGGGAGGTGTTTGTATGAGTACAGTGAAAAAAATATCAGGAAAAGTATCTGCTGTCGCAGTCGCTTTTGTTATGCTGATCTGTGTTCTTGCCGGCTTCCCGTCAAGGGCTGTTGCGGAGGAGAAGGAAATGGACTTCGCCGCAATGTCCGAAGAATTAGCCTTCCTTATCAATGAAGCGAGAGAGGACGCGGGTCTTGAGCCGCTCAAAATAGTTCCGTACCTCTGTGATATCTCACAGATACGTGCAAGAGAGTGTATAACACTGTTCAGCCATGAACGTCCCGACTATATATCCGATTTTATCATTGACGATAAAGGGGAGAAGTATTTCGGTTTTGAGACTGCCATAGACCTCAACCTTGTACCATTTATGTGGGCAGGCGAAAATATCGCCGCGGGCAATTCGACTCCGCAGGCGACGTTTGAGCAGTGGAAGGCATCACCTTCACACTGGGGAGTCATAATGAACCCGAACTATACTCACCTCGGAGTATCCGTTACCTATGAGGAAAACGATGCAAGGAATCACCATTATTACTGGGAAGCTTTGTTTATCGGCTGCGGTCTTGATCTGAAAAATCAGTATTCTCCCAGGAGAGAAAGAGTAAGACCCGTAAGCACGGGAGATATCAACGGTGACGGAGAGATAGATTCCTTTGATCTTATAACCATCAACAAGTACCTTGCACAGAAGACAGAATTCAACGAGCTTCAGATGGAAAGCGCAGATCTTCTCAAGGACGGTATTGTAAATTCCGACGACGCAGAGGTGCTGAAGATGTATCTGCTCGGCGAGTGCGATACTCTGCCGATGACCTTCGATATGCTTCTGAAGATCTACAAAGAACGGAAATGACCGAAAAGGGAAAAATAAAAGGTGTGTTCATGATAAAAGCGGCTGATATTTCAGCCGCTTTTATTTGTGAACGGAGGAATATTTTTTAAAAAAAGACAAATTGCTAATTGAACAAAAGGTATAATTTTTCTGAAGCTCGAAAGCTGACGAAAGTACGGTATATGGCTTAAAACAAAGAAAAATCGTCATGTCTGTTGGTATTACTTACGGTATATTTTAGGCAGAGTATTACAAAATTATATAAAATAGGGTTGCTTTAGGCGGTCTTATTAGGTACAGTCTCCAATCTTTTCCACGGAATATTGACAAAAAGTATATCTGTGTGTTATAATACATTATGTTGAAGAGTAATACACTTTTGTATTGCTCAGGCAGAGGTCTGCGATGCGGAAAGGTACACAAAAACGATTGATTTTCCGCATAGAAATATAAAGAGCAGGCTGATGCCGATCGTTCGTGAAAAAAGCTCCGTTTTTATACACTGATTCTTCGGCCGATGTTTCGGAATACGGAGCAAAGGCCCGTGCTGCGGGTCTGAAATCAAGAGGCATAGGGAAAGCAAGCAATTATTTTATTCTTTGGGGTGACGATTATGCGAAACTTATTAATTATCGGTGCGGGTCAGTATGGCATGGTTGCTAAGGAGATCGCCGAGTCAACAGGCGAGTACGGGAAGATCGCATTCCTTGATGACAATAATCCTGTTGCGATCGGCAAAATAAGCGATTATGCAAAGTTCTGTGATGAGTACGACAGTGCTGTCGTAGCTGTGGGAAATTCCGATTTCCGCCTCAGCTTCATCAAGAAGCTCTTTGATGCGGGCTACAAGATCCCTAAGCTCATCCACACAAGAGCTTATGTATCGCCTTCTGCAAAGATAGGCATGGGTTCTTTTGTTGAGCCTATGGCTGTTGTTCATACTGACGTGACTATAAAGGCAGGCTGCATCATATCAGCAGGTGTTATAATCAATCATAACAGCGTTATTGAGGAAGGCTGTCATATCAACTGCGGTTCTGTCGTAAAATCAGGAGTGCAGGTGGCAGCAAGAACAAGAAGCGGTTACTGCGATCTGTTTGATAATGACTATCACCACAGATCAGTAGCGGTATGATGTTTTCAAAGGGGAGAAATTATGGGTTTTAATTGGACAAAGGCATTTGCAGTTGCAGGAGTTTCTCTTGGAACTGCTTTTGTTGCTTTAAACATGGTTGCAAAGAAGAAAAAGCCGGGCTCGGTATATAAAAACGAGCCCGAACAGCAGAATAAAATGCAGGGTAAAAAAGTCGTTTTCGTCGAGGACGAGAACGATCCTCTGAATGCTGACGGCTTCCGAGGACACCTTGAGGCTATCGGCGAAAGTGAGCATTTCCCCACAGTTTATGAGAGGTACATAAAACGTGCTTTTGATGTATCGCTCTCATTCTGCGGGCTTGTTGCACTCTCGCCTGTTTTTGCTGCTACGGCAATTGCGATAAAGCTTGACGATCCCGGTCCGATACTCTTCACTCAGAAGCGTGTCGGCATGGATAAGCAGTACTTTACGCTGCACAAATTCCGTTCCATGAAAATGTGCACACCTCATGATGTGCCCACACATATGCTCGATGATCCCGATCAGTACCTGCTGAGAGTCGGAAAGCTCATAAGAAAGCTTTCCATCGACGAGCTGCCGCAGATATGGGATATCTTTATCGGCAATATGAGCATCATCGGTCCCCGTCCCGCACTCTGGAATCAGGATTACCTTACCTCTGAGCGCGACAGGTACGGAGCCAACGATATAAAGCCGGGGCTTACGGGACTTGCTCAGATCAAGGGAAGAGACGAGCTTGAGATACCCGAAAAGGCAAGACTTGACGGCGTTTATACGGACGCTCTCAAGGGCGGAAGCATTACGGGACTCCTTATGGATATAAAGGTGTTTTTGGGCTCTGTATCCTCTGTTCTCAGAAGCGAGGGAATAGTTGAGGGCGGTACAGGTCAGATGGCTAAAGAGTTTGAAAAGGCTGAAAATAAATGAAGAGAATATTGATAACAGGTGCGGGTTCGTACATAGGCGACTGTGTAAAGGACTACCTTTTAAGCGAAACTGATAAATACTCGGTCGATATGATCGACACAATGGGCTTCGAGCCCAAGCCTGAGGATTTTGACGGCTATGACGCAGTGTTCAATGTTGCGGGCATCGCTCACATCAAGGAGACTGACGAGAACAGGGCGCTGTACTTCAAGGTCAACAGAGACCTTATCATAAAGATAGCAAAAGCCGCCAAGGCAGGCGGCGTAAAGCAGTTCATACTGCTCTCCTCCATGTCGGTATACGGAAAGCTTACGGGAAAGATAAGCAAGAAAACAAAGGCTGCTCCGAATACTGCCTACGGAAAGTCCAAGGCACAGGCGGACGCGGCTATTGCAAAGCTTGCCGATGACAGTTTTAAATTTGCCTGTCTCAGACCGCCAATGGTCTACGGAAAGGACTGCAAGGGCAATTATCAGACACTCAGGAAGTTCGCTTTGGCTTCGCCTGTTTTCCCCGATTATAAAAATCAGCGTTCCATGATATACATCGGAAACCTCTGCGAATTCGTGAAGCAGGTCATAGACGAGGAAAAGAGCGGTCTGTTCTTCCCTCAGAATTCCGAGTATGTGAATACCTCGGAAATGGTAAAGCGCATCGCAAAGGTCAACGGAATGAACATACGCCTTACGGGAGCGTTCAATGCAGGTATTAAGCTTGCGAAGATGAATGTTGTGAAAAAGGTATTCGGTACCCTGATATACGAAAAGGTGGATACCGTCGATAAGTTCGGATTTGATGAAAGCATCAGCCTTACGGAAACGGGAAAGTACAGAGAGCGTTCAGTGGATAAAATGAGGATACTTGCCACTTGCCAGTACGGTTGGCCGGAGCCTTATCCGTCCCTGTACCCTATGGAGGAAATGGCAAAGCGCGGACACTATGTACACGCCGTAACGGGTACTCCGAATTATCCTATGGGAGACGTTTTTGACGGATACCGCAACAAGACCAGCAGGGAAGACCATAACGGCATACATATCACTCATGTTCCCGTTATACCGAGGAAAAAGGACACAGTACACAGGATGCTGAATTACCACAGCTATCCTGTTTCCGCAAAGCTTTTCCTTTCGCATCTTAAAGGAAATTACGACGTTATATTTGCAAATCAGTCCTCACCCGTCATGATGGTTGAGCCTGCTGTCAAATATGCGAAAAAGCATGACAAGCGCGTTGTCATGTACTGTATGGATCTTTGGCCCGCAAGCCTCTGCGTCGGCGGCGTCAGCAAGGATTCGGCAGTATATAAATTCTATTACAGGATCTCAAAGAAGATATACGAGCAGGTAGATGTTCTGCTTGTAACTTCGAGAAAATTCAAGGATTACTTCATTGAGGAGTTCGGTATCCCCGAAAACAAGATAGTATATCTGCCTCAGTATGCTCTTTCTACATTCGATCATATCCCACAGGGCGGCGAAAAAGACACCACAGATCTCGTATTTGCGGGTAATGTCGGAACTGCCCAGAATATAGGTGTCATACTGAGAGCAGCTGCTATAATACAAAAGGAGCAGATAACGGATAACGGCAGGAAGATAGTTTTTCATATCGTCGGCGACGGTCAGGAGCTTGATAACCTGAAGAGCTATGCGAAAAAGGAAGCTCTTGAAAACGTTATCTTCCACGGCAGGAAGCCTTCGGAGGAAATGCCGAAGTACTACGGACTGGCAGACGCCATGATAGTAACGCTCCTGCCCGATCCGCTCATATCCCTGACGCTCCCTGCAAAGGTGCAGAGCTATATGGCTTCGGGCAAGCCGATAATCGCTTCCGCTGACGGCGAGATACCCGATGTCATAAGCGAGAGCAGATGCGGCTTCAGCGCAAAGGCAGATGACGAAAACGACCTTGTAAGGGCGATAAAGGAGTTCATTGCTTCTCCCGACCGTCAGGAGCTGGGAGAGAACGGCAGAAGGTTTTATTCTCAGCATTTCGCTGTGGATATCGTTATGGACAAACTTGAAGATATCCTGAGAGAAAACTGCAGATAGAGGTTTCAAATTGAAGGTTTTAATGATAAACAGCGTCTGCGGCATACGCAGCACGGGAAGAATATGCACCGATCTTGCAGATGCGCTGACAGCTCAGGGGCATGAAGTAAAGATCGCATACGGACGCGAGACTGTTCCCGAGAAGTCCCGGAAGTACGCGGTCAGGATCGGCAGCAATACCGACAACAAGCTCCACGGCCTGCGTTCAAGACTGTTCGATGATACGGGCTTCGGCTCGAAAAGAGCAACGAAACGCTTCATAGAGTGGGTAAAAAGCTATGATCCCGATGTTGTGCACCTGCATAATATCCACGGATATTACATAAATATAGAACTGCTTTTCCGCTATCTTGCGGAAGCAGAAAAGCCTGTTATATGGACTCTCCACGACTGCTGGTCTTTCACGGGACACTGTGCGTACTTTGATTACGCAGAATGTGACAGGTGGAAAACAGGCTGCCATAACTGTCCGCAGAAGAAGGAATATCCTTCTTCCATGCTTGCCGACCGTTCAAAAAAGAACTGGGAGGCAAAGAAAAAGCTGTTTACGGCTGTAAAGGATATGGTCTTCGTTACTCCGTCGGAATGGCTTGCAGAGATACTGGGGCAGTCTTATTTCGGGAAATATCCCGTGAAGGTCATAAACAACGATATAGACCTCAGCGTGTTCAGACCAACGGAGGGAGACTTCCGTGAAAAGAACGGTCTGACGGGCAAAAAAATGCTCCTCGGCGTTGCGAGCGTATGGGACAGGCGAAAGGGTCTGAAGGATTACATCAAGCTTTCCGAGAAGCTTGACGATAATTACAGGATAGTCCTTGTGGGGCTTTCCGAAGAGCAGATAAAGCAGCTTCCCGAAAATGTTATCGGTATCTCAAGGACCAATAACACAAAGGAGCTTGCCGAGATCTACACTGCAGCGGATTATTTCCTCAACCTTACATACGAGGACAATTATCCTACGGTCAACCTTGAAGCTCAGGCGTGCGGGACTCCCGTAATAAGCTACAGAACGGGCGGAAGCACCGAAAGCGCCGTAAGGTTCGGTACTGTTGTGGAAAAAGGTGCTGTCGGAGATGTGCTGAAGCTCATACAGTCTTCGCCGGAGTTTGAAAAAAGCTTGGATTTTGAAGAGAGCCGCGGACACGCGGTAGAGAAATATATGGAATTGTACAGAAGGGGCTGAGAGATCGCTTTTCCGTACATTTCCTTTCGGGATAAAGCAGGCACCGCCCGGCGGTATTGCCTGCGTTTTATCCGTGTAGGGCAGTATGCCGTGCAGAAAGTACAGCTTAAGTCTGTATTAAGCTGCAAGGGCGCTGCCTAAGAATTTGTATTCGCTTCTCATTATTACAGGAGGGGCGTTTCTGATTTTTATAAAGTATCATTTCAGCATGATAATATGATGGGTGTAATAGAGAAAAGCAGCTGTATCAGCCCTTGAAAAGCATGGCAGCGCGGCTCGCTCAGGAAAGGATAAGTGAATATGGAACAGGCAAAAAAGCCTTTTTTGATCGACGTACCGGTAAAGACAACGATCTGGATACGTCCCGAGGCTCAGAGGCGTCAGTTCGAGATAATAAAGAAGGCTCGTCCGAGCATACTTTTTATTCAGTCGGACGGCGGAAGAAATGAAAAGGAATGGGAAGCGATACGCAAGAACCGTGAGATGTTCGACAACGAGATCGACTGGGACTGTACGGTGTATCGTATGTACGAGGAAAAGAACCTCGGAATGTATGCAATGGCATACAAGACAAGGGATACTGTATGGAGCCATGTTGACAGATGCATATTTATGGAGGATGATATCCTTCCGTCGGTATCCTTTTTCAGATACTGTGCAGAGCTGCTGGAAAAGTACAAGGACGATCCTCGTATAGAGTGTATATGCGGTATGAACCACCTCGGAGTAAGCGAGGATGTACAGTCTGACTACTTCTTCTCGCGTCAGGGTTCCATATGGGGAACAGCAACATGGAAAAGGGTCATCGACGAGCGCGACGATTATTCATACGGAAAAGATCCTTATGTCATGAAGCTGCTCAAACAGAGAACAAAAAGCAATCCTATAGCATGGAAGAGACTGTCCGCGTACTCAAAGCAGAAGGAGTATGAGGGACACGTCCCCGGCGCAGAGTTCTGGCATGAGTTCCATATGTACGCTCAGAACCGTTTGCAGATCGTACCGAAGAGAAATATGATAAGCTGTGTCGGCTGCACAGAGTCCTCTGCCCACTCCGCAGAGCTCAAGCTCCTGCCAAAGGGTCTGAGATGCATATTCAACATGAAAACATATGAAATGGAATTCCCTATCAAGCACGCGAAGTATGTTATCCCCGATGTTGAGTATGAGAAAAAGAGAAACAGGATCGTGGGATATAATACTCCGATCATCAATCTCGGAAGAAAGACAGAACGTGTTTTCCTTATGGTAAAGAACGGAAAGATGAAGGACGTCTTTAAAAAGGTGAAAGGAAAGCGCGAAATTGAAAAATGATTCATTGACATCTAAGGCGGCAGGCGGATTTATATGGAAATTCCTTGAAAAATTCGTCTCCACAGGCGTTCAGTTCGTTCTCGGCATCGTTCTCGCAAACCTTATCCTGCCGAAGGAGTACGGTATCGTCGGTGAGCTTGTTATATTCACACAGATATGTGATGTTATCATCCTTCAGGGACTGACGTCAGCGCTTATACAGAAGAAAAATGCGGATCAGGTGGATTTCTCTTCCGTCTTCTTCGCAAATCTTGTGGTCTCTGCGGCACTTTATCTGATACTTATAGCGGCATCGCCCCTTATGGTAATGTACTTCAAGCAGCCTGTGCTCAGGAAGATGATGCCGATATTCGGACTAATCGTTATTATCGGCGGATTCGGAGCGGTCCCGAACGCGGTATTGTCAAAGGCGCTGGACTTCAAGAAAAGCTTTTTCAGAAATCTCTCCAACTACTGTGTTCAGGCTGTTGTGGGTATAACCTGTGCACTTATGGGCTGCGGCGCATGGTCACTGGTATGGTCAAAGCTTTCGGGCACATTGGTGGGAGTTATCGTACTCGTGATAACCGTGGGCTGGAAGCCTTCAAAGACCTTTTCCTTTGCAAGGATAAAAAGTCTGTTCAGCTACGGTTCAAAGGTGCTTGTTACAAACCTGCTGAATACGATATTCAATAATATACAGCCGCTTATAGTAGGCGGAGTTTATTCGAGCGATATGCTCGGTCAGTATCAGCGCGGCCAGCAGATGCCAAGTGCGCTGATGTCGGCAGTTGACGGCTCGCTCAGCGAGGTGCTTTTCCCTACGCTTTCAAACGTACAGGATCAGAAGGACCGACTTAAAGCTATGATGCGCCGTTCAATGACCGTAAGTATGTTCCTTGTGTTCCCGTTCCTGTGGGGACTCATAGCCACGGCAAAGCCCCTTATCATGGTGCTCATCAATGACAACTGGCTGCCGTGTGTACCGTTTATGCAGCTCACCTGCGTGATATGTATGTTCTGGCCGCTCAATGCGAGAACACAGGCACTTAACGCAATGGGCAAGAGCAATGTCACCATGAAGGTGTCCATCATCTCAAAGACGATGACGGTCATCATGGTGCTGGTAAGTATCAGGATCAGCATATATGCAATGATGATATCATCAATAATCGCTTCAACTATAACTTTCTGGATAACATCATACTATGTGAACAAATATATAGGCTACACATTATCTGAGGTCCTGAAGGACATAGCAGTTCCGCTCTTTATGTCAGCGGGAATGGCAGGAATTGTTTACTGCGTAAAGTTCCTCGGGCTCAGCGATCTGCTTACACTGCTGATACAGGTCCCGCTTGGCATTGCGGTTTACATATCTGCTTCAAAGCTGTTCCATATAGACAGTCTTGATTATATTTTATCAATGGTAAAAAGATTGCTTAACAGAAAGAAAGAAGCGTAAAATATGAAAAAAATAGTTTTTTTGGGAGGGTCGGCACAACAGGTCATAGCAATAGAAACAGCAAAAAGAATTGGATATTACACCATACTATGTGATTTTCTTACAGATAACCCGGGACAGTTTGCTGCTGACAAGTTTTATCTTGTGAGCACTACCGACAAGGAGGCTGTCCTTAAAGTAGCAGAGAAAGAAAAGATTGACGGGATAGTGGCATACGCCTCGGATCCTGCAGCCCCCACAGCCGCTTATGTAGCGGAAAAACTGGGACTGTACACCAATCCGTACTTATCTGTGGAGTTACTTTGCAATAAGGATAAATTCAGAAAGTTCCTTTCCGACAACGGATTTAATACCCCTGTATCCGAAGGATACGGAAATATTGAAAAGGCAGTAAGCGACATAGGCAGGTTCAGATTTCCTGTCATAGTCAAGCCCGTCGATTCTTCGGGAAGCAAGGGCGTAACTGTGCTGCGCGGTCCCGAAGGGCTCCGCGAGGCAATGGAATTTGCATTTTCCTATTCGAGATGCAAGCGCGTCATAATCGAGGAGTTTATTGAAAAAGCTCACCCTTATCTCATAGGCGGAGATATTTTCGTCTGGGACGGAAAAGTTATTGTGTGGGGTCTTATGAACTGTCACCGCGATGACAGAGTCAATGCCCTCGTTCCCGTAGGAAAGAGTTATCCCCCCGAGCTTAAGGACAGTGATCTTGATGCGGTAAAGCGGACGATACAGCTCATGATCGACAAGCTCCATATAAAAAGCGGAGCAATGAATGTCGAGCTTGTGGTCGATAAGGAAGGCAGGGTGTGGCCTATTGATATAGGTCCGCGCAACGGCGGAAACATGATCCCCGATCTTCTCAGCTTGATTTTCGGAGCAGACGTTGTCGAAATGACTGTCAGGGCAGCAATGGGCGAAGTTCCTGTGCTGGATGTGAAAGCTCCTGTGCCGTATTATGCAACTCATAATCTTCATTCCGACAAAAACGGGATATTCAAAAGAGTTGTATATTCCGACAAGATCAGACCGTATATCGTACGGGAGAAAATTTATAAAACAGCAGGAGAGACTGTGGAGTATTTCGACAATGCTTCAAAGGCTGTCGGCATAGTTTTTCTCAAGTTCGATTCACCCGAGGTCATGCATAATATCCTGTCTGATATCAATTCTCATATCACGATCGAAACAGAGCCCATGATAAGGCAGACCTGCGGTATCATGAATATCTGCGGTCTTGTGAGGTAATGAGCGGTATGAAAGAATACGGCGGTTATATAGAGCTTGATACCTACAGGCTTCCCATGCTCCATGAGGGAGCGGTCGCTCTCGACTGCGGCAGGAACTGCCTTGCGTATCTGTTCGGAACAAGAAATATCAGAAAGCTCAGGCTCCCGTACTTTATGTGCGACAGCGTTTTCAACGTGTGCAAAAAGTACGGAGTTGAAATGAGCTGCTATCATATAAACGAAAGCTTCATCCCCGAGGATATAAAGCTCGGTGACGATGAATGGCTCTATGTCATGAATTATTACGGACAACTCAAAAGGGAACAGCTCGAAGGGCTGAAGGAAAAATACGGAAGAGTGATATTTGACAACGCTCAGGCGTATTTCGACGAGCCCATTGACGGTGCGGATACCATCTATACCTGCCGCAAGTTCTTCGGAGTTGCCGACGGAGCCTTCCTCTTTACCGACAGGATATCCCATGAGGAGTATCCCGTGGACGAATCCTATGACAGGATGCGCTTCCTGCTGGGACGGTACGAAAGGAGCGCTTCGGAATTCTATAGTGAGTATTCCGCAAACAATCATCAGTTTGCAGATGCGCCCATAAGAAGAATGTCGGCGCTTACAAACAACCTTCTGCACGGTATAGATTACGGATTCGTAAAGCAGAGGCGCACTGAGAATTTTGATGCATATGACAGGCTGCTGGGCAGTATCAATCAGCTGTCGCTCCGCGTTCCCGAGGGCGCGTTCGCTTACCCTCTGCTTATCGAAAACGGCGCGGCTGTAAGGAAAGCATTGCAGCAGGAGAAAATATACATCCCGACGCTCTGGCCGAATGTCATGAGCGGCGAGGGTGCTGACAAATGGGAGCGCTATGCTGCGGAAAATATCCTGCCCCTGCCCTGCGATCAGCGCTACGATGCAGAAGCAGCCGGATACATTGCCGCTGAGGTAAAGAAATACATATGACCGCATAGGGCGTATGCAGGATAAAGTCATGATGACAAGGCCTTGAAAAAGACCTTTTATATAAACGGGGATCGGCGGATACATAATCACCTGCACCCGAAAATAAATAATTACAGAGGTGTGAAATGGCAGATAAAATTTTGGTCACACGTTCCTCAATGCCTGATTACGAGGAATACTGTGAGGAAATAAAGGGACTCTGGGACAGCCACTGGCTGACCAATATGGGAGCAAAGCACAAGGAGCTTCAGGCAGAGCTTGAAAAGTACCTTGACGTACCTCATGCAGTGCTTTACACCAACGGACATCTTGCTCTTGAGAATGCTCTTGCAGCAATGAACTTTCCGAAAAACGGAGAGGTCATAACTACTCCGTTCACATTTGCTTCAACTACCCATGCGATAGTAAGAAACGGACTTGTTCCTGTTTTCTGCGACATAGACCCCGTTGACTACACTATCGACGTAACAAAGATAGAGGCTCTCATCACAGACAAGACCTGCGCTATAGTTCCCGTTCATGTTTACGGAAATATATGCAGGGTTGAGGAGATACAGCGCATTGCGGACAAGTACGGACTCAAGGTAATATACGATGCCGCACACGCTTTCGGCGTAAAGTACAAGGGCGTAAGCTCAGCCTGCTTCGGTGATGCTTCGATGTTCAGCTTCCATGCTACAAAGGTGTTCAACACTATCGAGGGCGGTGCTGTATGCTTCAAGAAGGATCATCTTGTACAGCTCCTCAATGATATGAAGAACTTCGGCATACACGGTCCCGAGACTGTCGAATTCGTAGGCGGAAACGCTAAAATGAACGAATTTCAGGCAGCAATGGGAATATGCAACCTCCGTCACCTTGACAGAGAGATCGAAAAGCGCAGGATAGTAATGGAGCGCTATCGTGAAAGACTTTCGGGAACAGAGGGAATAACCCTTTGTCCTTTGCAGGACGATGTTGAGCCGAATTACGCTTATTGTCCCGTAGTATTCGAGCCTACTCTCTTCGGCTCCACAAGGAATGAGGTATTCGCAGCTCTTGCGGACAATGGTATCGGCGCAAGAAAGTACTTCTATCCGCTTACAAATACCTTTGACTGCTTCCACGGAGCATACGATATAAACAATACTCCCGTCGCACTTCACATCAGCAAGAGAGTTCTTACTCTCCCGCTGTATGCAGACCTCAGCATCGAGGACGTGGACAGGATATGTGATGTGGTACTCAGCTGTAAAAAGTGATCTGAGCAGCCGTGTATCATAAATGAAGAATACGCAAAATAAGATAGTTCGGAGGAATATGAAAAATGTCATTATTTAAAGATGCTACCCTTATGATAACAGGCGGTACAGGCAGCTTCGGAAATGCTGTGCTCAATCGCTTCCTTAAAACAGATATCGGCGAGATAAGGATCTTCTCCCGTGACGAGAAGAAGCAGGACGATATGCGTCACCACTTTCAGGCAACAATGCCCGAGGTCGCTGACAAGATAAAGTTCTACATCGGCGACGTGCGCGATCTCCAGTCTGTAAGAGGCGCTATGTACGGAGTTGACTATATCTTCCACGCAGCAGCTCTCAAGCAGGTGCCTTCATGCGAATTCTTCCCCATGGAAGCTGTACGCACCAACGTAATAGGCACCGATAACGTGCTCACAGCTGCTATTGAAGCAGGCGTAAAGAGCGTTATCTGCCTTTCAACGGACAAGGCTGCATATCCTATAAACGCTATGGGCATCTCAAAGTCACTTGAAGAAAAGGTAGCTATCGCCAAGTCAAGAACATCGGGTAATACAAAGATATGCTGTACCCGCTACGGCAACGTAATGTGCAGCCGCGGCTCTGTTATCCCGCTGTGGATAGACCAGATCGTAAGCGGTCAGCCAATAACTCTTACCGAGCCTTCAATGACACGTTTCATCATGTCCCTTGAGGAAGCTGTAGACCTGGTGCTTTTTGCATTTGAAAAGGGCGAGAACGGCGACCTCCTCATTCAGAAAGCTCCCGCCTGCACTATACAGACACAGGCTGAGGCTGTATGCGAGCTCTTCGGCGGAAAGAAGGAGGATATCAAGATAATCGGTATCCGTCACGGCGAAAAGATGTACGAGACCCTTCTCACAAACGAGGAGTGTGCGAAGGCTATAGATATGGGCGACTTCTACCGCGTTCCCGCCGACAACAGAGGTCTTAACTACGATAAGTACTTCAAGGAGGGCGACGAGAAGAGAAATGTCCTCACCGAGTTCAATTCAAGCAATACAAAGCTCCTTACAGTTGCTGAGACAAAGGAAAAGATAGCATCGCTTTCATATATCCAGGATCGTCTCGCAGAAATGGGGTTAAAGTGATGAAAATACTCGTAACAGGCGCAAAGGGCTTCGCAGGAAAGAATTTAGTTGCAAACCTCAAGAATATCCGCGACGGCAAGAACCGTACACGGAGCTTTCAGGTTGAAGAGATCTTTGAATTTGATATAGATACCGACAAGGCGCTTCTTGACGAGTACTGTGCAAAGGCAGACTTTGTTTTCAACCTTGCGGGAGTGAACCGTCCCAAGGACAACAGCGAGTTCATGTCGGGAAATTTCGGCTTTGCAGGCGAGCTCCTTGAAGCTCTCAAAAAGCATAAGAATACCTGTCCCGTAATGATATCGAGCTCCATACAGGCAACTCTCATAGGAAGATACGGCGAGTCCGACTACGGCAAGTCAAAGCTTGCAGGTGAGAAACTCTTCTTTGACTACGGTAAGGAAACAGGCGCAAAGGTACTTGTTTACCGTTTTCCGAACCTGTTCGGAAAGTGGTGCAGACCTAACTACAACAGCGCTGTTGCCACATTCTGCAACAATATCGCAAATGATCTTCCCATACAGGTGAATGACCGCTCGACACAGCTTGAGCTGCTCTATATCGACGATCTTGTAGAGGAAATGTTCGACGCTATTGAGAATAAGGAGCACCGCTGCGAATACGACGGACTTGATCCTGCTGCAAAGGATAACGGAAAGTACTGCTATGTACCCACGACACATAAGGTAACTCTCGGAGAGATCGTTGATCTTCTCGATACCTTCAGGGCTCAGCCGAATACTCTCGTAATGCCCGAGATACCAGATAACAGCTTCGCAAAGAAGCTCTACTCCATGTATCTCAGCTATCTCCCAAAGGAGAAGACTATCTTCGATTTAAAGATGAACTGCGATGACAGGGGAAGCTTCACGGAGCTCCTGAAAACCATGAACTGCGGACAGTTCAGCGTGAATATCTCCAAGCCCGGCATCACAAAGGGTCAGCACTGGCATAACAGCAAGTGGGAATTCTTTATAGTGGTTGCAGGCCACGGACTTATCCAGGAGCGTAAGATAGGCACTGACGAGGTAATAGAGTTTGAGGTCAGCGGGGATAAGATACAGGCGATACATATGCTCCCCGGCTATACTCACAACATCATCAACCTGAGCGATACAGAAAATCTTGTAACGGTAATGTGGGCAAACGAGCAGTTTGATCCTCAGCACCCCGATACTTTCTTTGAGGTAGTGAAATAATGGACATTAAAACAGATTATTCAGATATCAAATGGAAAAATAACGGCAAGCTCAAGCTTCTTATCATTGTTGGAACGAGACCTGAGATAATCCGTCTTGCCGCAGTTATAAACAAGTGCAGAGAGTACTTCGACTGCATACTTGCACATACGGGTCAGAACTATGACTACAACCTTAACGGCGTATTCTTCAAGGACTTAAAGCTTGCAGACCCCGAGGTATACATGGACGCTGTAGGCGACGACCTCGGCGCTACGGTAGGCAATATCATCAACTGCTCATACAAGCTCATGAGCCAGATAAAGCCCGATGCTATGCTCATTCTCGGTGACACGAATTCGTGCCTTTCGGCTATTCCCGCAAAGAGGCTCCATATACCCATATTCCATATGGAAGCAGGAAACCGCTGCAAGGACGAGTGCCTCCCCGAGGAGACGAACCGCCGTATAGTTGATATCATCAGCGATGTAAACCTTGCATACTCCGAACACGCAAGACGTTACCTTGCAGACTGCGGACTTCCGAAGGAGAGGACCTACGTTACGGGTTCGCCTATGGCAGAGGTGCTTCATCAGAACCTTGCAGAGATAGAGGCTTCGGATATACACAAGAAGCTCGGTCTCGAAAAGGGAAGATACATACTCCTTTCGGCTCACCGTGAGGAAAATATCGACACGGAAAAGAACTTCATGAGCCTTTTCACAGCTATAAACAAGATGGCTGAAAAGTACGATATGCCTATACTTTACAGCTGCCACCCCCGTTCAAAGAAGCGTCTTGAAGCAAGCGGCTTCAAGCTTGACAGGAGAGTTATCCAGCATGAGCCTCTCGGCTTCCATGACTACAACTGCTTACAGATGAATGCTTTCGCAGTAGTATCCGACAGCGGTACTCTTCCCGAGGAGAGCAGCTTCTTTACAAGCGTAGGACATCCTTTCCCTGCAATATGCATAAGGACCTCTACGGAGCGCCCCGAGGCACTTGACAAGGCTTGCTTCATACTTGCGGGTATAGATGAAAAGTCACTTTTGCAGGCTGTGGATACAGCTGTTGAGATGAATAAGAACGGCGACTACGGCATACCTGTTCCCGACTATGTTGAGGAGAACGTATCCAATAAGGTCGTAAAGATAATCCAGTCATACACAGGCGTTGTGGATAAGATGGTCTGGAGAAAGTTCTGATATAGTATTATAATGTACCGCCGCAAGGCGGTACTTTTTTATGGTGAGAAAAGCCTTTCTGTAAGTGGGCTGAAATCATATGAAATTAAACGGAAAACCGTTTAATAAGAAAAAAATAAATCCCAACTTTGTATGAATGCATAAAAGTCGGGATGTGTTATTGTTGAAAACCAACAATGAATAAAATAATGGTTACAGGACTGAGCTCCTGCCGTAATCGGTGATGTCGCTGCCGAGCTTTGCGTAAAGCTCGGGTACAGTGAGCTCTTTGTTCTTCAATGCAAGGAGCTCGTCATCGGTGCAGCCTATGAACTCCACAAAATCCACCCTGCCGTTTGGCGTATCAATAGAGTCTGCGTCCTTATCGGCAACAAGGATAAAGCCCGTCAGTCCGCATTTCTGATGAAGGTCTATACCTGTGGTCTGACCTGTGTATATGTACTCATCGGCGCAGAAAAGCTCACCGCTTGAGAAGGTTATCCTTGCTATTTTCTGCAATATACCGCAGACACAGCGGAGCTCTCCGTCCTCGTCCTCAGGGGAGATACACGACCTTTTCAGCTTGTATGTGAACTCCATACCGTAGCCGCTTACCTCGGGATCGTCGGTCTCCTTTTCAAATATCTCGCTGAGCCCGTAGGTCACAAAATGATAGTACTCGTCGGTCTCGTATATGCTGATACCCGTGAGGGGATCGTCACCGCCCAGCTCCCACGGGACAAGAACGCCGTAATGCTTCGGGTCCTTCTGATCGGGATAGAGCCTTTCAAAGGCGGCGGTTATTGCGTCCCAGCCCGATGAGTCGGGCTTTTCAAGGTCTATCATCTCTTCTGTATCCTTCTGCGGCTTTTCCGCTTTTTTTCTTAATTTGTCAAACAGTCCCATACTGCGCTCCTTATACTTTTTTCTGACATTCCGTCAAGTGAATGGCTTATGATCTGCTTACAGTTTCAGTTTAACATACTTTACTGTAAAAATCAACTTATTCAAGAGAAAAAACAGGTTTGCAAAGCAGCCGCCCATAAATGCGCAAAATGTTATACAACAAGTTTGAAATGTTATTGCATACTTCTCTGTGTTCTGTTACAATATAGATGTAAAAGCACAAAAACCATGCCGAGTATGCGTGATGCTGAGCTTTATGAGGCTTCGGACACGGCAAAGTCCTGCCGTATCTGCACTGTACGGAGCATCTGAAAAGCACATTATGTTATTCGGCGCGAACACAAAATGAGAGGGAATCAATAATGAAAAATCTTACTGTAAAACGCTGTGCGGCTGTTTTCGCAGCCTGTACAGTACTTGCGGCAGCTGTGCCGTACAGCGGCGTACCTGTTAATGCCGCGGGAAACATCATCAGCAATTCCACATTCGATAAGAATGTGTCAGGCTGGGGAACTTATAAGGAGAGCGGCGGAAAGTGCTCGCTCGGCACCGAGGACGGACAGCTTGCACTCACGGTATCAAGCGTGGGTAAGCTGAACTATTCTGTTCAGGTATTCTATGACATAATACCGCTGTATCAGAACGGAGTTTATCGCCTCAAATACGATATCTCTTCAAGCGTTGACCGCTATATCGAGGGTATGATACAGCAGAACGGCGGCACATACCAGGCTTACACATGGAAGGGCCTTGAGCTTACTTCCGAGCCTCAGACAGTGGACTATGAGTTCACAATGAAGGAAGAAACAGACATTATGGCAAAGCTCGTGTTCAACTGTGGTATACAGGAGAAGCACGAGGGCGAGCTCCCCGAGCATACTATCTATATCGACAACGTATCACTGGAGCTCATTGACGACAGCAATGTGGACTATGCTTCAAGCCGTCCCTATGCTCCGTCCATAAATGTGGATCAGGTGGGCTACAGGACAGACGGAATTAAAACAGCAGTATTCCGCGACGTTACGGATCAGACGGAATTCAAGGTCGTGAATGCGGATACAAAGGAGGCTGTATTCACGGGCAAGCTCGAAAACATGACAGAAAACAAGAGCGCTGACGAGACTAACTGGACCGGTGATTTCTCATCTGTAAAGGAAGCCGGCAGGTACTATATCTCATGCAGCGGACTTGACGATTCGTATACATTCGAGATAGGCGACAAGGTATATTCAAACCTTGTCGACGACAGCGTGAGGATGCTTTATTTACAGCGCTGCGGCGTAAAGGTAGAGGACAAGGAATTCGGTCACGAGGCCTGCCATACGGATATGGCAACGGTTTACGGCACAAGCGATAAGATAGACGTAAGCGGCGGCTGGCACGACGCAGGCGACTACGGCAGATACGTTGTTCCCGCAGCAAAGGCTGTTGCAGACCTGATATACGCTTACGATGCAGCTCCCGAGCTCTACAGCGATGATATCGGTATCCCCGAGAGCGGAAACGGCATTCCCGATATACTTGATGAAGCACGTTTCGAGCTGGAGTGGATGATGAAGATGCAGGCTGCCGACGGCGGCGCATATCATAAGGTATCATGCGCTAATTTCCCTGCATACGTTATGCCTACAAAGGAAACAGCAGAGCTTATCGTAACTCCCGTAAGCTCAACTGCTACTGCCGACTTCTGTGCTTCCATGGCGCTTGCGGCAGAGTTTTACGAGGAGTACGACAAGGACTTCGCAAAGAAGTGTATGGAGGCTGCCGAGAAGTCATGGGCATGGCTGGAGGCTAATCCGAATTTTGTATTCAAGAACCCTGCCGATATCGTTACAGGCGAGTACGGTGACCGCACCGACAAGGACGAGCGTTACTGGGCAGCTGTTCAGATGTACCGCGCAACAGGCGACGAGAAGTATCTTGCGAATGTAAGCAAAGCCCTTACAGGTCTGGACTGGTCAACAGTTGGCGACTACGGCAATATCGCTCTGCTCACCATGAAGAATGCCGACAAGGAGTCGGAAGTATTCAGAACTGCATACGAAAATGCTGCAAGCGCTGTAACAGCGCAGGCTAAGACGCTCCTTAAGGATGCAAATTCAAATCCATACGGCGCAGCTCTTACAATGTACAACTGGGGCAGCAATATGACCATTGCCAACGGCGGTATAATCCTTGCTCTTGCAGGGGAGCTCACAGGTGAGGAGAGCTGTAAGGAGGCTGCACAGGCTCAGCTGAACTACCTCCTCGGCGTAAACCCTGTGGGAACCTGCTTTGTATCGGGCTACGGCACGGTATCTCCCGAAAATCCGCATCACCGTCCCTCAATGGCTGTGGGCCATGCAATGAAGGGTATGCTTGCAGGCGGTGTGAACCAGAACCTTGAGGACAGCGCCGCAAAGGCTTACTGTCAGGATCAGCCTGCGGCTAAGTGTTATGTTGACAATTCGGAGAGCTATTCCACAAACGAAATAACTATCTACTGGAACTCACCGCTCACATATCTGCTTTCGCTTACGGAAAATACAGGCTCGGGCGAGCAGGGAGATGTCACAACTACCACAACGACCGAGACCACTACTACAACTACTACTGCCACCACTACCACAACTTCTTCAGCGACATCTGCCGATGAAGAGGCAAGCCTTTACGGAGATGCTAACTGCGACGGCGAAGTTGACTTGAGCGACGCAGTTATGATAATGCAGTCTCTTGCAAATCCCGACAAGTACGGTGTAAACGGCTCTGACGAGCGCCATATTACAAAGCAGGGACTTGCAAACGCTGATGTAAGAGACAGAGGCGACGGCGTTACAACAGGTGACGCACAGGCAATACAGGCATTCATGCTCCATTCGATAACCAGTCTTCCCCAATAAGAGTACTAAGCGGAAAAAGCCGTAAAGAAGGGTATCCTTCTTTACGGCTTTTTTCTGAAATAATGCTCATGCTGCAGTCAAGCGGGTGACAGTTAAGTACTGTCACCCGCTTTAAGAAAGGTCACTTATTGCTGCTGTTGTTTTCTTTATTATTGCTGCTCTTTTCACTGTTCTCGGGAGGAACAGGAGGAGTATCCGCGTGAGGAGCAGGTGCATTCACGGGAGGAGGAGCAGGCATATTCGGAGGTATCATCTGAGGATTCGGCGGCACAGGACCGTTTATCGGCATTGGCGGAGCCTGCTGAATTTTCTGCTGATACTTTTCCTTTTTGCGCTTTTCCGATCTTTTTGAGAAGAACTTTACAAGCTTGACTATAATGAATGTGATAATGCCGATTATGAGGATATACGGAAGTATCCTTATAAGTATGAACAGCAGGTTCTCAAGGAAATAAAGGAATTCGTCCCATGTCTTTGAGAGTGTGTTCTTCAGGCGCTGTCCGAAGGTATCGTTCCTTTCAATCACAGGCTTATCGGAGTACTTGCGGACCTCGTTCAGTGTGAGATTGATAAAGGAGTAGGCAACGTCGTTTTCGATATTGTTCATACGTGTCTTTATCTTTGCTATCTCTATCTGAATGGTCGTGAGCTCATTTTCGACTTCAATGGCTTCCTGTTCGTTCTTTATTTCGGAGAGTATATCAAGGTAGCGCTTTTCCTTGGCTTCGTAGATACTGAGAGTTGTACTGAGGTCGGAGTACTCGGTAGTGAGATTTTGCACGGAGGAGCTCTTCCGACGCATATCGCCTATTTTTTCCGCAGCCTCGCAGAAATCCTCATAGTCGGCGCTGGGTATCCTTATGGTAGCATAAAGGTTCTTCCATTTTTCGCTGTCGGAGTACTCCCATTTGCTTGTATTGCCGCCGTCATTGTAGTTTTCGCTTTCGATAAAGCCGTTGTATGTGCTGATGAGCTCGTGTATCTTGTCAACAGCTTCATCGAATTCGAGAACGTCTATGCTCATATCGCATGAGTATACCAGCATCTGTGTATTTATAGCCTTTACTTCCGACTGCTTGTAGCTCATGGAGCTGCTTTCACCATTTTCATAGGCTTCGGAATCGGCGTAAGAATCGTCGCTTTTATATTCTGCTGCATTGTCGAACTGATGTGCTGATGAATTGGTCTCTGCCCTGTCTGCCGCTTTCATTCCATTGCCGCAGGACGTCAGAAGGATAGTGCCTGCAAGAGCAAGGGGCAAAAGTATCTTTTTCATGTGTATTCCTCCTTTAATGGTGGCTTTTTATATATGATAACATTATTTTTGTAATATGTCAACGAATATCTCATAACAATAGGGTTAAAAATCGTTTACAAACAATAAAGGCGCATAGCCGATAGCTTCAAAGCGGTTTCTGCCCTTACGGCAGGAAGCTGCGGTGTGTGAGGAGCTTGGACAGATATTGACAGATGCGCTGAAAATATGATATTATTAATCAGATATTATCATCGGAGGTCATTATGGATTACGATATAACAAAATATGACAGACCGTCTGTAGCTGCTGATATTGCAGTGTTTACCGTCCGCAAAAGCAGCAGCGAAAGCTACAGACATCTTTCAAAGCCTGTTCTTTCAGTACTTCTCATAAAGCGGACGGAGGAACCGTTTGATAAGATGCTTTCTCTTCCCGGAGGATTCTGCTGCCGTCAGGAGACTATCGAGGAGACTGCCTTCCGCAAGCTTAAAGAAAAAACTGGAGTTGAATGTCCGCCGCTCTCGCTCCTTTGTAACCTTTCAAAGCTCGGCAGGGACCCGAGAGGCTGGATAATTTCCTGCTGCTACTGGACTGTTATAGAGTATACAAAAACAGCTGCGGAAAAAAGCGGTGAATGGTATGAGGTCTCGCTGAAGGAGAATGACGGGAGGTATACCCTTGTCCTTACAGGCGATGACGGCAGGGAGTACGTTTCCGAGGTAAGGCTGAATAATACCAACGAGCTGTATAATCAGTCCGCGGAGGCTGATATACCGCAGAACAGCCTTGCCTTCGACCATGCAGAGATAATAGTCAACGCACTGCTCAAGCTGAGGAGCAGTCTTGAAAAGCCCTATGCCGCTTTCAGGCTCCTTCCCGAGAAGTTCACCCTCACGGACCTTCAGCAGATATACGAAGCTGTACTTGACAGGAAGCTGATAATGGCTAATTTCAGGAGAAAAATAGCTCCGTACGTGGAGGAGACAGGAGACATCGAGGGCGGCGCGGGTCATCGTCCGTCAAAGCTGTTCACAAAAAAGCAGACTGCGGCAGAATAAAAAATAAGATATATCGGGTTAAGGAGGTAATCACAGGATATGAATGTAATGCCGCACGAGACAAAGGCGTATATGGACTTTGTGTGCGTGAATGCAGTTGGAGCACTTATAACGCCAGATGCAATAACATCACAGTTCAGGAAACTGCTCGACAGAAACAATCTGCCTCATATAAAGTTCCATGCTCTTAGGCATTCGTGTATAAGCCTTCTCGCAAATAATACGGCTTTCTCGATGAAGCAAATACAGGACTATGCTGGTCACAGTGACTTCCTCACGACTTTTAACGTGTACAGCCACAGCGATGATTCGGCTAAAAGACTGAAATGGACTATATCACCAGCTGCTTTTCTGATCTTTTCGGTACCTACAAAGAAGAATAAACAAATGCAGGTGCTTCTTATAATGGGAGCACCTGCTTATTTTACATATGCTTGCTTATTACTTCTCTTGCTTTAAGCTCAGTTTTATCGTAGTCAATTCTGAAGTAGTTAAGGATAGCCTTCATATCGTCCTGCATAGACAGAAATACGTCTATCAGTCGTTCTTTTTTCTCGTCTGACTGCCATTCCTTGAGCCCGATATAGTAGAAATGCTTGGTATCCTCATTGATGAAGAATGGAACAATGCCATTAGCAAGGCATTGTTTAAGCATTATGAGCCTGCCGATACGACCGTTTCCGTCGTAGAATGGTGCTGGCTGCAGCATTGACTTTGGGTGAAAGTGCAGTGTATAATATGGATAGTGTACGGTTTGCGACATTAAATCTGAATATGTGATGGTATAGACTATGAAACTCATTGATTTTTTTAAAAAAACAAAATACTTATGGATAGGCGGACTAATGGGTGTGGCTCAGCAGTTTGCCGGAAGGCTGGACTATTATTTGTACCATGGCAGGGATATTTTCAGCTTTTCCGATATAATGGGCGGTTTGTCCCTTTACTGAGCTTTGCTTATGAATTCGACAACTTCTTTTAGAAATATCATAGGTTGATCATAGAAGCATAGATGTGTTGCTTTCGGTATCACAACATTCTTCTTAACAGGCGCAGAAATATTGTCGAAACATTGCTCTAAAAGATGATTCGGGCAGACAAAATCCTCATCACCGCTGACAAATAGAACAGGCATATCAAAATGCATATTCTTCCTGAAATCGTGTGTCATGAGAGTGTGATAAGTTCCGGTAAGCAGTTTGGTATCTGATCGTAGCATAGATATCTTTTCGGAAAGATTCAAAAAGGGCGAGGTCAACAAGGTTTTCATAGGAAATGTTTTTCCATCCTTTGCGATATATTTGGCTCCAAGCATAGAAAAGCCTTGTAATGATCTCATAAATGTAGCATTCATTTCAGGTGGTTGCGGTATATTGTCAAGAAAGTGCTGTATTTTATTTATGTCCGAAGCAGATTCCTTTGCAGCATCTTTCAGCCATTCACAGGAATAATGTAATCCCTCAATGTAGTTGATATGCTGGCCAATTCCGATGTAGTGAGATAAACGCTCACCGTGTGTTTTAGCATACTCCGCACCGATCAGGCTGCCCCAAGAGAATCCAACAAGAATGATCTTTTCAAAATCATAGACCGTGTGAAGATAATCAATCACGGCATCAATATCCGCCATATAGTCAGAAATGCTTCCTGACTTAGCAATGACTGCTGCATTGTTCTTATTTGCAAGATAGGTTTTACATGTGTTTCGTTGATCCCAATTGACAACTGTAAAGTTCTTTTCCCATTCAAATTGCATAATGTGGCACAGTCCTGCCATTGAACCTCCTGGACCTCCGTGAAGAAACAGCAGAAGAGGTGAGCTTTTATTTGCTCCTCTGATTTGGATATACTGCTTAATTCCGTTGATTTCTACTGTATCATACATACAAATTCCTTTTTCTGAATAACAATACAGGATATCATTTTTACGGCTCATTTCTTTCTCCTCCTGTCGGTAATGACATAAGATACAGGTTTCGTGTTTTTGAATCTTCCGTAATGTTTTTGTTCTGGTATTTGTCAACAACAGCATACAGTTCATTGACCATATCAGAAAAGTCATTGTCTGAAAGAGCAATTGCATAGTTTAGTATAAAGAGCTTGTCCCTGTCAACATTCGCATCATCACGTTTGAAGTATTCATTGCAAAAGTTGAATATCTGGATAAAGGCTGCCGTCATGATCTTCATATCGTCAGAACTGCTTTTGCTTGAAGTAATATAGATGTCTTTGATCGCGTATGTGTTTTCATTCTGTCCGCGGACCTTATGTGTTTCGACAACCTCTATCAATTCTGCCGCAGACATTTTCTCAATTCTTCGGTACACAGTAGCTCTGGGAATATCTGGTGTTGCAGTAAGTATTTCAGATACAGTCATCTTTTTGTTTTTACGTATCAATTGAATGATCCTGTTCGATATCGGATCAGTTAGTATTTTTATAACCTTTTCCATATGTCCTCCACTAATATCATCTAATGAGATTAGTATATCATACAAAAATGAAAAAGTCAAGTAAGTATGAAAAGCTATATAAGAAAGAAAACTGCCCATTACGGGCAGTTCATAAATACATCTTATACTGAAATAAACTCATTCGGTGATCTATGATTCTTTATCTGTGCCCTTAATAAGCATATCACCCCATACTTCAAGGACGCTAAGCCTCTGAAAGAGATCAAAGCTCATGATATAGGGGTATTCTGCGAGCATATATTGGAGCAAGGAAGAAGTCCTAAGACTGTACATAAGCTTCTCAGCCTTATCGGTCCTGCATTTAGATACGCCGAAAAGAACGACTTTATCATCAAGAATCCTATGAGGGTCATTGACAGACCGACTAAGGTCAAGAAGGAAAGCCATTATTATAATGCTGAGCAGCTGAACACTCTCGCAAATGCTGCTAAGGGCTCATACATAGAAACGCCCGTTATACTCGCTATTGTGCTCGGACTCAGACGTTCTGAAATAGTCGGTATCACATGGGACAACGTTGATTTTGAGAACCGACTGCTGCACATAAATCAGAGTGTTATTGTAGGCGATTCCAGTATACTCCCACATGGGACGTATAAGGTCATAGGTCACACAAACAGCCGTAAACCGAAGGATATTATACTGAAATACTTTCTCAAGACCGAAAGCAGCGAAAGAAGCTTCACTATGAACGATGCTCTTTATAGCTACCTTAAGGCTCTGAAAGCGGAGCAGGATAATATGATAAGGGAGACGAATGAATATCGTGATTTCCTTTGCGTTAACCCTGTAGGTGCGTTAATAACGCCGGACAGTATAACACATTACTTCATAAAACTCCTCGACGAAAACGAGCTTCCGCACATAAGATTTCACGAACTCAGACACTCATGTATCAGTCTCTTTGCCAATAATACCGCGTTCTCGGTAAAGCAGGTGCAGGACTACGCAGGTCACAGCGACTTCCTCACGACGTTCAACGTGTACAGCCATACCGACGATTCGGATAAAAAGACTGAAATGGACTATATCACCAGCTGCTTCACGGATCTGTTCGGCGACAGCAATGAAGGATAAACGAAGAGCAGGCGTTCCTGAATAGGGAGCGCCTGCGTGTTTCATTTGGGCAAACCATTAAAGGCAACATATACGACAAATGATATTGCATCTATTGCAAGAATGATACCGAAGACAATAAG
>NZ_CAMKRR010000020.1 GCF_946415235.1 uncultured Ruminococcus sp. | reverse complement strand
AAGCTTTTTGACAGCATACCGAATCTGCTCCGCAGAATGTGTCCTGTAATGCTCATGAGCCCGATCTCTGTGGCTCAGTATATAGATCCGTCTTATCCGAAGTTCGACCTTGTTATATTCGACGAGGCTTCTCAGCTCCCCACCTGTGAGGCTGTGGGAGCTATCGCAAGAGGCGAGAACGTAATAGTTGTCGGTGACCCGAAGCAGCTTCCGCCTACGAGCTTCTTTGCTTCAAATCAGGTTGACGAAGAGAACTACGAAAAGGAAGACCTCGAAAGCGTGCTTGATGACTGTCTTGCACTTTCAATGCCGCAGAAGCATCTTTTGTGGCACTACCGTTCGCGTCATGAGAGCCTTATCGCATACAGCAACTCGAAATACTACGAGAACAAGCTTTATACCTTCCCGTCCCCTGACGATCAGGTATCGGAGGTAAGCTGGGTACACGTTGAGGGCTATTACGACAAGAGCTCCACACGAACAAACAAAGCGGAGGCACAGGCGGTCGTTGAGGAGATATGCCGCAGACTCAGGGACGAAAAGCTGAGAAAGATGAGTATCGGCGTAGTTACGTTCAGTCTGCCTCAGCAGAACCTTATCGACGATATGCTCATGGACGCTTACCGTGACGACCCTAAGCTTGAGGAATATGCAAACGAGATGTATGAGCCCATACTCATCAAGAACCTTGAAAACGTACAGGGGGATGAGCGTGATGTTATCATGTTCTCTATCGGATACGGTCCAGACAAGGACGGAAAGGTATCCATGAACTTCGGTCCGCTTAACCGCGACGGCGGCTGGAGACGTCTTAATGTTGCCATATCGCGTTCAAAGTGTAAGATGATAGTATTCTCTGTCATTACTCCCGATATGATAGACCTTTCACGTACCCGCTCGGACGGAGTTGAGGGGCTCAAAGGCTTCCTTGAATTTGCTGCAAAGGGCAGGAGTGCACTTCCCGTAAGGGCAGGCTCCAAAAACATCTCCGAGGGCTTTGAGACAGTCGTTGCGGAAGAGCTCGGAAAGCTCGGATATAACTGCAAGTGCAGTGTAGGCTGCTCCGACTATAAGGTAGATGTTGCTGTTGTCAATCCCGATAAGCCCGATACATATATCATGGGTATCAGCTGCGGAAACGAAGCATATTTCCATAACGGTACGGCAAGCGACAGAAGCCTTTCGCAGCCGTCTGTTCTCAGGGGACTTGGCTGGAACGTCATGAGCGTATATATAATCGACTGGCTCGATAATAAGGAAAAGGTACTCGGAAAGATCAAAGCCGAGATAGACGCAGCTGTTGAACGCTACAGAAATCCTGATAACGCCCCGAAGTCTGAGGAGAAGAAAAAGCAGGAGCTCGTATTCGAGACAGAGGAAGTTAGCAGCTTTGCGGAGAGCTTTGACGAATTTAAGGCGTTCAGGATAAAGGCTCTCGGAACTTCCGAAAACTTCAATGAAGCAGCTTCCGCTAAGATAACAAAGTGCATAAATGACATTCTTGCGGCAGAAGCTCCCATGAACAAGAAGAGCCTTGCTAAAAAAACATTCTCATGCTGGGGTATATCACGACCCGGTGCGAATATGAAAGCTCTGTTTGAAGCTGCTTTTGAAAAGGCAGAGGCAAAGGTGACAACAGCAGGCGAAAACGAATACGTATGGCTCGGTTCTCAGATACCCGAGGAGTACGATAAGTGCAGGACTGTCTACAAGAACGATGAAAAGCGCGATATCGACGATGTAGCACCCGAGGAGATAGCAGTGGGCATCAGGGAGATAATGTCGCGTCAGGTGGCAATGGCTCGTGAGGACCTGCTTCGTGAGGTGGCTCATCTCTTTGGCTTCACAAGGATAACCCCTTCACTGGAGACCTCGGTATCCCTTGGCATAAAGGCGGCTAAGAACCGCGGCTGGGTAGGCTTTTCCGAGGACGGAAGAGTTTCCTACACAGGAAATTGATTTTTACGGAGAAAAAAATTGAAACGACTTTTGATAATCATAGGAAAAATTATTGTAAAGCTTCTTAAGCTCATGCACAGGAATGCGGGAAATCTTCCCGGTATCGTTCTGTGGCATCTGTCGAGGCACAAGGCGGTCTCAATGTTTAAGGTGGACTGTCCCATAATCGCTGTTACGGGAACTAACGGAAAGACATCCGTTACAAACTGCATAGCACAGCTTTTTGAGCGGAGCGGCAAAAAGATAATAATTAACCGCGAGGGAAACAACCTCGATACGGGCATATGCTCAATGCTGCTGAAATACTGTGATATGTCGGGAAAAGTCAAGGCTGATATGCTGATACTCGAAACCGATGAATCGCACGTACCTGTAGTATATTCGCAGCTTAAGCTGGATACCCTTGTGGTGCTGAACTTCTTCCGCGACCAGCTTGACAGAAACGGCGAGATGGAAACGCTCATACAGAAGATAAACGGCTTCTGCGAGACCTTTGAGGGAAATCTTATACTCAACGGCGATGACCCGAATACAGCCCGTCTCGGAAGAGCAAATCCTAACAATAAGAATGTAAAATATTTCCATGCAGAGCCCTATGCCTTTGCAACTAAAAAGATATTTGAAGCCTCGGAGGGACGTTTCTGTCCCTTCTGCGGCGAGCCTCTTGAGTATGAGTATTACCAGTATTCGCACATAGGTAAATTCATCTGCAAAAAGTGCGGCTTCGGCGATTATGAGCCGTATATCACCGCAAAGGATATCGATCTTGAAAAGCCTGTGTTCACTGCGGACGGTCATACCTATTCGCCAAAGCTCAACAGTATATACAACGTCTATAATATGACTGCTGTGGCAGCTGCGGCAAAGCTTTATAATATCGACCGGAAGATCACTGACGGGGTTATCAGCAGCTATACCGTGAAAAACGGCCGTATGGAGAACTTTATGCTGGGCAGGAGCAAGGCTACTCTCAATCTTGCCAAAAATCCCGTGGGAGCAAATATGACTCTCCGTGTCATGAACGAGATGCAGGGTGAAAAGGAGCTTCTTTTCGTATTGAACGACAATATTGCCGATGGACTTGATGTTTCATGGATATACGATATCAATTTCAGCATTTTCGAGCGGGTAACAAGAGTTGTTGCCTCGGGCACAAGAGCTTACGATATAGCTGTACGTATAAAGACGGCAGGCTACGATCCCGAAAAGATAGCAGTTTGTCCCGATCTTGACAAGGCTGTTGAGGAACTGGCAAGCACAGAGGGACGAAAGTTCATAATCGCCAACTATACCGCGGTACAGCCCACAAGGAGCGCTCTTAGGCGCTATATATCAAAGCATGGAGGTAAACAATGAAAACAATAAAAATTCTTCATATGTATGCCGATATGCTTGACCTTTACGGCGACAGCGGAAATATGGAGGTCATTTCCTTCCGCTGCAAAAAGAGGGGCATAGACTGTCAGATCGACAAGTACTCAATTGATTCCGAAATGCCTGATTTCAGCTCCTATGATCTCATATATATCGGCGGCGGAGCCGATCTTGAACAGCAGCATATCTCCGCAGATCTTCTCAAATGCAGGGATGGCATAGTCAAGGCGTATAAAAACGGTACGTTCCTGTTCCTTATATGCGGCGGCTATCAGCTTATGGGAAAGTACTACCGCGACGCTGACGGGAACGATATAAAGGGACTCGGACTTTTCGACTATTTCACGGTAGCTCCCAACAGCCGCAGAAAGCGCTGTATCGGCAATATAGTTATAGAAACAGATATAACAGGAAAAAAAGTCAAGGTTCTGGGCTTTGAAAATCATGGCGGACAGACGCAGGGTGTAAAAAATCCTTTCGGAAGAGTGCTTTACGGAAACGGAAACTGTTCAAAAAGCGAGACGGAGGGCTACTGTGAAAAGAATGTAATAGCGACTTATCTTCACGGTCCCTGCCTTTCAAAAAATCCCGAGATATCGGACTACATGATAGAGTACTGTATAAACAGGGGAGAGAAGGATCATATTGCTCTTGAACCTCTTGATGACACTCTCGAAAAGGAATGCAGACAGGTAATGCTTGACAGACTGCTGAAAAAGTAAGTAGAGAGTAGTGAGTAGAAAGTAGTTTAGGGGACGGCTGCCTCGCCGTCCCATGTGTTCGTAATGTATTTCGTGGAACGGCGGGGGCGCCGTTCCCTGCAAGCAAACGGCTAAAGGCTAAAAAAGGCAACAGAGAGTTGCTTGTTTTTCACAAGGACTGTGGTATAATGTAGTTGAGGTGATCTTATGGAAACCAAAAACGTAATACTTGAACTCAGAAACAAACGCGGAATGTCACAGGAAGAGCTTGCCGAAAAGGTCTTTGTGACCCGTCAGGCTGTATCACGCTGGGAAACAGGCGAAACTATACCAAATACGGAGACCCTGAAGCTTTTATCACAGCTTTTTGATGTATCCATCAATGAGCTTCTGGGCTCGCCGAGAAAGCTTGTATGCCAATGCTGCGGAATGCCGCTGGACAACAGTCTTATCAGCAGGGAAAAGGACGGTTCTTTCAACGAGGACTACTGCAAATGGTGTTATGCGGACGGAAATTATACATATCATGATATGGATGATCTCATTGATGTCTGTGTAAAGCATATGACGGGAGAGGGCTTTTCCGAGAAACAGGCCCGCTCATACATGAAGGATATGCTCCCGAAGCTTGATTACTGGAAGCAGCACAAGGAGCTTCAGGACGGCGGAGAGTTTGAGCGCTTTAAGAAGCAGCTGATTGATGAGTTCAACGCTCTTGGGATCGAGGGTATGCCGAAGGTGGAAAAGCTTAACGCTCTTGTGGGAGCCTATGTCAACATCGCTTATCCAATGCCAAACGGCTGCGCTGTGAAGCTTCTTGACGATAACGCTACATACCTCGGAAATCAGTTTGAGATCAGTGATGAGAGATGTATCGGGATACTTGCAAACGCTGATTTCCTGCTGGTATCCTCTTACGGAAAGGACGGCGCCGAGCCTGAACTGCTGCTTTACAAGAAAAGGACAAAATAAGTAAAAACGGACAGCTATGCTGTCCGTTTTGTCATTTTTATGTCGGCTTCTCCATAGAATATAACAGTAAATCCTGGAGGAAGCTATGTTCATAAAAAGTAAGATAGTACGTGATACTGCACTGCTGACGGCAATGCAGCTGTTTCTCGATACCGCAGCTCTGCTGCTGAATGTTTTTATAACAAAGCAGCTCGGTACATCTGCAATAGGGATACTGAGCCTTATGGGGGCATTTCTCGGACTTGCGGGTATACTTTCCAACGGAAATGCGTTCATATGCACGAGCCGCCTTATCTCCGAGGAGCTCGGTAAGCCCGGCGGTGACCCAAATGGTATACTTCTTCACGGCATAAAGCTTTGTCTTGTATTGAGTGCGGCTGTATCGGCTGTTATAATGACCTTTTCGGACAGTATCAGTCTAAGATTTTTCAGCGGAGCTCATATGACAGCGGCGATACGCTTTATGCCGATCGCCCTTGTTACGGGAGCTGTTTCTGCCTGTATAAAGGGATACTTCAATGCCTGCCGCAAAGCTGCTGTGACGGCTGTGGGGGATATTATCGAATTTGCAGCAAGATGCGGCGTTATCGTCGCCTTTTCGACTTTCAGGGGAGTTGCTGGCGAGGACGCGGTCTGCGGCATCATGATCGGCGGAATAATCGCAGGCAACTGTGTTTCAATGCTGTATCTCGGGATATCTTACATTTTAACTCACAGAAGCTTCAGCGGGAAATGTTCTCTCAGCTTTCGTGAATATACCGCATACTCTCTGCCAATAATGGGTGGAGGGATACTTACAGCTGTGCTGAGCAGCACAAATGACGCGCTGATACCCATATGTCTGCGGCAGTACGGAGACTCTGCAGGAGACGCACTGAGCAAATTCGGCATCTTTGAAGCGATCGTCATTCCGACACTGTTCTTTCCGTCGGTAGTTCTGTGCTCAATGGCGGGGATAATAGTAAGTGAGGCAGCAAGAGCTGCCGCAGCTGGCAACAGACAGCGGATTAGATGCTTTACGGAACGGCTTAAAGCGTGGACTCTTATGTTTTCCGTTTTTTCGGCAGCTGTTATCATGAGGTTCGGCGGTATGATAGGGGAGAAGCTCGGAGGCGGAGAGCTTGCGGGGCAGATCATAACCATGATAGCTCCCGTAATACCGTTTATCTATATGGAAATAGTCCTTGAAGCTCTTATAAAGGGGCTTGGGCTCCAGAGCTTTTCATCGGCGAATTACCTTATGGAATATTTAATACGCATTGCGGCTGTGCTTATACTTATACCTCGCATCGGCTTTTTCGGAGTTGTTATTTCCTATTACTCAAGCAATATATTTGGGAACTGTATGAGGTTCGTAAAGGTGATAAAGGTGACGGGAGCCCGAGCGGCACTTTGTGGAACAATGGTATTCCCCGTAATACTGGCATTTGGAACAATGTCGGCTGTTGAACTGTTTTTTAGATTAACGAATACAGGAACGGACAGTATCCACGAGGCTTTGTTTTTCGGTATAATATGGGGAGGAGCATATTTTGCTGTGTTCTCCGCATTAGGAAAAGTAAAGCTTTTTAGTAAATGCGGAGAAGAAGTTTTTATTGATAATGCACAACAAACTGTTAGCCGCGTAATATGAAATGTAGAAAATTTTATGTTGGTATTGCAATTTTTTTATTAATGAATTATAATAATTGTATGCCGTGGATATAAGACGGAAATACCATTTAAGAGGAGAAACTTTGTCATGAAAGAATATGATGTAAACAAGGTAAAAAACATAGCATTTGCTGGCCATAACGGCTCGGGAAAAACTTCTCTTGCTGAGGCAATACTTTTCAAAGCAGGAGCTTCCGATCGTCTCGGCAAGACTGCTGACGGCACAACTGTTTGTGATTATGATCCTGAAGAGATCAAGAGACAGATATCTATCGGTACTTCTCTTGCTTCATTTGAATATAACGATTTCAAGGTGAATATACTTGATACCCCGGGATTATTCGATTTTGCAGCGGAAATGATCGAGGGTATTAGAGCTTCCGATACCGTAATGATTACCGTATCGGCAAAGTCGGGCGTTAAGGTCGGCGCAAGAAAGGCTTACGAGGAAGCTGTTAAGCAGGGCAAGTCCAAGATGTTCGTGGTTACAAAGATCGACGATAAGGACGCTAACTTCTTCAACGTGCTCACAGAGCTCAAGACCGTGTTCGGTCCTACAGTATGCCCTGTTGTTGTTCCTGTTGTCAGCCACGGTGCTATCGTTGAATACGTAAATCTCATTGAGATGAAGTGCTATAAATATGACGCTAAGGGCAACGCCATCGAGACTGAAATGCCTACAGCTGAGATATCCGAAAAGTTCGAGTACCGTGTTGACGGACTTGTTGCAGCTGTCTCAGAGGCTGTTGCAGAGACCTCCGAGGAGCTTATGGAAAAGTTCTTCGAGGGCGAGGCATTTACTCAGAAGGAGCTTATCGACGGTATCCACGACGGTATGAACAGAGGTATCATCACTCCTGTGGTTTGTACTTCTGCTGCTGATCTCGCAGGCATTGATATGCTTCTCAAGGAGATAGAGCTTCTGCTCCCGTCGCCTAATGAGGTATATGCTGCCGAGGCGTACACTCCCACAAAGGATGTTGTAGAGGTAAAATGCGATGTCAATGCACCTCTCTCGGCATTTGTCTTCAAGACTGTTGCTGATCCTTTCGTAGGCAAGATGTCATTCATCAGGGTTATGTCGGGCAA
This sequence comes from uncultured Ruminococcus sp., assembly GCF_946415235.1. Taxonomy (GTDB): domain Bacteria; phylum Bacillota; class Clostridia; order Oscillospirales; family Ruminococcaceae; genus Ruminococcus. The sequence continues at coordinate 31,810 of NZ_CAMKRR010000020.1, read as the reverse complement.
GCTTTCTTCAAACAGTGAAGTTATGAACTCAACATCGGGTTCAAGCGAGAAGATAGGCAAGCTTTACTCACTCTGCGGAAAGAAGCAGACAGAAGTTCCCTGCGCTTATGCAGGCGATATAGTTGTAGCTTCAAAGATAAGCGCAAATACAGGAGATTCACTGGCTGATCCTTCAAAGGTAGTCGAATTCGGCGGTATGGAGTTCCCGAAGCCATGCTATTCAATGGCTGTAAAGGCTAAGGCTCAGGGCGATGAGGCAAAGATATCAACAAGTATCCAGCGCCTTATCGAGGAAGATCCTACTCTGACATATGTTCAGGACGATACTACAAAGGAGCAGATACTCAGCGGTCTCGGCGAGCAGCATATCGAAGTCGCAGCTGCAAAGCTCAAGAGCAAATTCGGTGTCGACGTTAACCTTACAGTTCCCAAGATAGCATATAAGGAGACTATCCGCAAGAAAGTAAAGGTACAGGGCAGACACAAGAAGCAGTCCGGCGGTCACGGTCAGTTCGGTGACGTATGGATAGAGTTCGAGCCATGCGTAAGCGATACACTTGTATTTGAAGAGAAGATATTCGGAGGAGCTGTTCCGAAGAACTACTTCCCCGCAGTACAGAAGGGACTTGAGGAAAGCGTAAGAAAGGGCGTTCTCGCTGGCTGTCCCGTTGTCGGACTTAAGGCGATACTAGTTGACGGCTCTTACCACCCTGTTGACTCTTCGGAAATGGCGTTCAAGACTGCTGCTTCCATAGCTTACAAGGAAGGCCTCAGACAGGCTGATCCTGTAATGCTCGAGCCCATCGGTGAGCTTAAGGTAACAGCTCCCGATGATAATACAGGCGATATCATGGGCGAGCTCAACAAGCGCAGAGGCAGAGTGCTCGGTATGGAGCCTGTCGGCGCAGGTAACACTGTAATACAGGCTGAAGTTCCTATGCGTGAGATGCACGATTTCGCTATGTATCTCCGTCAGACCACAAGAGGTCTCGGAAGTTTTACCTTCGATTTCGTAAGATACGAGCAGCTTCCTGCAAACCTTCTTACAGAAGTTATCTCTTCTGTGGGAGCTGAAGAATAATAAAACCATAAGGCTGCCGTGTTATCGCGGCAGCTTTTTTATGTCCGTATGGGGCTTGATTTATTATTATCAATGTGTTATAATATTCTTTGAATTTAAAAATATGAAAGAAGTGTTGTTCACATGACAAAAATCACTATCTTCTCAGGCTTTCTCGGTGCGGGAAAGACCACTCTCATAAAGAAGCTTATTCAGGAGGGCTATAAGGGTGAAAAGCTCGTGCTCATCGAGAATGAATTCGGTCAGATAGGTATTGACGGTGGCTTTTTGCAGGATGCAGGCGTTGAGATAACTGAAATGAACTCGGGCTGTATCTGCTGCAGTCTCGTCGGCGACTTCGGCAAGGCTCTTGAAAAGGTACTTGCAGATTATGCACCCGACCGTATACTTATCGAACCCTCGGGCGTCGGAAAGCTCAGCGACGTTATCCGCGCAGTTCAGAATATCAATGCTCACGATGTCGAGCTTGACGGCTTTACCACAGTTGTTGACGCAAAGAAGTACAAGATGTATATGAAGAACTTCGGCGAGTTCTTTGATAATCAGATAACATACGCAAGCTGTCTCATACTCAGCCATACAAGCGGTCTTACACAGGATAAGCTTGATGAATGCGTAAAGAGCCTGCGCGAGAAGAACCCTGCCGCTCCTATAGTTACTACCGAGTGGGACGATCTCACAGGAAAGCAGATAGTTGATGCCATGACGCAGAAAAATACTCTCGATGATGAGCTTAAGGAGCTTCTTGAGGAGGCTGCACATCACGATCATCACCACCATGACCATGACGACGAGCATGAGCATCACCACCACGACCATGATGAAGAGCATGAGCATCACCACCACGACCATGATGAAGAGCATGATCATCATCACCACGACTATGACGACGAGCATGAGCACCATCATCACGATCACGGTCCCGACTGCAACTGCGGCTGTCACGATCATGACCATGATCACGAGCATCATCACCACCATGCTGATGAAGTATTCACAAGCTGGGGCAGAGAGACTACAAGAGCTTATACTCCCGAAGAGATACAGTCAGCCCTTGAAGCCCTCGGCAATGAGGAAAAGTACGGCATGATACTCCGTGCAAAGGGTATAGTTGCAGGTACTGACGGCAAGTGGATACACTATGACTATGTACCGGGAGTTCCCGATGTCCGCTGCGGAAGCGCAGGCACTATCGGCAGACTCTGCGTTATCGGCTCAAAGATAAACGAAGAAGCAATTGCCGAGCTTTTCAAGGCTTGATCGAAAGGAGCTTTTACCGTGCCTGATCAGAATGATGTAATCCCGATATACCTGTTTCTCGGCTTCCTTGAAGCTGGAAAGACGAAATTTATACAGGAAACTCTTGAGGACAAGCGTTTCAACAAGGGCGAAAAAACTCTCCTGCTGATATGCGAGGAGGGCGTTGAGGAGTATGATATCTCACGTATGCCCAAGAAAAACATTGTTACTCACGTTATTGATGATAAGTCAGAGTTTACAATGGAGAACTTCACAAAGCTGCTGAAGGACAGCGGCGCAGAGAGAATAGTTCTTGAGTATAACGGTATGTGGCTCATGGACGATCTGTACAAGGCAATGCCCGATGATACCACGATCGCTCAGGTCATGGTCTTTGCTGATGCGACTACCTTCAATAATTACAATGCAAATATGAGAAGCCTTGTGGTCGACAAGCTTAATGCAGCCGAAATGGTGATTTTCAACCGTTTCGATGAAAAGTTTGATCCCAATGAGTACCATAAGATAGTAAGAGGCGTAAGCAGAAGCGCTGAGATAGTATATGAATACACTGACGGAAGAGTTGCTTACGATGATATTGAAGATCCGCTCCCGTTTGATGTGGAGGCTGACGAGATAACTGTCGAGGACAAGGATTTTGCCCTCTGGTACAGGGATATAATGGACGATCCTTTCAAATATGACGGAAAGACAATGCATTTCAAGGCTCTTACCGCTAAAAATGATAAGTTCCCCGCAAATACCTTTGCAGTCGGCCGCCATATCATGACCTGCTGTGTCGAGGATATCCAGTACTGCTGGCTGGCAGCTCAGGTGGATGACGGAAACGAACCCGCAAACAAGAGCTGGATAAACGTTACGGGAAAGATAAGCGTGCAGAAGCACAAGCTCTACCGCGGAAAAGGTCCGCTGCTCCTTGTGAGAAGCATAGAAAATGCGGAAGCTCCCGAGCAGCCCGTAGCAACATTTTATTGATAAAAATGCTCCCTAGATAAGGGAGCATTACTTTTAACACCACTTTCAACATCTTGTTGAAATATAATTCCACATATCAAAAATAATTAGTGAAATAATGTATTATTTATAGACTCATAAAAAATATGCTATATCCAATTTATCCGTTCTCTGATTGATTCTTTTTAGGAGATCAATACCTTTTTGTATTGAGGACTCGAATGGCGTTGAGTATACATATCATAGCAGCTCCCGAATCGGCAAATACTGCAAACCACATATTCGGGTGTCCGAGAAGTCCGAGGAGTATGACGGCAGCCTTTACCGCAAGAGCAAATATAATATTCTCATACGCTATCCGAAGTGCCTTATCGGCTATTTTCTTTGCTTTAACCACGGATTCAGGCTCGGAGTTCATAAATACAGCATCTGCGGCTTCAAGTGCAAGGTCTGAGCCGTTCTGCATAGCTCCGCCTACATCTGCTCCTGCAAGTACGGGACCGTCGTTAAATCCGTCGCCTATGAACATGACAGCTCCGTTTTCTTTTCGTATACGTTCGATCTCCGCAAGCTTTCCGTCGGGAAGGAGCTCACCCTTTACTGAGCTTATACCTATCATTTCCGCAACGGCTTCGGCGTTTTCCTTTTTATCTCCTGTAAGCATTACTGTTTTTATGCCGAGAGCTTTGAGCTTGGAAACAGCTGAGGAAGAGGTCTTCTTTATTGTATCCGAAACTATTATCCTGCCCGAAATAATTCCGTTTACCGCAATATAGACTATGCTTCCCACAGGGATATCCTCATTCGGGATCGCTATCCTGTTTGCGGACATAAGTTTTTCGTTGCCGCAGAGTACGCTTTTGCCGTTTATCACTGCCGAAACGCCGTGACCGGCTGTTTCTGCGGAGTTTTCGGGAGTATACATAGCTATATCATGGCTTCGGCAGTATTCAACGATACTTTCTGCCACAGGGTGAGTCGAGCACTGTTCGCAGCTGCCGCTGAGGGACAAAAGCTCGTTTTCGCTTATATCGCCGTATGTTTTGATATCGGTGATGCTGAAGCTTCCGTTTGTGAGCGTTCCTGTTTTGTCAAAGGCTATTACTTTGACTTTACCGAGAGCTTCTATAACATTGCCGCCTTTGAAAAGTATTCCCAGCTTTGAAGCTGCTCCGATACCCGAGAAATAAGTGAGGGGAACGCTGAGCACAAGGGCGCAGGGACAGCTTATTACAAGGAAAGTGAGGGCGGAATATACCCATTTGCTCCAGTATCCAGTAATAAGTGAGGGGATTATCGCGGTAAGCAGAGCAATTGCTATAACTATAGGTGTGTATATCTTTGAAAAACGTGTTATGAAGCGGTCGATGTGAGGCTTCTCCGCGGAAGCAGTCTCAACAGCCCGAGCTATTTTTGAGATCATGGAGTCGGAGGCTGCTGCTGTCGCACGCAGAGTAAAGGTTTCCGAAAGGTTTATGCAGCCTGAAAGCACGCTGTCGCCTGTTTGTACAGTAAGAGGTACGGGTTCGCCGTTTACTGCGGAGGTGTCGATCCTTGATCCACCCGACTCTATCACTCCGTCGGCAGCTATTCTTTCGCCCGGCTTTATACGCAGGATATCGTCTATCTGTATCTCATCCGAATGAACGGTGATATACTCACCGTCACGAAGCACTTCCGCTTCTGTGACCTTGAGGTCGGCAACGTCCGTGATAGCTTTGCGGCTTTTTGAAACCGCGTAATCCTCAAATAATTCACCGATCCTGAAAAAAAGGACTACTCCCACGGCTTCGGCATATTCTCCGAGGGCGAATGCGCCTATAGTCGCAATGGTCATAAGGAAGTTTTCGTCGAAAAAGTTCTTTGACCTTACATTTTTGATCGTAGCAATTATTATATCGTATCCGAGCACAAGGTATGCGGCTGCGAACAGGACAACCGAAACTGTCTTTATATCAAGCAGTTTGCTGCATATCAGTGCAGCAGCAAAAAGGATTATACCTGCAACAAGTGTTATGACCTCGCTGACAGGGAATAAATGCTCATGATGATGTTCAGCGGCATCATGATGTTCATGTTCATCGCAGCAACATTCATGGTCATGATGATGACCGTGTTCGTGCCCGTGTTCATGATGCTCGTGACTGTGGTGTGAGTGATGATGTCCATGAGCGGCAGGGGAGATGACAACGCCTGCTTCAATGGAATTTGCGGTCTCATTTATCTTTTTCAGCAGCTCATCGTTGACTTCTCCGCGGATCCTTATCTTTTTAAGCGGAAAATTGAGAACTGCCGATTCGATCCCCTCGATCCTGTTTATGGCGGCTTCGATCTTTGCACCGCAGTGGGCGCAGTCGAGGTTGTCTATGATATAATCTTTTTCCATACTATCACTTTCCTTTACAACATATGAACAACTGTTCATATGTATAGTATAGCATATAAAAAAGCGTTTGTCAATACATTTATGAGCTTTTTATTGAATTAACGGAAACGATATGATATAATGAATGAAAAAGCATCATTTATAATGTATCATAAAGCACTTGTTTTTTATGCCAAAAAAATTTTTTTGGATCATTTCGTCTTTTTTGGTTCCTGAAATCACTTATTTATGAAAGCTTTCAAAAGGATAACGAGTTATACGCTGCAAGCGGCATTGAATGCTTGATAATGCAAAGGAGTGAGAAAGTGGAAGCCGATATAAAGACCCTCGCCGGAGGTGACGGACAAATTATTACAGTTTTTACTCAGAAAAAGGATACAGGTGATACAGGAAATACTGTAAATCAGCTGATATCGGAATGTGCACAGTCAAAGGGAAGTCTTGAAAAGCTTTACGTTATGTTCAAGGACAGCGTTTTTGCGGTAGCATACAGTATAACTCAGGATTATCATCTTTCCGAAGACTGCGTTGCGGAAACATTTGTAAGACTAACTCAGGTCAAGCGCTTTTCCGCCTCAAAGGGGGACGGAAAAGGCTTCATTCTCACTGTAGCACGCAATGTTGCGCTGGAATATCGCCGTAGATTCAAGCGAGAGGTGGCAAACGACATTATTCAGAACTACGGCGATGATGAAAGGACTGTGGAAGACAGTATTTACATAAATCAGCTCCTGAAGCAGCTGAATGACCAACAGAGACAGACAGTGGTGCTAAAATGCTGTGCGGATATGACCTTCAAGCAGATAGCGAAGGTAATGAAATGTCCCGAATCGACAGTGAAATCAAGGTACAAGAAAGCACTTTCAATTTTAAAGATAAAGGCAGGTGACGATGAATGAAAAATGATGATATAAGGATCGAGTCTGAGCTTGAAAAGGAACTTAAGGAAAGAATGAACGGCCTTTCCGCAAGAGTGAATTGCTTTGAAAAGATATCAGAACGTGCTTTTCCGAGCAATGAGACAGATTTTGAGGTCGTTGTAAGCGATGTTGAGAACGTATCCGGCAGATTCAAATCTGCGCCTGTATTGAAAATTGCAGCCGCTGCTGCTGCGGCAGTGGCTATTATAGCGGTTATCCCCCGTACTGCTGCATTTCAGAATTTTCTTGCCGATGTAAACGAGAAAAGAGATACAGATTTCTATTCCATAGTCAGAGAAATAGAGACCGAGACTAAGACCAATACTTACAGGACATACGATATTGCTCTCAGCGATTATGCGAAATACAACATAATGGTCAATCCTTTCTGTAAGTGTCCTTTCAGGATTGATGAAGAGACCCCTGACGCAAGGGTACGCTTATTTGTAAGGACTTATAACGATGTTCAGACCGATCAGATGTATGCGGTGGAGTATTCGGGGGAGTACAAGAACAAGAATTTTATCGCTGCTGCCGAAACAGCCGTAAAGTTTACGGATGAGGAGCTTGCATCGGTGGGGATGTATGATATGTATGATAATTATAAAGAAGATGTTTCCTCATCGGAGACATTTTTTCGGAGTATAGTGGACAATACTGTAGAAAACAACTTTTTTACCGACAGATACGGAGAAATGACAGGTGAAAACGGCACTCAGCTCACAGCCGCGGCATATTCGTTTTATTCGACTTACAAGAGCGAAAACGAGGTCGCAAGATATGGGACTGAGATTATTTACTTCAAAAATGATGATGATACAACTTATTATTATGATATATCTGTGGGTAGTGACCATGAGATTACGTGGGAGCGTTCACTGTATACGGATGATTCAAGTGCTCTGCCGACGGATGAAGCAAATGATATATCAATGTTCAGGAAAATTGATATTGATGAAGGTTCATATGAGGTGAGCGATTCCACCCGAAATAATAAATTCGGATACTATGAGCCGTATAATTCGTCTGAAAGTCCTGCTGCCGATGATAATTTCAATACATTAAAAATCGTTTATAACGCTTTTGACAGGCCTTTTGTAACTCCTTTATCACAGGAAGGCAAGAGCTCCCTGAGGATATACATACCTGTAGTTAATTTTATGAGTTTTGATTCGCAGTTGGACCCTACTATAAATATCACCATCGACGAAAACGGAAGCTCATTTAAAATACACAATCGTGATCTTAGGGGAAGTGATATGATAAATCTGCATAGGGACGATCCAACAGAGGAGCAAACAGAGTATCAAGATGATGCCTTATTTGATTTGGCAAGAAGCTATAGCGGCAGTTTAGATTTTTATGGCGACGATGAAATGCATAACTATGTAATACAGGTTGATCCGGGCAAAGATTTTGAATTCAGCGTTGAAAGCGGCGACTTCAAATAACCTTGAATATAATTTAAAGCCCTTCGGTATATCCGAAGGGCTTTTTTCTGCAAAAAAAGTGCTGTCTGCGAGAGAAGAGCAGACAGCGGAGGTGAGGATGATATATAATCGACTGCGTATCAGTCGGGATCAAGCTGCGGAATCAACTTTTTTGTGACCGATTACAGGCTGGTGAATATTGCTTTTCAGTGTGTGCTCGAATGCAGCCATGTTAAGGATCATAGCACCTATCCACGCGGAAGCTTCCGCATAGGCTGTTGCGCTGAAGCCGATAACGGGGAGAAACAGAGCTATAACACCTACTCTCAGAGCCATTTCAAGAACCCCCGAGATCATGGGGACAAGCGGCTTTCCGAAGCCCTGACAGCCATTCCTGAAGATGAACAGATAGTTGACGCTTATAAGGAATATGCCGCAAATCGGGAGATAAGTCTTTGAGATAGCTATAGGCTCGGCACCGCTTACCATTATTCTTGCAAGCTTCGTCGGGAAGAATACCATTACCGAACCGAGGACAATGTATGAAACAGTTGCTATAGCAAGACATACGCGAAGTCCCTCGCGTATTCGCAAATACTTTTTTGCGCCGTAGTTCTGGCTTGTGAATGCAGACATTGCAAAGCCAGCGGTGCAGGCGGGCTGCATAAACAGATTTATGAACTTGCTGCAGGCTGAATATGTAGTAGTATATGCGACACCCAGTCCGTTTACGAAATACTGGATCACCATGCAGCCTACTGCTGTTATTGAGTTCATAAGCGCCATGGGGAGACCGTTTTTGAAGAGCTCGATGTATAAAGCTCCGTTGCCGCGGAAATCCTCTCTGCTTATATTAAGTATGTCTATTTTGCGTATTTTCAGCCAGCATATGAAAGCTGATACTATCTGTGAGAATATTGTGGCTGCCGCAGCGCCTTCAACTCCTGTTTTCAGTACGAAAATGAAGAATGTATCAAGGATTATATTTACAAATGTTGATATGATTATAGCTATAAACGGAGTTTTGCTGTCGCCGAGTGCTCTTAGTATGCACGAGCAGAGATTATAGGCAATTGTAGCTATAAGTCCGCCGAAAATGCAGTAGCCGTAAACAAGTCCGTCGTGCAATATGGTCTCGTCTGTACGGAGCAGACCCAGTACAGGCTTAAGAAATGCTGTACTGAGGGCTGTAAGGAACAATGCTATGATTATGCAGAGAAGAAATGAAGAAGCGACTGAGCGTCTTAGCTTTGAATAGTCCTTTGCACCGAAGCTCTGTGCTGTAATTACGGAGAAGCCGTTGGCAAGACCCATAGAAAAACCGAATATAAGGAATGTAAGAGATGAAATGTTTCCGACGGCGGCAAGTGCGTTGTCTCCAAGACCCTTGCCCACGATCGCAGTATCCGCAATATTGTACATCTGCTGGAGCATATTCGTCAGCAGCAGCGGAAAATAAAACTTAAGGATAAGTGTGGATACCCTTCCGTTTGTCAGATCATTTGCCTTTGCCATGGGAACACCCCCTTGAATCAACGTGATATGGGTTTTATTGTGTTTATTATAATAAAAAGGGTGAAGAAATTATATCAGAAATATTGCTTTTTTGTCAAAAATGGGCTATAATAGAAATATAACAAAATATGGGCGATAAAGCAAAAAGAGGTGAGACTATGAAAACAGACCGCGATCTTAATTACAGGCTCTATATTCAGCGGAATTACGGCTTTACAAGGAGTCCCTTCGAGCGTGAGCTGAATGTTTACAGATCGGTCAGAGCAGGGGATATTGAAGCTGTAAAGGCGAATTTTGAAAGGATAAGGAAAAATTTCTTTGCAGGAAAGGGGACTCTTTCGGACGATCCTGTCAGAAACATAATGTATCATTTCGTTACTTCGGTAGCTATGGTCGCCCGCTTCTGCATTGAAGGCGGTCTCGGACACGATGCGGCATATACTCTCAGTGATATCTATATACAGAGGGCTGATAAGCTGAACAACGTGGAAATGATAATAGACCTTTTCCTTGAAATGCAGCTGGATTTTGCGGAGCGCATGAAAACACTGAAAAAGGATAATGTAATATCCCTTCATGTACGCAAATGCATAGATTATATATACGAACATCTGCATGAGGAGCTGACATTGAAGCTTCTTGCGGATCATGTAGGGCTCAATTCCTCGTATCTGTCCAAGCTTTTCTCAAAGGAAACGGGCATGAGCATCAAATCGTTCATTATAAAGGCAAGAGTTACAACCGCCGAAAATCTGCTTACCGATTCGGAGTTTTCATGTCTTGACATATCACTTGCACTCGGTTTTTCCTCACAGAGCGCCTTTATAAGCGTTTTCAGGAAAGTTAACGGGATAACACCAAAAAAGTATAGGGAGCTTCATTATCTTAAAGTTCTCGAAGAAAACAAGAAAAAGGTATAGAAATGAGTACAAAAAACAACAGAAAAGAGTTTATTACAAGCTGTATCGTTACGGCGATACTTTCGGCAGCAGTGCTTATGGGACTAATTTTTCATGAAACCTGGTACGATGAGGCTCAGGCATATCTTATCGCCCGAGACGCATCACTGCACGATATTTTGTTCTATCTTCCGCATTATGAGGGACATCCGCCGCTTTGGCATCTGCTGATTAAGGGCGTTATAGCGCTTGGAGTTCCTTATTCTGTATCCCTTAAAGCTGTGCAGTTTTTCCTGTATGAAGCGGTAATTATCATAATCGAATTCCGTTCACCGTTCAGCCGCTTTATGAAGACGATAATGCCGCTCAGTTTTTATCTCATTTATCAGTATGCGGTAGTGTCGAGGCCTTATATACTTCTTCTGCTCGGCTGCCTTTTGACGGCAATGGCTTACAAAAAACGCAAGGAAAAGCCGTTTTTATATATCATGTCTCTTTTTGTGATGTGTCTCGGACATTCCTACGGTATCGCTATGGCAGGCGGTATAGTCGTTTCGGACATGACAGGCGAGTGCATAAGGCAGAGAAGCCTTAAAAACGGACTTTCAGATGTTTTGAAGAATACAAAGCTGCTTGTATCTTATGTGATACTTCTTGCCGGTGCATTGCTTGTGATAGCAGATATTATCCCGAGATCCGACGCCTTCGGAACAAGTATCGTCAGTGCGAGGAACCACAGCATTTTTGTTACCTTCCTGCTTACATGGTTCTACATACCGTCAGAGACTATGTTTACTTCCTTCTCCTCGCAGCTCATAAATCTTCAGAAAGAGAAAAATCCCATAGGAGAAGTCGTCGGAGCTGTTGTTATTTCGGCGATAATATGGGCTGTACTCCTCAGGATTTGTCACAGGAGAAAAATGGCCGCAGAGCTGCTGATACCATATCTTTTTGTATCCTTTATTCTGACTTCATACTCATATGCTCATCATTTCGGGATATTCCTTATGTTCCTCATTTTTATACTCTGGACGGCAGAGGAAAAAGAGCCCATCAGGCTCAGCGAGATAAGCGAACCGTTGGTGAAAGCAGGTTTGTCGGAAAGCCTTTTCAAAAAGATCGTTTCAATTGCCGCAGCTGCTTTCATATGTATAAATCTTTACTGGGACGGATGCAGCTATTACAGGGAGCTTACCATGCCGTATGACGCGTCTGTGGGACTTGCCCGATGGATAAAGGATAACGGTCTTGAGGACAGAAAGCTTCTTGCGTCGTGGAGCAAGACGGATACACACGTATTTTCGGCTTCCGCATTTGCTTCCGAGGCATATTTTGATAAAAATATATATTATAATATGTATAAGGATCAGACCTATATGTCCCATATAATGGCAACGGAAGAGGATATAAAGACAGAGCTTGAGTATATGCGCTCATTCGGTGCTCCCGATTTCATGATATGTGATTCACCGCTGGAGGTATCGGATATATGCAAAACTTTCGGTTTGACAGAAAAATACATTGCAGAGGCGTATCACGGAAAGGGCAGAAAGATATTCAAGGACAAGGACGTCACAACAGACGTGTTCGTTTACTGCACCATGGATACCTACAGAGAATTGTACGGAAAAGATTATGTTATACCATCATATAAAGAAAGCTGAGTTTATCGACCGTCCGAACAGATTCATAGCCAATGTGCTCATAGACGGACGGAGAGAGACCGTTCACGTGAAAAATACAGGACGGTGCAGGGAGCTGCTGATAAAGGGCTGCACCGTATATCTTGAAGAGTCCGATAAGCCCGAGCGCAGGACAAAATATGATCTTGTGGCAGTTGAAAAGCAGCGTGAGGGCAAACAGCCGCTTTTAGTCAATATGGATTCGCAGATACCCAATGCTGCGGCCGAGGAGTGGCTCAAAAAAGGTGAGCTTTTCTCAAAAAGCGCTGAAATAAGGCGTGAATTTACATACGGAGATTCGCGCTTCGACTTTATGATAGATGACAATGGAAAAAAGTCATTCCTTGAAGTCAAGGGAGTTACTCTTGAACAGGATGGAAAGGCGCTGTTCCCCGATGCCCCCACCGAGCGCGGCCTCAAACACGTAAATGAGCTTATCAAGGCTCATAAAGCAGGATACGGAGCATATATCCTCTTTGTTATACAGATGAAAGGAATAAAGCTGTTCCGCCCGAACGATTCAACTCACAGAGAATTCGGCGAAGCGCTGAGAAATGCTGAGGCAGAGGGCGTTGAACTGCTCGCATACGATTGTATCGTTCTTCCTGACAGTATCACGATAGATAAGCCTATTAAAATCAATACGGAGCTTAATTATGAACTGGAAAAAGTTATTATGTGAAAAAAGACGCAGGGGTTATTCCACGACCTCTGTCAGCAACGATCCGCGCAATGAGTTTCAGAGGGATTATCACAGGATAATCGGAAGTGCTTCTTTCAGGCGGCTTCAGGACAAGACACAGGTGTTCCCCCTTGACAGGGGAGACTTTGTGCGTACACGTCTTACCCACTCCCTTGAAGTGTCGTCCTTTGCAAAGTCCCTCGGACAGATGATATTCCGCAATATATTTGCGGATAATATTGATAATGAGCTTGAGGAGCAGGATATTGAGAAGATATGCAGTATACTCGAATGTGCAGGACTGATACACGACATCGGAAACCCGCCTTTCGGTCACTTTGGTGAGGATTATGTCCGCGACTGGTTCGTGAGAAATCTTCCGAAGCTTGAACTCGGCGGAAAGAAGCTGAGTGAGATATTAGACCCGCAGATGTGTGAGGATATGTACCATTTTGAGGGCAATGCACAGGCTCTCAGGCTGCTTACGAAGCTTCATTTTCTCGTTGACGAGAACGGCATGAACCTGACCTATGGCCTGCTGAATACCATAATAAAGTATCCCGTACCCTCGACTGCTATTAATAAGAAAAGCGGAAATATAAAGGATAAGAAAATGGGCTATTACTATGCCGACAGGGAGATATTCGAGGATATCGTCAGCAGTACGGGTGCTGTAGGATGCAGGCATCCGCTGGCATTCATACTTGAAGCCGCAGATGATATAGCCTATAAGACCGCTGATATCGAGGACGCAGTAAAAAAGGGCTTCATAACTTATTCAAGGCTCGTATATGAGCTGAAAAATACGTATCTGCCGAAGTGCGGGGATAACGAGAGGACTATGTTTGAAAAGGCTGTTAGCAGGCTTGAATATTACTACATACAGGCTGTTGAAAAGAACCTTTCGTCTCCCGAGCATAATGCGGTACAGCGCTGGATAATATATGTTCAGGGGCTTCTGCTCAGATGTGCGGCTTCCTCATTCATTGAAAATTACAATGATATCATGGCAGGAACATTTCCGAAGGAGCTGCTTGCGGCTTCCGACGCCGGTACCTTAGCCTTTGCGCTCGGAGATATGGCATACCGCTTTGTTTTCTGTTCAAAGGAGATATATTCCCTTGAAATAGCGGCAGGGGAGATATATGAGTTTCTTTTGAGCAAAATTACGTCCGCTGTTGTGGTTTTTGACACCGAGTACGGCAGCTCTTTCATTGAAAAGCGTGTTATGCGCCTGATATCCGAAAACTATATCAGAGCCTACAGGATAAGCTCCGAGGGAAAAAGTGAAAAGGAAAAGCTATATCTCAGGCTCATGCTCGTTACGGACTATCTCTGCGGAATGACGGACGGCTATGCGAAAAAACTTTATACGGAGTTGAGCGGAATTGGGTGAAAGCATTAGAAAATCTCCTAAAAGGCGAATATTTGATATCATTCAGATAGGTAACAAGAACGATCTGATAAGCCGTTTGTTCGACTGGTTCATAGTAATCATAATCATACTGAATATACTTACTGTCTTTCTTGACACCTTTGAGGAGCTTTCAGGGTTAAGGCCGCTGTTCAGAGTTGTGGAAGCTGTGACAGTGTTCTTTTTCTGTATCGAGTATATACTGCGTATCTGGACGGCAGGATATCTATATCCCGAGAAAAAAGGCATAGGCGCTCAGCTTAGATTTCTTCATTCCTTTGACGGTATAGTTGATCTTCTGACTATACTTCCGTTCTTTTTCCTTGACGGTTTTATAGTTTTCAGAATGCTGAGAGTAGTGAGGATACTTCATCTTTTCAGGGTCAATGCCCACTATGATTCATTCCATGTTATAACATCGGTCCTTATTGAAAAGAAGAACCAGATCTTTTCGTCGGTATTTATCATAATAGTGCTTATGCTGGCTTCATCTCTCGGTATTTACAGTGCCGAGCACGAAGCTCAGCCCGAAGCCTTCAGGAACGCTTTTTCGGGGGTATGGTGGAGCGTTTCAACACTTCTGACCGTTGGCTACGGCGATATCTATCCGATCACGGTAATAGGCAAGATAATGGCGATACTTATCGCCTTTCTCGGAGTCGGAGTAGTTGCTATCCCGACAGGTATCATAAGTGCGGGATTTGTTGAGCAGTACACCAAAAAGCAGTATTCTGACGTAAGATTCAGCGATGTAAACGATGTCGGCGAGATATTTATAGATGACAAGAGCAGCTTCAAGGGGCTGACTGTTGCGGAAGTCACCGAAAACTACAATATCCGTATCCTTGTTATACTACGCGGGGAAATGACTATTGTCCCCAACGATATACTTAAGCTTAAAAAGAACGATATAATAATCGTCAAGACGGACAAGCTCATAAAAGCATAAAATATCAGTAAAAAAAATTGATGTTTATTTTGTAAGGATTGTATAAATGCTCCTCATTCTTATTGACAACTGTAGCTATAGGTGATATAATTAATTTGCGAAAATAATTGGGTTGTTATTTGAGCGAAGTCAGGGGGGCGGCATCTGCACAATTGCCGTACCGTGGCGTTTCCTTTGTAAGAAAAAGGACAAATCAGAAAAGCTGTATTCATAGGCGAATACAGCTTTTTGACTTTGTATCTGAGATCATATTTTTTCGAGTATATCACTGAGCTTTTCGTAATTGACTTTTACGCCGTCATCAAGGTCTAAGGTGATATTATTATCCTCAAGCTCGCGCAGTCTGTGGATAAATCCCTCCATTTCAAGGAGCGAAGCCTTCAAACGGCTTATATCGCGGCGAAGAGCGGCCTTTTCTGCCCCCGATGAAGAGCTGTACTTCTCAGTACATTCTGAGAGCTCTTTTTTCAGGCCTTCATAGTATGGGACAGCATGATCCTTCCTTAAGATCGTCAAGGTCGAATTATTGAAGCGATGTAAATACATCAAAGCTTTGAAGCCGCTTTTGCTTCCTGATGTGATCTGCCAGTAGATAGGCCTTTTCTTGTATATCTTAACGTGATCCATAAAAAAGCCCTTACGCAGATATCTGTAAATGACAGTGCGGGGATCGCCGCCGTCATCAATCGCTTCGGCTATGAAGCGGAGGTTTTCTTCAAGAGTATCGCTGCCGTATATCTTTTCATAAAAATCTGTCAATGCAGGGAAGAGACCGTTATCGGTACTGTTTATCGTCATTATATTATCAGAGCAGGGGAGAATAGTTGAATAAGCGGAAGCGTCCCATTCTCCGCCTGCATAGCAGAGCCCGTCCATGTCTGGCGAGTATCTTCCGAAAATACAGCCGACAGCATAGCTTATAAGACTTTTGATCTCACGCTGTAATTCGGCTTTTCGTACAGTGATGTACCGTTCTTCCACTTCTGGGGTAAGCTCATCGCTCAATCCGTACAGCTCAATGAAAAAGCTGTTCAGCTTTTCCTCGTTTTCCTTGAGCTTATAAAAGCGCTCACTGCATATTTTTTCCCAGTTTTTGAATTTGTTTGAGATAAGTTCGGACATGGCTTTCTCCCGCATTTTTTTAGGATGTATTTCTGTGTTTTTACTGATTATAACATATTTCACGGAAAATAGCAATATCCGAAGAAAAATAAAAGTGCCCGTAAAGGCACTTTTATTCATGGTTTGTTGTAGGAAGTTTTGTCAGCTTTATACTTTGAAAATATAAGTTATGGTTTGGATATTTTGAGCTTCAGGCGTATCTTATCGGTAATAAGTGCTATAAATTCGGAATTTGTCGGACGTCCGCGGTAGCTTTTGACAGAATATCCGAAGAAGCTGCTTATCACGTCGCTGTTCCCTCTGTCCCACGCGATTTCGATAGCATGGCGTATAGCTCTTTCAACACGCGATGAGGTCGTTGCGTATTTCTTGGCTACACATGGATATAATTGCTTTGTAACGCTTTCCATAAGATGACTGTTGTTTATAGCGCTGATTATAGCGGTTCTGAGATAATGATAACCCTTGATGTGTGCGGGCACTCCGATCTTTTGTATAACATCTGTGACCATTATCTCGGTATCGGTACAGGCCTTGGAAACAGCTTTGCTGCATACGGATTTGACTATTGAGGCAAGCTCGTCCGGATCAAATGGTGCAGTCATGAAATATGCCGCCCCGTTTGCGAGTACCTGACGTTCGATAAAGCTGTTTCGGACATTGGATGCTACAATGAATGCAGGAACATTTATAAGCTGCTCTTTTACACGGTTTATGAGAGCTATTGCGTCCGTATCCTGCATTGTCAGAGCGGTTATCACAACGTCGGGTCTGTCATTTATGATAGAGTCATAAATAATACTGCCTTCCATTTTGCGGGTGTATGCCACCATACCGCTTTCCCTTAATTTTGCTGCTGCTTTTACTCCGTTTGCTGCTGAATTGTCTCCAATCAGCACTTTGATAGATTCGTTTTCCATATTGGATTCTCCTTTCATGAATTCTACGATCTTTATTTTACACCATAAAATAGCGGATTTCAAGTATGTTTTTCAACGTAAAATGTCGAAAATCAGGTTTTTTTGTATTTTTATATTCCTTAGCAGTTTATTATTAGTATTATATATTATTTTTGTTAGTTTTTAGTGTATTATTAGTATAAACATATTTTTATAAAAAAATGCTTGACTTTTATTTTGATTTGATGTATAATATTTAAGTACTTTGCGAGTGTGCTGGAATTGGCAGACAGGCACGTTTGAGGGGCGTGTGTCGACAGACGTATGGGTTCAAGTCCCATTACTCGCACCATGATGGACAGATGGCTGAGCTGGTCTAAGGCGCACGACTGGAACTCGTGTTAACGTTAATAGCGTTACGAGGGTTCGAATCCCTCTCTGTCCGCTCTTTTAAGAAGCCTGTATTTAGCAGAAAACGCTAAATACAGGCTTTTCTGCTGTCTATGCAAATGCAGTCAAAAATGCGCGTGTGATAATGAAACTGCATAAAATCACACGAAAATGCAGGGTCAGTCACACGAAAAATCACACGAATAAACCTGAAAGGCTGTTCTAATTCTATGCAAAGCTCGTCTGTCAAAGACGAGCTTTTGATTTTACACAAGACGAAAGACAGTATAACGATAAGAAAAGAAGCCAGCTCCCGTCAGGGCGCTGTTGTTTTTTTAACGGATTTGATATAGATTACTTTAGTAATTTGTATACTGTGACCTGTTTTAAGTATCCATTGACAATAAATAGAATAAATGATAAATTATAATTAAGAGGCAAACAATGTGTTGTATATATTTTTTTATTTTAACATAAAATTCGCTTAGTCTTTTCACACTCTCGTAACGTCTAATAAGTAAGAGCACGTGATCTGACGCGAAAGGAGCCAGAACGATGGACAACGGTGAAAGTAGCTACCGCCGTTTCCTTGCAGGTGATGACAGTGGTATGGTCGAGATCGTCCGTGAATTCCGAGATGGTCTTATGCTTTATCTCCGCAGCTATACTGATGATATCGGTTCTGCGGAGGAATGTATGCAGGATGCATTTATAAAGCTTGCCATTAAGAAGCCGAAATTCAACGGCAAAAGCTCTTTCAAGACATGGCTTTATACTATCGGCAGAAATATTGCCGTTGATCATAAACGACGTTTGCTGAGACGCAAAAACGTATCACTGAACGAATGCATTGAAATTGCAGATGAGGCCGATCTTGAACGAAGTTACCTTGTGACAGAACAAAGGATCAATCTTCGTCATGCGATATGCAGGCTTAAAGAAGACTATCAGCAGGTGCTGTATCTGACCTATTTTGAGGACTTCAGCAACGAGGAAACCGCCAAAATAACGGGCAGATCGGTCAAACAGATAAAGAATCTCCTGTATAATGCAAGGAAAGCACTCAAAACAGAACTTGAAAAGGAGGGCTTCAATTATGAAAACATATGAAGAAACAGCTCAATACATACTTGAAGTCCGAAACGAACATGATAAAAAGATAAAGCGCAGAAAAGCGCTGGCAATGCGAATTATACCAGCCGCTGCGGGGATTTGCGGTGCTGTGGTGATATGCTTTGCAGCTGTGAAGAATTACAGAAAGCCAATTGACACGATAACTGATGAAAGTGTTATAACAGGCGGTTCAATCTCAATTGGCACAACAGTTCCGTATGGCACAGAAGAATCAGTCACAAAACTGATCTCGACTGAAAAAACAACTGCCAAAACAACTACTAAAACAAATGTATCTGCGACATCTACCACTACAACAGAAAAGGCAGCAATAGTCGAACAGACCTACGCAAAAACGACCAATGCTATGACTACGGCTGTCACCTCGGCTGTTCATACTACAGTGACGTCAGCACTTCGTGTTACCGCGACAACTACAGTGGAGACAGTCACTTCCCCTGTCACAACTCAGGAGATAACGACGGAACCGATTAGCACAGGCGGCTGGAATTGGAACGGTAACGGAGACTGGAACCACGGCGGTTTTGGAGGCTTTGGCGGCGGGGGAGACACTGAAGGTGGTGGATACACTGAAGGCGACGGTACAGGCGGCGAGGCAGGTAGTGAATACAGCAGCGAGGAACAATGGCAACAGCTTCCCATAAACCAAAGATACTGCTATGCCTATATCTACAGATATGACCGCGTCTATACCAGTCTGTACATGATATCTCCCGAATATGTGGGAGAGTGGATAGACGATGCAGATATGCTAAGCGGTCAGATGATAGCGGGGGAGCAAATGCAATGCGTAGCAGGTGTGTATAGCGTAAACGGCATTACCGCTGCAGGTGCTGTTGCTATAAAATTTATGGGGAATGATGGGTATTACCTATATTACAATCCAAATGCAGATCTGGATATAATAATTCAAACTGTACCTCAGGCATAATATTTTATGGAAGGATGATTTTTTATGAGAACAAACAAACGAATCGTTGCCGCAATGATAGCAGCATTAATGACAGCCTCATCGTCTTCGTTGGTCTTGGCAAACGCAGACAATGCTGACAGCGAGGACGGATACACTGTAACTCTGGACGCTGTTACAGAAGATACGGGCAGCGAATACACTTTTGATGACATGAAGAAAATGTCAGAAGATGAGATATCTGCACTTTTTGCCGCAAAGGGTATGACAGATGAAAAGAAATACTCCGTATGGACTAAAGAAAAGGTTGCAGAGGCTCTTGAAGAATGTTCTATTATGATAGTGCTCAGGCCCGAAGCGACATTTGTGAACTCAGACGGAGAAACTATAGTCAACGAATCCGCCGATATTGAAGAATTGACAAAAGATGACGGCTGTATCACAGAGCAGATATATTACATTGCCAACTCAGTCGGTGTGCCAAACAGCGAAGTATGGCTTTTGGACGGCCACGGCTGGAAGATACGGACAGAAGAAAACGCTGAGGGCGGCAAGATATACAGAAGATATCTGAGCTTCGGTCTGTATCCTGCTAATGCACAAGGTCCTGACAAAAGCAATATGCTCATAGCTGCCGCACTGAACTATGTCCAGCTCAGCCCATGCTATGAGATCATTGAGCTTGAAAGCAAAAATGCAATTATAACAGGAGATGTTCCCGCTGTAGTTAAGGGCGATGCAAACTGCGACGGTGATGTCGATATGGCGGACGCAGTTCTTATAATGCAGGCTCTTGCAAATCCCAATAAGTACGGCTTGGACGGTACAGCAGATAATCATCTGACAAAACAGGGCGAATCAAACGGAGATATGAACGGTGACGGACTCACAGTCGGCGATGCACAGGCCATACAGAAAAAGCTGCTCAACCTGGATCCTGCAACTATCGATATACCGTCTTCAATGAGCACAGTCCGCCTTGATGACAAGGTAAACGTACAGGCATCGGAAGGAAAAACTGTTGATGAAGAATTTGCAGCCGCAGAAATGAATCTCGGTATCGAGCTGCTGAAAAAGAGCTTTGCTCCCGCCAAGGCAGGCGAGGAGAACCTGCTCATCTCACCTATGTCCGTCTCGGCAGCTCTTGCAATGACTGCTAACGGAGCTGACGGCAAAACACGCAGTGAAATGGAGAAGGTGCTCGGAAATGGCCTTACTCTCGGTCAGATAAACGAGTATATGGCTTATTACCTCAGCAAGCTCCCAAATAATGAAAAAGAAAAGGTGTATATCGCCGATTCCATATGGTTCAAGGACAAGCCCTCATTCAAGGTATATGAAGACTTCCTTGAGCAGAACAAGAAATACTACGGTGCAGAGCTGTACAAGGCGCCCTTCGACGATAATACAGTCACAGACATAAATGACTGGGTAAGCAGAAACACCAACGGCATGATACCGTCTATACTCAGAAACGGAGACCTTGAACCCACCGAGGAAAAGGAAATGCTCATGATGCTTCTGAATACTCTCTATTTCGAGGCAGACTGGCAGCAGCCATACACTCATGCAAACAATGATTTTTTTACGGATATCAATGGGGAAAAGCGTACCATAAAGTCTCTTGTCAGCAAGGAGTACGAATACTTCGACCTCGGCGATGCCGATGCTTTCAAGAAGCCTTATGCAGGTGGTAATTACAGCTTTGTGGGAATACTTCCGCGTGATAATGATATAGTTGAATATGTAAATGACCTTGACGCAGAGAAGCTCTTTGATGGGCTGAAGGAATGTGAGGATCCTGAGTCCGTGGACCTTTATACAATGATACCCAAGTTTGAGTATGACTACGAGAAGTCTCTCAACGATATACTCAAAGAAATGGGCATGCCCACAGCCTTTGGCGGAACGGCTGATTTCTCAAAGATAAACGACCTTTCCGTTGACGGTGCTCAGGCATTGTGGATAGACAAAGTGCTCCACAAAACAAAGATAGAGCTGAACGAAAAGGGCACAAAGGCAGCAGCCGTAACATCTGTGGGATTGTATGGCGGCGGAGGTATGCCTGATCTGAAAAAAGAAGTTTTCATTTATCTGAACAGACCATTTGTGTACATGATAGTTGATAAGAACAATGTACCGTTATTCATCGGTGCTGCAACTCAGCTCGGAGAAAAGTGATCTTATTCGGAGAAAAATGGCGAGATGTTCAAAAATCGACAATAATCGGCTTGTATTGTTACAGTAAATGATGTAAAATCATTATAGAAAACTCTATTCTGATATTATCTGTTTTTTTATGGAGGTGTATTATGGCATTGAATTTTTTTAGACGGGCTGCTTCGGCAGTCACAGCTGCTTTATTTCTGACGGCTGCTATACCGACAGTTTCGCTTACGGCTAATGCGAAGCTTTCGGGAATAACAAGTAATGGAAGTACCAATGCAGACAGGACCGTCGGTACCATTGATAAGCTTGGCGCATGTAACTATGCAAAGATAGTTATGGAAGCTCCTGACAGCACACTTGAATTCAAAAATATCACCGAAAATGATCTGCAAACTCAGAAGATCATTAATTACGCAGGAACTGTCGAAGCAGACGGCGAAACATATCTTGTAGCCAGAAAAGAGGGAAGTATAATGTACAATACCACCCTTGCCGAGATAGAGACAGATCATAATGATTACATATTCTATCATGTATGCAGTGAAGAAAGTCTCCCTGCCGAAGGCTTTGCATTTCCGTTTTACGAGCTTATACAGAGCGCAAAGCATTTTGGGCTCGTAACGGGTAAACTGAGCAGCGCAGCTCTTGACGGCAGCAATTATGACTGTAACTGTGAGCTTTCCGCACTGCAAAACAAGGACAAGGAGATCTCATGCAAGGTATACTCCGAGATCTCAAAGCGTTACATGGGTTATATCATTTTGGACGGCTATGATTTTTATTCTCCCGAGTATTATGTAATGCGCGGAAGTGAAATGACCGCCCGTCCGAATGGCTGTTTTACCATAAACGCCAAGGAATACGAATTAATGTATACTGAAAATTGTGTTGACTCGTATGTGGAGAAAAATCTGTCAAGAACTTCCGCCTATGAACTGAATGCCCAAAACAATATCTCCATTGATTATCGGGTCAGCGACAGCCTTGAAGGTAAATACGGTATCGTGTATAAATTCTATTTGCATGATATTGATCCTGACAAGCGCATATCATTCAGTATAGCCGAAAAAGTATCGGGCATGAGTGTGGAAGAGCTTTTCGGGAGCTATGAAAAATCCATGGGCATAGGCAATCAGCTTTCGTTTGTTAATGCTGAGCTTGTAAAGACATATACTGCCAACGGGCATGAATACGACCTCTATAAGGGCTTATACAGGTACAGAGGAGAATTCAGTTCTTACAATGAGGAAAGCTACATTGCAGTCAGAAAGGATACAGGCGATTCTGCATCTTATGGCAGCAGCATTGACGTTTATGCGCATATGAGCAATATAGAGGAGCTCTCCAACGGTACAGAAGTATATTCCGTTGAGCTCTCCTTCCACAACTGCGGTGCAGCGGGTACTTTAGATCTTACACGGAATGATATAAGCTTTGGCAGCAGCAAAGCTCCCGCAGCAAAGACGTCTGATCTGCAAGCCTATGAATATGTTTTCGAGGACGCAAATATACAGAACGTGAGCGTCTCGGAAGAATACTGCTCTGTCACCCTTTCAATGAACAATTCAGATAATAAGGCGTGGGAATGGGGCGGCTTTGGAATGTCCTTCATAGAACTATTCTTCTATCCCAATACCTTGCCCCCTGATACAGACCCCGATGATACCGACTGGCAAACTGAGATCATAGAAAAGAATCGTTCTCTTCTCTCAATGCTGCACGAAGGCTCTAAGGCTACCATAAGTGTACTTTCGTATAGTTACTTTCCTGAATTAGCCGACCGTCAGTATAAGAGCGGCGCAGTATATAATTTCGAGGGCGTGATATCAGTAAAATCTCCCGATATACATTACTACGGCGATATCAACGATGACGGTGTTGTTGACTCATATGACGCGATCGTCTACAGAAAACAGCTTTCAGGCAATACCACTGAAAAGCTCAGTAAGGATCAGCTGCTCAACGGCGATATCAACTTTAATGGTGTAATAGACGGTGACGACCTGCGGCAGTTGCAGGATTTCCTACTCGGTATACAAAAAGAGTTCAATGTAGTTACCGAGATCGGCAGCATACGTCTTGACGATAAAGTCGATGTCTTAGCCTCCGAGGGAAAAGTTTCTGACGATGATTTCGCATATGCAGAAATGGATCTTGGCGTGAAATTGCTGAAAAACTGTTTTGATCCTACTCAACAGGGAAAAGAGAATTTCCTTATATCACCTATGTCAATATCCACAGCTCTTTCAATGACTGCAAACGGTGCTGACGGCAAGACAAGAGATGAAATGGAAAAGCTTCTCGGAAACGGTCTGACAATAGATCAGATCAACGAGTATATGGCATACTATATGAATGAGCTTCCCGACGAGCAGAATGAAAAGGTCTACCTTGCAAATTCCGTATGGTTCAAAAATACAGAGCAATTCAAGGTAAATGAAAAATTCCTTGAGACAAATAAAAAGTACTACAGTTCGGAGATATACAAGTCTGCTTTCGACGATTCGACCGTCAAGGACGTGAACAGCTGGGTAAATACCAATACAAAGGGCATGATACCTGTTCTCCTGAACAAAGGAGATCTCGACCCCGTAGGCGATATTGAAAAACTTATGCTGCTTATCAATACCCTTTACTTTGAGGCAGACTGGGCAAACAAATATACCAACACCTACAACGGAAAATTTACTGACCTTAAAGGCGTTGAGCATGATGTCACAAAAATGAGAAATACTGAGTATGAATATTTCGACCTCGGTGATGCCGACGCTTTCAAAAAGCCTTATATAAACGGAAATTACAGCTTCATTGGAATACTTCCACGTGATAAGGATATCATCGGGTATGTAAACGGCCTTGACTCAAAAAAGCTCTTTGACGATCTGAAGGAATGCGAAGATCCCTCAGAATATGATCTCACTGTTATAATGCCAAAATTCGATTACAGCTATGATACATCTCTGAAAGATGTACTCAAACAAATGGGAATGACTACTGCTTTTGATTACCATACAGCTGACTTCACAAAAATTTATGATGCATCTGTTCCATACGCTCCCATTCTTTATATCGGCGATGTGCTGCACAAAACAAAGATAGAAGTAACCGAAAGCGGCACAAAGGCTGCTGCTGTAACTTCCGTAGGAATGGACGGCTGGGGCGGTATGTCACCACAAAAAAAGAAAGAGATCACCATTGATCTGGACAGACCATTTGTATACATGATAGTTGATAAGAATAATATCCCGCTGTTTATAGGTGCTGCTTCCATGATTGAAGAATAAATTTTTCAAACTAAAGGAAAAAACAATGAAAAACCCGGCCTAGCCGGGTTTTTTCAGATTACAAGAAGCAGCTCCCACAATAGAGCTGCTGTTCATATAAGATATTATGTTTCCATGACGATTACTTGGAGTTCCTGTACAAATTGAGCGTGACGATCAGCATTTAAATGTGAATAGATAGAGCGAAACTATATCCTGATGGTTCGTACCGACGCTGGCAGGTTGCTCCTTGGTTTAACAAGGAATCAAATCACCCTGACTCTTGTTGCGCTCTTTCTGTTGCAATCATAGAATTTGACTGTCAAGGATTGGAAATAGATATGCCAATTGTTGGATGGGGCAATGATGCCAGATGGATTAATGATCAGTGGAAGTTCAAAGGCACTGATGACGAAAAAATAACCTACAGAAATAATAGCTATAGGGTATTGCTTACAAGAGGACGAGAGGGCTTTATTGTATATATACCTCAAGGTCGCGATGATATTGCTACTATTTTTGATAGAGTATACGGAAACGAGGAACAGATCGGTGAAGCTATTGAACATTCGGGTATTCCGAGAGATGAGATCTTCCTGTGCAGCAAGGTATGGCATACTGATCTTGGCAGGGATAAAACGCTGAGATCATTTGAAGAATCCTGCCGTAAGCTTAAAACCGATCATCTTGACATGTATCTTATACACTGGCCTAAGAGTGACGGGAATGATGATGAATAGTTTGAAAAAGTCAGCGGCTCATGGGCGGCAATGGAGGAGTTATATGAGCAGGGAAGAGTAAAGGCCATAGGCTTGTCTAATTTCCTTCCGCACCATATAAGACCTCTTTTAGAAGTCGCACGAATCCGTCCTATGGTAGACCAGCTTGAACTCCACGTTGGTTATATGCAGGAATATACGCTTTCTTACCTCAGAAAAGAGGGCATACTTCCACAGGCATGGAGCCCGCTTGGCAGAGCAAAACTTATAAATGACGGTACAGTATCAAATATAGCCGCAAAATACGGCTGCACAAAT
This sequence comes from uncultured Ruminococcus sp., assembly GCF_946415235.1. Classification (GTDB taxonomy): domain Bacteria; phylum Bacillota; class Clostridia; order Oscillospirales; family Ruminococcaceae; genus Ruminococcus. The sequence continues at coordinate 5,714 of NZ_CAMKRR010000020.1, read as the reverse complement.
GCTGCATTATTGCTCAGATATCTTAATCAGCGAGGTATTCCTGTTATCACGAAAGCTTCATCAAAGGAAAGAATGAAGGAAAATCTTGATATATTTGGTTTCAGGATTGCTGAAGACGATATGTCCTACCTTTCAAGTCTCCCTGAGAGAGGATGGTCGGGAGAGCATCCTGATGAAGTATAGATGATACATGGATAATTATTATTTCCGCCCTTATGGGCGGAAATCACTTTACATTCAGGCGTTTCTCAGTATTGATGATATTTATGCTGAAATGTGTTCAGCGAAATTATAAGGAGGAAGATTCAATGAAAGTACTTATAATCAACGGAAGCCCCAGAACCGATGGCAACACATCTGTCGCAGTGAAAGAGATGGTCAGAACATTCGATACTGAGGGAATAGAGACCGAGGTCTGTCAGATAGGCAATAAGGATATTTGCGGATGTATTGCCTGTGGTAAATGCGCCGAGCTTGGACGCTGTGTATTCAATGATGAGGTAAATGATATTGCAGCTAAGTTTGAAGCTGCGGATGGTCTTATCGTTGCGTCTCCTGTTTATTATGCTTCGGCAAATGCAACTCTCATTGCCTGTCTTGACAGATTGTTTTACAGTTCTCACTTTGACAAGACCATGAAGGTCGGTGCGAGCGTTGTTGTTGCGAGACGCGGAGGCTGTTCGTCGACATTTGACGAGCTGAACAAATACTTCACTATCTGCGGTATGCCTGTTGCTTCAAGCACATACTGGAACAGTGTTTACGGCAGATTGCAGGGCGAAGCTGCTTTTGACGCTGAAGGGTTGCAGACAATGAGAAATCTTGCAAAGAATATGTCTTTCCTGATGAAGTCAATAGCTCTCGGTAAGGAGAAATATGATCTTCCAAAAAAGGAAGTATGGAATCCAACACATTTTGTGAGAGATGATCTGAAATAAGAGGTAAGTATATACTATCCCTGGTTCTGTATCAGCACTGGAGCTTATATTTGATACAGACAACAACATTCAGCTTGTTATCGATAATGATTTGATGAAGGATGAATACATCTGCGGACATCCCGGTATCAATACATCAACAGTACGCCTGCTCCGTGATGATATGCTCAGATACGTTCGAGAGGCTGAGCACGAGCCCGCATTTATAGATTTGCCGGTAGAATGATAGTTACAGCCTTCCTAGGAGAGAATTGCCTTTTATACCTATAATCTATTATTCAAGAGGCAATAATTACATTTTTGGTTCAATAGCTTTTCACAAGCTCAATCAAAGAGATAGCTTTTTTATTTCGTTCAGTCGTGATTTTAACGCTATATAGCCTATTTCGGCATCATCAATTTCTGCCACGGTCTTTTCCATAGGACATATATCCGTACCATGACGGTTAATTATACGCTTGGTTAGGATATCATATGTGCATGGAATACTATGACTTTCAAGGTAAGCTTTTCCGCTTTCAGACATTACTTTGCCATGAACGGCTGATATACCTGCTTTAACAAACAAAATTGCCGATGCTTTGCCTACGATAACGTCGGCAACAGAATAGCCGCACAGATCTTCATTCTCATCGATAAATCTCATCATAGGCGATATCCCTCTCTGTCCGCCAGAATTAAAAAGCCTGTATTTCGAGGGAAACACCGAAATACAGGCTTTTCTGTTGCCTACAGAAAGCAGTTTTAAATGCATTTTGCAGTTGCGTGTGACTGATTTTTAGTCAAAAATCACACGAAATCACACGAAAATCACACGAAATTTATTGGTGGTACAAAGCTATTAAAGAAGCCAGCTCCCGTGAGGGAGCTGTTGTTTTTTTTTGTGCTGTTAATTTAGAATTTGAAGAATACTTACAATGTCTATTCATTAATCATTTTCAAAATATTTTTTAAAAACCCTTGACAAAGTGTAACGCAGTTGATATAATTGTATAAAAGGTAGTTATACAATTTAGACTTTGCTGTCCGGAAAGCAGGTAAAGTTATATAACCACAAGGAGTGTACACTAAAAATGAATATTAACATCAGTAACTCATCCGGTGAGCCTATCTATATACAGATAGCAAACCAGATAAAGACTATGATACTGGAGGGAAAGCTAAAGGAGGGCGAAGCTCTGCCCTCTATGCGAATTCTCGCAACCGAGCTCCGTATCAGTTTTATGACAACCAAACGCGCATATGAGGAGCTTGAACGTGATGGCTTTATCGAAAGCTACACGGGAAAAGGCTCTTTCGTAAAGGCGCAGAACCTGGAGCTCTATCGTGAGGAGCAGATCAAGCGTATAGAATCCCTGCTAATAGAAGCAGGCGATTCAGCACGCAAGATAGGCGTCACGATGGAGGAGCTTCACGAATTGCTTGACCTTGTTAACGGAGGGGAATAATATGAATTACTATGAAAACGCTGTTGAGATCAAGGGTGTTACTAAAAAATATGACGGCTTTACGCTGGATAATATAAGCTTTGATATACCTAAGGGGTGTATAATGGGCTTTATTGGGCAAAATGGTGCTGGCAAAACTACTACTATTCGCAGTTTGCTCCACATTACCGATATAAATGATGGCGAGATCAAACTGCTCGGTCTTGACCATATTAAGGACGAAAATGCAATAAAAAAGCGTATCGCCGTGGTGTTTGACGAGCTGCCGTTCCATGATGTGTTCTATGCAAAGGATATGGCACGAATCTTCGAGGGTATGTACCCTGAATGGGATAATGCTGCATATTTAAATTATATTGAGCGCTTTCAGCTCCCCCAGAAAAAGAGAATAGGCCAGTTCTCCAAGGGTATGAAAATGAAATTGCAGATAGCCTGCGCCCTATCTCATAATGCAGAGCTTCTTGTTATGGACGAAGCGACTACAGGACTTGACCCTGTTGTACGTGACGAGATACTGCGCATATTTATGGAGTATCTGCAAAACGGCGAGCGCTCTATCCTGATGTCCTCGCATATTACCTCTGACCTTGAAAAGATAGCCGATATGGTGACTTTCATTGACAAAGGCAGGATACTTCTCACAGGCTACAAGGATGAAATTATCGAGAAGCACGGTATCCTCAAATGCGACAAAGACAAGATACAAGAGATAGACGCTGAGGATATCGTCAGCATACGCACCAACAATTTTGGTGCAGAGGTCATGGTGACTAACCGTGAGAGTGCTTCCTGCAAATATCGTGACTGCGTGATAGATCCTGCAAGCCTTGACGATATCATGCTTTACTATGTTCACCGTGATGCAAAGGAGTGGTCGTAATGAAACTGTACAGATCGCTGATATATCGTGAATTAATGTTGACACGCAAACGATTTATTCTTATGCTGATACTGTTTCTGCTGCTGGCGTTGCTGATGATGACTCCACTTATACTCGTCTTTATCTTCAAACCTGTCGAAGGTGAGGAATCGCCTTTAGAAATGATACCTCTTTTTGTGGGAATAGTAGCACTGACAGGCGGATTTATGGCAGGCACGAATAACGGCTTACAGAAAGCGGACATCAGTTCGGGGTGGAAGAGATATTCCTTTGTTCTGCCGCCGACAGCAAAACAGCAGGCTCTGTCCGATCTTCTGACGAAGCTATGCTATATTCTGTTCTTCGGACTGTTATCATGGGCTTTTGAATTTGTATACACTGCAGCAGCGGGTTATTCCAATTTCGGTATCATTTATATGCTGAATATTTATCTCGGCGCTGTCTGTGCCGTGATGCTGGTCGATATTGCTTACAGCTATATCATGATGTGCGCAAAGGATAAAAACCAATTGAAGCTGATAAGCGTACTTGCTTTTGTCGGTGCAGGATTTGTATTCAGAGTATTTGGCTTGTTTCCCGGTATGAATAAAGCTGGGAAGCCTGCTGAGGACGATGTTATGATCTCGGAAGAAGCGGTCAACAAATTTGAAACTATTCTGTGTTCTGGGAAAACAACGCTTTGCATATTAGCCGTTTTTGTTGTTTTATGTGTATTATTCTTCCTTGCGATGTGGCGGTCGCACGAAAGGAGAGAGCCGTAATGACAGGTCTGGTTTACAAGGAATGGAAGCAAAATCGATGGTTTATTCTATCTATGATACTTTGCGGATTTGCTCCGTTGTTTGTTCTTCTGTTGATGCGTGGAGAAATATCTAATATAGGTAATGCTCCGCTTCGTATCGGTGGACTGATAGCAGGATTTCTTGTGGCAGGTGCATTGCAGATGCTGGTACTGCGCGGCGATGACCGCAAGCTGTGGGGCTATTGGATAACTGCAACACCTGAAGGCTACAAGGGCTTTCTCCGTTTGAAGTATGAGATGATATTTGCTATGGTGGTATTGTTTCTGTTTTCACTGCAATGTGTGGACAGAGGATACTGTGCTGTTGCAGCAGATATGGGAATTACAGAGATTGAAGAAGTCAGCGGCATTGCCGTTCCACTCTGCTTTGTGCAGATACTTTCCCGTGCCATTGACATTCCTTTTGTCTATCGTTTTGGAAGTAAAAAAGGAAGTATTATCAAAATGATCTTTATGGTCACGGGAGCTGTTGTCATTTCAGTATTAATGATACTGAATGCAGAGCATTTTGATACGATCATTGAGATGTGCAAAAAGGTATTCAATGTACAGAATGGCTCTCTGATACTGTCGGTCTGTCTAGTAGTATGTCTTGCGCTGTACTATCTTTCCTACCGCATTACTTGCAGGCTGTATCTGAAAGGAGTGGAGCAGTATGACCACTAAAAAAGAAAATGCGAAACGGCTCGGTATCTATCTGCTGATCGTATTTGCTTTCATGCTGTTTTACATTCTGTGCGCCAAGCTCATGCACCAATCAAATACGGTATACTACATCATATATATGATATTTTCATTTTCTCCTGCGATAGCAAGCCTTATCGCAAGAGCTGTTACCAAAGAGGGCTTCCGCGATATGAAACTGCATATGCACCTTACAGGCAATATCAGGTATTATCTGCTTGCATTTGGACTTCCTCTGATATGTCTTTCCGCAATGTTTCTGCTCCCTGTCATTGTTAGCGGTCATGCTGACTGGCTTGGGGGATTCACTTTCGGCAATGTTCTATCAAATGCATTTCTACTCATTTCATTTTCCGCTGTGCAGTCTATTGGTCTGCTCGGTGAGGAGCTTGGCTGGCGTGGATATATGAATCAGAAAATGGAGCCGCTGCTCGGTACGGTAGGTACCTGTCTGGTCGGCGGTATCGTATGGGGACTGTGGCATTTCCCTATGGATATCTCAGGCTATCTTGACGGAAACGGCACGTTCTCAGAAGTGCTCTTTTCAACATTCGGCAGGCTTGCAATGCTTACCTGCTTCGGGGCGTTCCTGATGTGGCTGACAAAAAAGACAGATAGTGTATTTCCTGCGGTGATCGCTCATTTTATGTACAATGAAAGTCAAGGCGCTGTCATGAGTCTTTTAGTACAGGGCAATATCCCCGAAGATGCTTCTCTGCCATTATGGACAGATGTTGTGAGATATTTACCTTTGCTTGTCATAGTTGTGATATTTATGATATTACTTTTGAAAAACAAGAAAAAAGAGATTAAAACATAATAACGATACGAAGAAAGCAGCTCCCGTGAGGGAGCTGTTTCTATATAATATATGAGCGCCGCATCACTGGTGATTCAGTCATGCTGTTTTTCCTTTGCGTAATATGTCTCTTTTTTTATTTCCAAATCAATATCAATCCATG
>NZ_CAMKRR010000019.1 GCF_946415235.1 uncultured Ruminococcus sp. | reverse complement strand
TGGAGGATGTTTTCAAATAATCTGACCGTCGTTCAGGACCACACCTGAGCGACGTATTTTTTTATAAAGAATGCTGCCTAATACTTGAAAATTATTCCGTTATCTGTTATAATAGAAAAAAGCATATAACTCGTTTTGCTCAAAGTACAGCTGGTTATAGTAAGCTTGTTTTGTCACCCATTTGTCACCCTAAATTGAAAAATACTAAGTTCTGACACATATTTCAAAAGGTCAATAAGAATTTGTATTTGCGAAAATACGGCTATTTTTCGACAATTATACGCAACACAACGCAATGCTGTGGAATCCGCAGATCGGCTATACATGAATGGGCAACAACCCCATGGTTGGTGCAACAGTTGCTTGTGCAGTTGCTGTTGAAGAGGCTATGAAGTAATTAATTAAAGAATATATTAAAATGGCAGCAAGTCATGAACTTGCTGCCATTTTTTATATCAATCTTGCAAATCGTAAAAATAAATGCTATAATGTAGAAAAAACAGGGGGATATTATGAAAAAAGTACTGAAAAGAACGGCGATAGTGCTCGTTATACTGCTTATCATCGCATTTGCGGCGGGATATTGCTTAACTGCGTCGGAAATGAAAAAGAACTTCGGGCGCGGGGACTATCCCGACCCGAAGATCACGCTGACGTGGTTTTACGATCACTACGAGAACGACTATCCCCGCGAAGAGGTAAGCTTCAGATCCGGGGAGAACACGCTTAAAGGCTTTCTTTACGGCATGGACAACAAAAAGGGGCTTATCGTCTTTTCACACGGTATCGGAGGCGGCCACGAGTACTATCTCGGACTCATTACCCGTCTTGTCGACTGCGGCTGGAGCATTTTCGCCTTTGACTGTACGGGAAGCGGATGCAGCGAGGGCGAGGGCACAAAAGGTCTTGCCCAGTCGGTGATAGACCTTGACAAAGCTCTTGATTTCGCGGAAAGCGACAGCCGTATCAAGGATATGGACAAGTACGTTCTCGGTCACAGCTGGGGCGGATATGCAGCTGCGGCAGTGCTCAACTTTGACCACGATATTAAGGCAAGCATATCCATGTCGGGCTATAATACGCCTTTTGCGAAGCTTGCCGAGAGCTGCGACAGCTCCTACGGCATGGCGGGAAAGCTGCTCTATCCGCTGGTATGGCTGTATAATAAGGCAGAGTTCGGCAGGAACTCCTCATGGTCTGCTGTGGACGGCATTAACAAGTCAGGGATTCCTGTTCTTGTGATACACGGCGAGAATGACGAGGTAATACAGTACAGCGGCTCTTCGGTAATAGCGCAGAAGGATAAGATAACAAATCCCAAGGCGGAATTCCGAACACTTTCCGAGAAGGACAGAAGCGGTCACAGTTCAATATTCTATACTGCCGAATACGCGGAATATAAGGAAAAGGTGTATATTCCCGCGGCAAATGAGCTCAACGCCAAGTACGATAATGATATACCGCATGACGAGCTTGTGAAGTTTGTCGAGTCGCTTGACGACGAGCTGTATAACGGCTTTAATCCCGAGATGATCGCCCTTATTGACGAATTTTTTGAAAAAGCTGCATAAACAGTGCAGAACTGAATGAGAAGTACGGCACTTCTACGGAAGTATATGGTTATTTATCGGGGAAACCCTTTCCGCAGGAATGGTCCCTCTGACAGAAGGTAACACCTTTGTCAGAGGGACCATTTTTTATTTTTCCTCATTAATATTTATAAGCTTCCTTATATATATACCATACCTTTAAGTACGTGGACTTTATTATACAGGAAGCGATTTCACAAGCTTCAGCAGGTACTTCTGTATAGCAAGGGCGTCATTTGAGGTTATTCCGTTTCCGCTGCCCTCAACATCGCCGTCAGCTATTCCCTGCATTGTGATATGTGTCGGATCAGAGCCGTTCAGACCGTATTTGTTCGGATTTGCAAGGACCTGCATTATAAGTACTGCGTCCGACATATCAACAAAACCGTCTCCGTTTGCATCACCTGCACGTTTCTGCTTGGGTTTGGCAGTTGTAGTTGTTGTAGTTTTAGTGGTAGTTGTGGTCGGCTTTGTTGTAGTCGTTTTTGATGTAGTTGTTGTGGTTTTCGTGGTAGTTGTGGTGGGTTTTGATGTAGTTGTCGTGGTTTTCGTGGTAGTTGTAGTAGGCTTTGTTGTAGTTGTCGTGGTTTTCGTGGTAGTTGTGGTCGGTTTTGATGTAGTTGTAGTGGTTTTCTTGGCAGTTGTGGTCGGTTTTGATGTAGTTGTCGTGGTTTTCGTGGTAGTTGTGGTCGGTTTTGATGTAGTTGTCGTGGTTTTTGTGGTAGTTGTGGTCGGTTTTGATGTAGTCGTTGTGGTTTTCGTGGTAGTTGTGGTCGGTTTTGATGTAGTTGTCGTGGTTTTCGTGGTAGTTGTGGTCAGCTTTGTTGTAGTTGTCGTGGTTTTCGTGGTAGTTGTAGTCGTTTTTGATGTGGTTGACGTTGTTTTTGTGGTAGTTGTAGTAGTCGTAGTCGAAGCAGTTGTTGTAACAGTAGGAACTGCATTTATATTAGCCTCCAGCACCGAAACTGCAACGCCTGAATATTTTATTGCCGCATTGCCTTTATTGTCAACGTGGTCATACTCGGTAGCAAGTCCGTAATACATGGTATTTCCGTCAGAATACATACCGTAGATATATCCTGTGTTCTTTTCAGCCTCCGTAAGCTCATAGGCTTTTTCTTTTTTGCCGTTATACAGCGCATAAACAGCTGTGGGAGTTGTATAGTATATCACGCCGTTCACTACCTCGGAGACTGTAAAGGACTCTGTCCAGTAAGCACGTGGATTTTCCCATACATACCATACCGAATCGGGAGAACCGATAGTCACCAGCGTCTTAACAGACGCTTCCTTATGAGCTGCTCCGTCATATTTTACCAGTTCTGCCGTCACACTTCCCGGTTTGCCCTTTATAACGATCCAGCCGCCGTCATAGGGCTTTACGGCTGCACGTGAGTCGTTCCAGAATGCATCGCTGAATGTATCGGGCACATCAAGGCTGTAAAGGTTACGTCCGAAAACATCCTGCCAGTCACTGGTATCGTGATTTTCCGATGCGATCTCGGAGGCAGTTTTCATGAAATTGCTGTGCTTTACTATGCCGCTGTAGCCGCAGTAGCTGTCGTCCCATGCAACATCCACGAAATATCGGCCTCCGTCTATGTTGACTATGTTCCACGCATGAGAGAGCGAATCGCTCGTAACAAGCTCGGTGTGTATGCCGAGCCTGTTCATCAGCTTTGCATAAAGCTCCGAATAGCCCTCGCATACAGCCATTCCGTTTTTCAGCATACCGTATGCGCTGTACTGTTCCCTGTCGGGACGTGTAACAGCTCCGTAATAAGCAGGATAATCGTAATCGAACTTTACAGACAGATAATCGTGTAGATACAGGGCTTTTTCCTCGTCAGACCAGCTCCCGTCAACTCCCGAGAGGATATCATCCAGCCTCCGGCTGTAAGCCGCGTACTGCTCATTATACTCGTCACCTTCGTACAGATATGACAGCTTTATGATACTTCTGCTCGGGATATAGTTTATCGTGCCTTTTTTGGCAAGTATACCCACATCATAGCAGGCTGCAACGTGTCTGTATATATTTATCAGGTCATTTTCGTTCCTTCTGTTCATACTCACTCCGCGTGCACTGAAATCGACCTGATCGGCACGGTCGCAAAGCGCCTCGTATGACGCCTCGGCAGCTTTTTTCGTCTGCTCGGCACTCAGGCTGCCGACTGCACCTATATATGAAAAATCGGGCATTGATGGAATTACGTATTCAGCAGTTACAATATCTTCCGGAATAAATTGCAGTATCATAAATAATGATACTGCTGCTGCCGCAGCTTTTTTTGTCCGTTGCTTGCCTGTCATATCCATCACCCTTTCAAATTTGACATTTTATAGAAATAATTAATATATTTCTTTCAACACGCTATCCTATAATTGTATCATACCACAATAATAATATTATTTCAATTGATATCATGCATGAAAAAAACGTAAAATATGTATGCAAATTCACGGACAAAAAAGGACTCCGACAAGTGGTGACCACTTATTGGAGTCCTTTTAAGAGAGGGATTGGTATTATTGCAAGATCATTCCTTGATCTCACTTGGAAGTGACTTGATCACATTCAGCTTGTAAAGCTGTATTGCAAGGGCATCATTCGTCGTAACGCCGTCGCCTGCGTTGCAGCAGTCTGCGTTTGCAAGTCCCCTGTCTGTAATGTGACGCTCGTCTGTGCCGCTGATACCGTACTTGTTTGGATTTGCAAGCGACTGCATGATAAGCACAGCATCTGCAAGGTCAATGATACCGTCACAGTTAGCGTCGCCGTAAACGGGCTTTTCGCCGCTGTCTGTAGTTGTGGAGGAAGTTATTGTGCTTGTGACCGATGAGGTGACTGTTGTGCCTGTTGTTGTAGTAGTTGTTGTCGATACTTCGGGAGCTTCGCCCTGAGCGTACTCATATACTACCTGTATGCTTGAGTATTTCACCTCTATCTTGTCCTCGGCGGCAGCTTCGCTCTTTTCGGAAGCGTCCCACCATTTCTGGAGCTCTACCTTGCCGTCGGCAATAGTTGCTTCCAGTTCCTCCGAGACCTTGTCTGCACCCTCGCCCGTTGTTTTTGTGAGCGTACCGTCAAACTTTACCGAGGCAGATACCTTGTCACCAAGGGTAAGGCTGTAATCCTTATAGGTCCAGAAGCCTACGCCGTCCTTTGATACTGCGTTCATGCATACCGCACAGCCTGCTGTTCCCCAGCTTGAACCTGCGCTCGATGTTACGGAACCGTTTATAACTATCTTTGAGAGGTGCTTTGCGTCCTCGATAGGTACTACAACGTAGCCCTTGTCATTTGTGAGAGACTCTATATCTGTGAATTCCTTTGTGACTGTATCCTTCTTTGTCTCGGCGTAGGTCTTTAGTCCTTCAAATGCATCTGCCTTGTCGGAAACAACTACCATAGCTGCCGAGAATGCGGGGAGCTCCACATTCACCTTATTGTCCTTTACATTCTTTATGATATCAATGAGCTTGATCTGCTCCTCACTGCCAAAAACAGCATATACAGCTGCGGACTTGTACTCCTTTTCGGCGTTTTTAAGGTCGATAACAGCATTTTCGCTGCTTGTCTGATCCTTGTTCGTAACCATTACAGTTACCCTTGAATCGTCCTTTGCGTTTACAGCCGCATATGTGCTCGATTTCGCAACGTCCTCGGAAGAAGCGGGTACGAGAGTATCTCCGAAGCAGCCGCCATTGCCGTCATAGTTGGTATAGAGGTTTATACCTGCCATTATGAATGGCTCACCGCCCCATAATGAGGCGAAATACACGCCCTGATCCGCATAGCAGCCCAGTGCCTCAGCCTGCGCGATAGTTCCCGATGCATCGCTTCCGCCGCCGAAATTGTACTCGGAAATGGCAAGCTTTGTGCCGGGATAGTATTTGTCTATGGAAGCCTTTACAGTAGGAAGTATCGGCACATTCTCCATGCACCACTGTCCTATCCAGCTGTTTTCGGCGAAGCCTTCCTCATAAAGTGTGCGGACTGACTGTAATCTGTCGTCAATGCCCTTTCTTGCCGATTCGGAATAATAGTGTATATCAAGAACATCAAGGAGCCTTGTGCCGCTTTCCTCTGAAGCCTTTTTCATCTGATCGAGGTAGCAGTCAAGATACCAGTGATAATTGTTTTCCTTCTTTATATTTTCCCATTCGTCGTGAGCATCGTCATCATCAAGGTGATCGAAGGCTGTATAGCCGTAAAGTGCAGGTCCGAAAACCTCCGCCTTAGGGTCGAGCTTCTTGACCGCCTTTGCCATTTCTATGGACTTTGTGCTGAGCTCCTCGATAGTTACAGGCTCGGGGTGCATCCTGCTGTGGGTATCGTTCCAGAGAACAGGCTCATTGTCAAGGCTGTAGCCCTGTATACCTGTCTCGGACTGTGAGTCGCCAAGCTTATTGATGATATAGTTCACATACTCGTCCATGTATACTACTCCGTCCGTAAGGTCGGGAGTATCCGCAAACGGAGCGTCCTTTGTGAGCACTACCTTGTTCCAGCGGTCTGAGGGAGCTGTTTCAGCTTCGGATACGGGACCGTCCTTATCGGCAGCCACATAGCCTGCAAGCTGTAATGTTGTCAGCTTATAGCCCACATTGTACTTTGCAGCGTCCTTTGAGAGCACCTGTACACAGTCTGCGGGATCGTCGGACTCGGAAAGGTTGGTGTCCGAGCTGTGCTTCCAGTCAGAGCCCGCGTTTGAAGCGTTTGTCTCCCAGTTATAGGCCGTCATGCGGTTTCCGCCCTGACGAACGGCTGTTGCCCTGACGTCCTTTAGAGGTGAGGTGTACTGGTTCACGCCGTAGATAAGTGGGGATATCTCCTTGCGCCCACCCTTTAGGTCTACCGTGATATTCATGTCATAGCCGTCTGCCGCCATTGCGCGGTCGTTTGTCACGCCGTTCATGGGCGCAGTCACTGCACAGCCCGATACAACACAGGCTGCAATAAATGCTGCTGTTCTTTTCATGTTTTTACCTCCGTTTTTCCCGCCGTAATGCCTCCGACGGATATATTTAACAGCTTTTGCTGTTATTTTCTACAGTTCTCCTTCTCCCCACCACGGCACCTGAGGAACTACCTCGTCCTGTTCGCCGTTCTCGCGTCTGAACGCTCCCTGCGACCATTCCTCAACATTGGGATCCATGTACTTTATATAGTTGGTAATGGTCTTTGCAAGGACAAGTATCAGCGTCAGCGGTATCTGGTGAGTATAGCCGTAAAGTATGACAGGCCGTTCGGAAATATCTGCGGAAACTCTCCATACAAGTCCGAACCTGTCAAACCTGTCGATTATATGCTGGACCTTTTCGGGAGATATCCCCAGCTTGTCGGATATCATCGCCGCCGAGAACATCTTGTTCCTTACACTTGCGCCGAGATAGCTTATTATGCTGATAGCGTCATCGTCCGCAAGGGTATTGAAAAGGCGTATCATATTCGTGGTATCGCCAAAGTAGGAATTGACACCGTTTTCGGGGATCTCCAGAAAACAGAAGTACCTAAGATCCCTGCTTATCCGTGACAGTGCCAGTTCACGGTCGGTCTTAAGCCCTGCGTAGGTTTCGTGCTCGTAGCTTTCGCGGAGCTTTGCAACGGTGTCGTTATTTGGATTACAGGCACAGAGGGCGGTATACATTATCCTCATGAACTTTTCGGAGCGATCATCGGGAAGTGTCGCTCTCATTTCATCGTCAACAAGCTGCTCTATGTCTCTTTCACTGCTCATGACCTTTACGCCGAAAAGAGAATCAAGGGAGGTATTCAGTTCCTTAGCGAGCTGTGGGAGCAATTCACCGTCGGGATAGCTGGAATTCTCCCACTTTGAGACCGCCTGCGGAGAAACATTCAGGCGAGCCGCAAGTTGTTCCTGGGTTAGCCCGAGGGCTTTTCGGCGCTTTGCAAGATTCATTCTGAAAACGCTGTTTTTGTCCATGATGCACCGCCTTTCCTCTGTGCTTTCTACAATTACATTCTACCACAACATTTGGTTGAGTTCAAGCGAATAATAATAGATTTTTTGCAACCATTGGTTGAATATGTAATAACAATCATTTAAAACACAGATCATTGCTGTTATATTTCTTTAAAAATACAAATATGGGTTAATTTTCATGCATTTTCGCTTTTCAGGCTCATAAATGCAAAAATAACGGCTCGGTTTAAACCGAGCCGCTGTGATATTTTATTTCAGGATCCCTACGACTATCTGCCGCTGAGTGCCGTCATCGGTACAGGTCACTATCGTCACCCTGTTGTCGCCGAAATCGTTAAGTATCCACGTTTCGTCGGGTTCAACGATAAAGCTGTCGCTGATAATATAGCTGTAGCTATTCTTGTCCTTGTCATAAAGCTTTATTTCCATGCCTGTTTTCGCTTTTTTGAGATCGTTGAAGTACTCCTTATATATCGTACTGCTGTGTCCCGCAATACAATAATTTCCTTTTCCCAAATCGCCGCTTCCAATGAAATGACCTGCCGCTCTGGCAAGCACCTCTTTATCTGTTCCTTCTAATACAGGAGCTTTTATATTCAGATCAGCGATCTCAATAACGGGGTTTTCGCGCATGAGCTTATGCCTGAGGTACTCTCTGTACAGCTTCCTGCCGCCAAAAAATCCCAAAATACCGGTCCCGATCAGTATCGCAGCGAGCCCTGTTATGAACAGAGCCCATTGCTTTTTGGTCGGTTTTTCTTTTTGTTTACTCCTCATTTTTTACGCGGCGTCTGAGTATGCCCGAAAGCATTGCTGCTGCTATACCAAATCCGATAAGTGCAAATGCACCTAAAACGATAAGTATGTTTCTTACGGAATTGTTTCCTGTCTGAGGAAGTGAGATAACTTCATCTGCTGAATTTGTTGCATCTCCCGTAACAGGATCAACGGTATATGTATCGAGCACATTGCCTGCATTATCCTTGAGGATTATCTCGCGCTGACCGTCAGGTGTGATATTCAGCTCAACATCGTCAACACGTATAGCAGTTCTGTCCTGATAGTCGGTGACTGCCCATTTTACGAGCTCGGCATCTGACGCGATATTAGCAGCTGTTGTCGTTGTGACTGCTTCCGTTGTTGATACAGCAGTTGTTGTCGTTGAAGCCTCATCTGTTGTTGTGGATACGTCTGCTGTAGTAGTTGTGTCAGAACCTGAAACTGTAGTTGTTGATGATGTTGTCGTAGATGTAGGTTCTGTTGTAGTTGTAGTAGTAGTTGTTGTAGATGTGGGTTCTGTTGTAGTTGTAGTAGTTGTTGTTGTAGATGTGGGTTCTGTTGTAGTTGTTGAAGTTGTTGTAGATGTAGGTTCTGTTGTAGTTATAGTAGTTGTTGTTGTAGATGTGGGTTCTGTTGTAGTTGTAGTAGTTGTTGTTGTAGATGTGGGTTCTGTTGTAGTTGCTGAAGTTGTTGTAGTTGTTGTGGTGGTTGCAGTAGTTGTTGTTACAGTTGTTGTGGTCGTTGTTTCGGGAACAAGAGGACCGTTTCCGCTGAGATCATAGCTGCGTCCGCTGAGATCGGTCACCTTGCCCTTTGCAATAAGCTTGCAGCCGTCCTTTACTGTGATGTCGGCGTTATCTGCTATGAGTACGTCAACATATTCGGGTATAGTCACGTCAGCTGTTACATTGATCTTGCCGAACAGTGTGAGCTCTGTGCTCTCTCCTGCCTTTACAGCATCGTCAACTGCAACTCTGATATCGGCATATGCTTCTGTGCTGCTGAGCATTGCTACTGCCTCATGATGGATAGGACAGCAGTCTGTGAGTTCTCCGCATACATCGCATACACGTACTGCAAAGCCTGCCTGTGAGCCCTTGGGAGTGTGAAGCACTTCAAATCTGCCTGTTGATACGCACTGGTGCGATGCAATGCTGCGTATCTTCTGCTCTTCTCTTGTGCCGTCTTCGTACTCGATAACGAGCTTACCGCTTACGCCGTCCTTAAGAGCCTGTATCCTGATGATGTCCTCATCGCCTGTTATTGCCAGCATACCATCTTCGCCCACTGTATTGCCGTTGATGTCTGTGAGCTCAAATGCATTGCCTGTTACAGAGGAGGCTGCTGCGGAAGGTGCTCCGCTGCGTGTATCTATCTCGACGAAAAGACCTTTTATCTTTTTGCCGTGATTGTCAACATACATATAGAAGTCGTTGACTATTGACAGCGCACCTAAGATACCGTGCTTTTTATTGAAATAATTTTCAAGTGCTGTATTGACCTGATCCTCATCTGTAGCATCAATATTGAAGATAAAGTCATTTCTGAACTGTTCAAGATCGTTTGAAGACCTTGTCGGTCCGTTGAAGATATCTCTCAGTCTGTTCCTTGCAGTATCCGTAAGGATATGTGCTCTGCTGCCTGTGGGCGCATTGGAATTGTCTATAATGACATCATAATCAATAGGTGTCTGAGAGCCTGAAAAGTTGACATCTACGCTCTTTAAAACGTGCTCTGTGGGGAGCTCGCTGAAGTACTCTGCAAATTCCATATTAACAAGAGCGTCATTGAGCAGAGCAGGATTTGCGGATATCGCATCGAACAGTGTCATCATCTTTGCATCGAGCATTTCTGCCGATATGTACTGCTCATATACAGACTTCCAGAGATCCTTTATGCTGATCTCCAGTGTTGCTGCATTAGATCTGCCCGGTAATAACTCGGGTACTCTCAATTCGTATCCGCCCTTTGACTGATGAAGTGTGCTCTTAGTAGTGCTTGTTTCTACTCCGGCTGCTATTCCGCCTATGGGAGTACCTACTCCTGCTTCATAAGTTTCCTTGAGAGTTGCATTTGATATCTGTCTTAAGCTTGTAACGAGCAGATCAAGATCGTAGATAGGTCTGTCTGTCTTGTTTTCAATGCTTATAGCCATTACATAATCCTTCCTGAAGTATGAATACTTGGGAAGTGTTATGTGCATCTTGACAGAATCTGTTGTGTAAACGCGGAGCTTTTCCTTTGTGCTGAATTCATACTCACAAAGCTGACCGTTGCTGTATCCGCTGAACAGAGCCTTAAGATCATACTCGCCTGCCTTGTCTCCGCGGAGATACCAGTGTGCTGTTCTTAAGTCATTGGGTGCCATATCGCTGATGCTCTGTGTCTGATCGCCCTTTACAAGAGTGAGTCCGTCAGGGATATCGAGCGCTGCCTTGCAGTTTGTAAGAGTATTTGTTCCCCTATTGATAACGAGAAGCTGTACATCGTAGAATTCCTTGAGCCATCTGCAGCTTCCGTCCACGAACATATACATTTCCTCATCAACAGTCTCCTCGTGGTATACATATACTCCGAGGCTGGGGATGTATGTCCCTCTTGAAACGCCTGCGTCGCTGGGTATTTCATAGATACGTCCGTCTTCGTCTTCAAAGCTGATATTGCTGTAAAGCTGTGCTCCTGTTGAGCTGTAGATAAGCTCTCTCTGGATAACAACTCCTGCTGAGTCATACTCAGCGTCGATCTTGAACTTGAAGCTGTTGTAGTTCTCCTCACCGCTAAGGTCTATGCCTGTATTCAGGATCTCTTCCTTAGTCATGGGAGTTACAGTGAGCTCGCCCTTTACAGGGGGGATCGTTGTAATTATAGTAGTAGTTGTTGTCGTCGTTGTTGTAGTAGGAGATGTGGTTGTAGTGGTAGGCTTGGTTGTTGTGGTGGTCGTTGTAGTTGTTGTAGTAGTTGTAGTCGTAGTTGTAGTTGTCGGTTTCGTTGTTGTAGTTGTCGGTTTCGTGGTTGTGGTCGTTGTAGTTGTTGTGGTGGTCGTTGTAGTCGTAGTTGTAGTGGTGGTTGTTGTGGTTGTTGTAGTTGTGGTGGTTGTAGTAGTCGTTGTAGGTGTTGTAGTCGTAGTGGAAGATGTTGTAGTAGTTGTAGGTGTTGTAGTTGTAGAAGAAGATGTTGTAGTAGTTGTAGGTGTTGTGGTCGTAGAAGAAGATGTTGTAGTAGTTGTAGGTGTTGTAGTTGTGGAAGAAGATGTAGTAGTCGTTGTAGGTGTTGTGGTCGTAGAAGAAGATGTTGTAGTCGTTGTGGTGGTGGTTGTAGTCGAAGAAGTTGTCGAAGATGTTGTTGTCGTTGTCTCTTCAACAGTAACTTCGATACAGAGCTCACCTTCAGAATTTACTGAGAGTGTTCCGTTTGCCTTGATAGTCGGCAGGATATCCTTGAGCACTGATGCGGAAACATACTTGCCAAGGCCGTTTGTGAGCACGCCCGAAGCTTCTGCATAGATGCTTGTATCTGCACCTGTGATCGCGCCTGTGATATTTACGGGCTTTTCTTCAGGTACATATATACCGCCGAGCTTGCCTGTTATGCTGATATTGCCGCTGAGGTTCAATGCACCGCTTCCTAAGCACATTATACCGTATTTCTCTTCACTTGCCAGCTTGCCGCCGGAGATATTAACATTGCAGGCTGAAGTTGAACCGTAAACAGCAGGGCCGTAATTTGATGTTATCTCTGTTCCTGTGATGTTAAGATTGCCTGCAAAGTTGCCTGCCATCCATACAGCAGATCCTGCTTCGAGACCGATATTCTTGCTGCTGCCCTTGAAGGTCATCTTACCGCCTGCAAGATTTATAGTTCCTTCATTGGTTCTTATGGAAAGTGCATTGTTGTAATAGCCGATGACCTCTCCTCCGAAGAAATCAAAGTCTCCGCTGTTGATCCTTATGGTCGCATAACCCGTGCTCTTATCATAGCCGTAGAATGTACCGCCATAGATAGTGAGCTTGTTCTGTGAAGTGATAAGATTGCCTACCTGTGTGCTTATTACAGCACCCTTCTTGTCAGCCGAGCTGTCTCTGAAAGTAACATTGCTGTTTCCGCCGCAGTTGATCGAAGAAGCTTTGATAGTATGACCGTTGAGGTCAAGATCAAGCATACCGTTTATTGATACAGAGCCTGTGAGCTCTACATCGCAGTCAAGCTTGTATACGCCGCCTGCGGGGAGGCTGTCTGTCTTTGTCCACAGTCTGCCTTCGCTTTCAACGAACTTGATATTGTGCTCCTTTGCGAATGTCTCCGCAGCAGAGCCCTTGAAGCCGTAGATAGTATCTATCTTGCTTCCGCTGAAAGCATTTGAATTGATATTTGTAACATTTCCGGGGATATAAATTGATGTGAATGTTGTTCCATAGAACGATTCGCTGCCTATGGATCTTACGTAATCGGGGATATCAACGCCCTTGAGCTTTGCACAGTTATAGAAAGTTCTGCCTGATATCGCCGTAACAGAACTCGGAAGAGTTACCGACTCAAGCTCCGTACACTCCCTGAACAGTGAGCTTGTATCAAGAGATGTCACTGTTTCGGGGATAACGACAGACTTGAGACCTGTACCCCAGAATGCATCATATCCGATCGTTGTTACAGTTTCGGGTATCTCTATCTCTGTAAGAGAAGAACAGTTCTGGAATGCAAATGCAGTGATTTTTTCAAGTCCCTCATTCAGCTTTATGGATTTCAGGCTCTTTGCATTCTGGAATGCGCCATTGCCTATTATCTTGACATTAGCAGGTACCTCAACGGATTCAAGGTCAGATTCTCCAAATACTGCTGAATCGAGCTGTTCAAGAGAAGGAGGAAGCTTTATTGTTTTAATGCTGCTGCCATAGAAAGCGCTGTTGCCGATAGTCTTGACAGTATCGGGGATGTCAACGCTTGTAAGCGATTTACAGTTTGAGAATGCACGTACAGATATAGCTGTTACCGACTTGGGTATCACTATCTCTGTCAGGCCCGAGCCTGAGAAAACATCCGAGCCAAGGCTCGTTACCGTCTCGGGAAGCTCTATTGTTTTAAGAGCGGTGCAGTTTGAGAAAGCACCTTTGCCGATAGTTTCGACCTTTGCGGGAAGCTTTACGGATGTAAGATTCTTAGCGTAATTGAAGGTATAGTCAGGAATAGCCTTGATGGCGTCATCACAAACTATGGTCTCAACATTTGAATCAACAAATGCATTAGTGCAGCTCGTCAGAGAAGCGGGAAGCTTTACTTCCTTTATGCCGCTGGCTCTGAACGCATGATCGTCTATAGTTGCTACGCCAGCGGGGATATCAATGCTTGTGAGAGCAATACAGTTATTGAACGCATATTCTCCGATACTTGTTACTGTCTCGGGAATATCAACGCTTTCAAGCACCACACAATTACTGAACGCATTATTCGGTAAGGCTGTAAGCTTTGAAGGAAGCTTTACCGATTTCATCTTGTCCGCATAAGAATATGCATAATCGGGAAGTTCTGTCAGACTGTCATCATAATTGATCGTCTCAATATTTGAACTATAAAAAGCATAGCCGCTCAGCTTTTTCAGAGACTTAGGCATTGTAAGCTCTTTTATTCCGCTGAAGGTGAATGCATACTCATCTATAGTCTCAAGTCCTTCAGGCAGCTCAAGAGCCGTCAGGGATTTACAGTTATAAAATGCATAAGGGCCGATGCTTGTGACCGTATCGGGGATATTGACACTTTCAAGAGCTGTACAGTTATTGAAAGCGCCGTTTGAGATATTGGTCAGCTTAGACGGCAGCTTGACCGTTTTAAGGCTGCTGGCGCCCGAGAAGATACCGTTCGGAAGAACTGTTACAGACTCGGGGACCTCAACAGCTGTGATCTTTGAGCCTGAAAAGGCATTAGCCTTTATCTCTTCTATCTTTTCAGGGAGAGTAAGAGATGTCATAGCGCAGTTCTGGAACGCATAAGCTCCTATGCTTGTTACTGTCGAGGGGATCTCAACATCTGCGAGCTTGCTGCATCCGCTGAACATATAATCAGGTATGGCAGTAAGCTTTGAAGGGAGCTTTACGCTGCTGATAACGCTGTTTCCGCGGAACATCCCCTCAGGCAGCTCGGTAAATCTTTCCGGAACCTCAATTGACTCTATCTTTGAATTTGAAAAGACATTTTTTGAAAGAGTTGTTATGGAATCGGGGATCGCAAATTCCTTTATTCCGCAGTTGTAGAATATTTCAGAGCCTAATTCCGTTACTGTCTCGGGAACTTCAAGACCTGTAAGCGATGAGCAGTTGTAGAACGCACGGTTCGGGATAGCGGTAAGCTTTGAAGGGAGCTTTACTGTCTTCATTTTTGTAGCGCCCGAATATGCGTTTTCGGGAAGCGACTCATTATCATCGGGATAGTTTATGGTCTCGATATTTGAGCTTCCGAATGCATTTGCTTCAACTGTTGTTACAGAAGCGGGGATATTAAGCTCCTTTATCTTTGTAGACTCAAAAGCCCATCTTCCTATGTAATTAAGCGTATCTGGAAGCTCTAAGCTGCTGAGTAAAGTACAATAATAGAAAACATTGTACGAAATTGTTTCAAGCTTTGAAGAAAGCTTTACTGTTTCAAGCTGTCTGCAGCTCGCAAATGCATATCCGTCAAGCGTGACAACGCTGTCGGGGATATTAACGGATTTAAGAGCTGTGGCATTGAAAGCGTTATTACCGATCTTCGTTACGGTTTCTGGTATCTCTATTTCAGTGAGAGAATTGCCGCTGACACACATATACGAAGGGATCTCTTTCAGTCCCTTGGGGAGCTTGACCTCTGCAAGCGATCCGCAGTTCGCAAACGCATATGTACCGATGGTCTCAACGCTGTCAGGGATAGTTACCGACTCAAGATTTTTACACCAGTTGCAAAGACTGGTTGGAAGCGAGGTGATCTTGGACGGAAGAGTAATGCTCTTGATATCCGCATCATAGAACGCATTTTCTCCGATAGATGTCACACTGTCGGGAAACTCCACCGATTCAAAGGAAGAATCCCTGAAAGCATTTGCTCCTACAGATGTTACTGTATCGGGTATAACTATTGACTTGGCAAGAGTGTTGTAAAATGCGTATGCAGCAATATCGGTAACCTTCTGACCGCTTATCTCGGACTGGATAACTACCTTTTCAGCCTCATAATCGCAGTATGCGACCTCAGCGTGATCCTTGTATACGGCATATGTGACCGAATCCTTCCTTACAATTTCAAAAGGTCTTTCGGCAGTTGAAGTATTTGCAGCCGAATCGGGATCAATAAGGATATATCCGTCATAAGGTGTATCCTTAAGGTATTTGTCGCTGCTCACATCAGCTGTCTTCGGTTTCTTGTTGTACTCTGTGTTGACAGTATCCGAGCCTCCTGTATGCATATATGTCGGGTAATCTTTCGTATCACAGATGTTGAAGTAGAAAATATCACCGGGCTGTGCATAAGCAGGAACAGTGACCTCCATTGTTGCAAAGGTTCCGTTCTTGCCGTTGCCGTTTGCCTGAATACGGAAACTTCGTCTCGTCGTTGAAGCAGCAATACTGGTTACCGTAAAATTTGTTGTCGTTTTTCCGTCGCTTGTAAGACCTGTTACGTTGCCGAAAGTCAGACGTCCATCACATAACACAACAATATCAGCGTAAGAATAATATTTAACATCGTCGCTGATATTCTTGTCGTTGATGTAGATATTCATTTTCACCTTGGTACCCGCAGCTGACGCAGGCACTTTCAAAGCGTCCATGGACAAAACGGGATCGGCAGTGATCTTTTCGCTGTCCGCTCCGACATCAGCCAGAACAACAGGCTGTGAGATATCCACAGCCGCCGCATTTACAGGCATAGTGCCTATAAGCTGACCTGTTGCCACAGAAGCTGCCGCCAGCAGTGATATCGCTTTTCGGGTCGATCTTCTGAGAATTTTCTGAATCAATTTAAATTCCTCCTTTTCTGTAGATGCAAATGTTCAACTAAAATGAACACAAGCTCATACCGTGACCTATGATGTGTACAGATCTGTCACATTTCTCCGTCTTTTTCAGGCTGATCTTTCACCACCCTTGTTAACGATTTATATTGCATAATAAAATATAACAACATATTATAAATTATATCGCACTTTATACAACAAGTCAACATATTTATTGCTCTAATTTCCTTTTTTGTGCTATTTGTTAATAAAATAACGCTTACATTGCTTTTATTTCTATACTTTTTCAAATACGCCAAATAAGTAAAAAACTGCCCGTTCCGCAGCAAGTCCTCTGACTTTCGCCGCAAAACAGGCAGTATTCATTTTTATCCTTCAACAATTACGGTATCTGTTCCGTTCAGTGTGAACACGAACTTTCCGTGCTCAGACATTATATTTTCACGCTTCACGCATTGCTCTGCCTTTATGGCTGAATTCAGCACAACGTGAGTATTCGCGCCCTTCTGTTTTATGGTCGTATCTCCCGTAAATCCGCCGATACCCACAGACTGATTTCCTTCTACGGTCAGCCTTATGGCAGCCTGTTCAAAATAAATATCGCTTTTTCCCTCAAGAGCCGCCACAGCCGAACAGCACTCGCCCTTTACATTCACAAAGCAGCTTGCTTCATGCAGGGACAGCTTCGAGCTTTCTCCGTCAAGAGTTCCTATACCGACAAGCTCGACCCCCGACATGAATATCTTCGCGGAAGTCTTGTATATGCTTATCTCGTTGCTCCTTCCGATAGTACCTATTGCCGTTCCGCGGGCAGTGGTCATTTCCATGCCGATATCGCAGTCATGTATTATCATTTCTGTGGAAGCATAAAGAGCTCCTATGCCTACGGCAACATCTCCCTGAAGATTTATGCGGTACTGTCCCGCGTTTATCCTGATGATACCGCCGTTTCCCGAGCCTATGGCAATGCCTGTCTGTCCGTGGGAATTAACGGTAAGTCTGCCCGACTGCTCAAAAATCAGCTCACCATGCAGCAGCCCGACACCGTTGCCGATGCCGTAGTACTCCTTATCATCAAGATTTATTTCGAGCCTTCCCTCACCTGCAAGCCTGAACCTTGAGGACTCGGGAACTCTTATGCCGCCCATATCGAGCTTATTATCGCCCACAAGCACCACAGTAACGTCGTTTTCCTCACCGATATCTATGCACGGCTTGTTCTTTATGCTCGTGAGCCAGGCGTTTTCAAGGATTATCTTACCGCAGAAGCCCTTCCGCGTTTCAACGCGTATCTGCGAATCCACGTTGGGATCGCCCTCAACAGTGACATCGCCGCTGCCGTTTGCCCCAACTACGATGCACTTTATTCCCGAAGGCAAAAGCCTGTCAAGAATGATGCGCTCCGCACAGTCCGCAAGATATACCTGCTGTCCGATACCCTCCTCACGCTCCTGATGATAGCGCTTTATGAGCTGCTTGATATCATTGGGTATGGACTCGATTATCTCGGGCGCAGGTCTTGCTGTAAAATAGCCCTGTATAAGGTCAGCTCCGAGGAGTATCACTGTATGGAGCTCATCTGCTGTTTCAACTCCCTCAGCGAGGGCAAGTATATCATTATCGTGGCAGAACTGTATTATCTCCCTTACGAAATGGCGTTTTTTCGGATTTGTATGTATCTCATGGAGCAGTGAACGGTCTATCTTTACGAAATTCGGCATATACCTCAGGAGATTTCCCACATTTGAATATCCCGAACCGTAATCGTCGATAGCCATTTTTACTCCCATATTCCTGTAGCGTTCCTTGAGCGCCTCAAGGCTCTCATCGTCTATCTCGGACTGCTCTGTCATCTCGACCACAGCCGTATCAGCGTGTTTAAGCAGCATTTTTGTGACGCGTCTGTAGTCCTCCGCCTCCAGCCTTGCCTCGGGGATACTGTTTATAAATACATATTTCCCAAGAAATTCGCTTTTCTTCACATCTATGATACCGAGCACATTAAGGAATGTTCCGCGCTCTATATCGGGAAGCCTGTTTACAAGCCCCGCATATTTCAGGATATGCAGCGGCGTCAGCTTCATGGTGCTCTTAGGTCTCATAAGAGCTTCATATGAAAATATCTCTCCGTCCGTGGTATTGACAATGGGCTGAAAGTAATAATCGAACTCATTTTCATCTATTATACGCTCGGTCTCTTCGAGCTCAGCTCTCTCATCATCTGTAAGCGTCATAAGCTTGTGATTGACTATACCGCTGTAATTCCTGCACCGCAGCAGCATTTCCGCAATACTGTCCGCATCTTTCAGTATAAGCCCTTCTGTTTCCCCTGTATATTCTCTGCGATACCTCTCGATCAGCTCAGAGCGCTCCTCGTCCGTAGAGAGCTTTAATATATCTTCTAACAGCCTGTGTATCCAGGATATGCCAAGTTCATTCCTGTGCTGCTGTTCCATATGCTCTCCCCCCTGTCTGAAAGCAATAAACATTTTCTATATTATACCACTTTTGATGATATTTTTCAAGCATTTTAACCAAAAATTCATAAATTCAGTTAAAAATGCAATATAAGCTTCCGCACAAAGTCTGAACACAAAAAAGTAACCGCCTGACGGCGGTTACTGCATAAACCTTTTTATATCACAGGCTCTTCACTATACCGAGAAGGAACTGCTGTATCTTAAGAGCATCATTTGAAGTAAGTCCGGCAGCATCCGTATCAACATCGCCATTTTTTGCTCCCTGCTCTGTAAGAGCTTTTTCATCGGAGCCGCCTATGCCGTACTTGTTCGGATTTGCCAGTGCCTGCATGATAAGGACTGCGTCTGCCATATCAACAGTATCGTCACAGTTCACGTCGCCTGCTTTGGCTTTAGTCTCCGCACTCTTTTCAGCGAACCTGATGCCCTGCTCTTTGGCAAATGTCTCGGCATAAGAGCCCTTGACGCCATATATCGTTTCAATTTTGCTGTGCCAGAAAGCGTCCGCCGCTATCTTTGTCACGCTTTCAGGGATATACAGCGAGCTCAGCGGAGTTTCCGCAAAAGCATTGCTCTGTATTTCTGTGACTGATACGGGGATATCCACTTCCGCAAGCGAATTGCAGCTGTAAAACATATCTTCTGTTATGACCTTCAGACCTGACGGCAGCTTTACCGTTTTTATGTCCGAGCCTTCAAAAAGCTTATCAGGCAGCTCCGTGATACTGTCTGGTATCGTAACAGATGTCAGATGTGAACACGAAAAAGCACCTTCTTCTAAAGTGTTTACAGTATCGGGGATGACCAGCTCCTTTACACCGCAGCCGCTGAAAGCGTATCTGCCAATACTCGTTACAGTTTCGGGAATATCAACGCTTGATAATAAAGCGCATCTGTCGAAGCAGAAATCAGGTATTGCAGTAAGCTTTGAAGGGAGCTTTACAGTTTTCATTTTTTCCGCTCCCGAGTAAGCATTATCGGGGAGGGTATCAAGCTCGTCAGCGTAATTGATCGTGTTTATACCTGAGTACAGAAAGGCATTTTCTTCTATTTCGGTTACAGACGCAGGGATATCTATCTTCGTTATCCGCGTCTCTCCGAAAACATCACTTGCAATGCTTTTAAGTGTATCGGGCAACTCAATGCTTTTAAGCAGCAGGCATCTGTTGAAAGCGCAGTCTCCGATGCTTTCAAGTCCCGAGGGAAGGAATACGTGCTCGAGAGCCGCGCAGTCAGCGAAAGCAAAGCTGCCGATCTTCTTAACGCCTTCGGGTATCCTTGCAGTAGTAATGGCTGTATATTCAAATGCAGCATTTCCTATAGCCGTTACCCCAGAAGGTATCTCTATCTCCGTAAGGCACCTGCATTCCTCACACATTCCTGTGCTTATCTCCTTAAGCGTACTCGGAAGCTTCAGCTCTGACAGAGATCTGCAGGCCCTGAACACATTCCTGCCTACAGTCTCAATGCCTTCATGGAGCACAGCACTTTTCAGCTTGGAGTCTTCAAATACACATTCTCCTATATTCACAAGGCTTCCCGGGAGCTCAATGCTTTCCAGCGGCGTCCATGTAAAGGCAAAGCTGCCGATAGATGTGACAGAGTCGGGAAGCTCAAGCGAAGCAAGCTTTGAGTTGGCAAAGGCATGGTCACCGATGGAAGTGACTGTGTCAGGTATCTCTACAGAAGTGATATTTGTTCCCGCGAACGCATAATCAGCAATCGCAGTTACCTTTTTTCCGTTTATCTCGGGCTTTATAACAGCCTTATCCGCTTCATACTGACAGAAAATTACCTCGGCATGATCCTCGTATACATCATATTCGAGCTCATCCTCCGAAACAGTCACATATTTCTCTTCTGTCTGCGGATTATCGGATTCCGACTCGGGATCAATAAGGATATATCCGTCATAAGGAGTATCCTTAAGATACTTGTCATCACTTGTATCGGCAGTTTTAAGAGGTTTATCGTTCTCGCCGGCAATATCGTCGGTCTCGGGTATGCTTACCTTTGTTATATTGCCGCCTGCGTCACATATATTGAAATAATAGAGCGTTCCCGGCTGTGCATCCTTCGGTATCTCAACTTCGATAACAGCAAATGTACCGTTTGCACCAAGGCCTTTTTCGGAATAAAACCTGAGGGTACGCTTGTGTTTGGCGTTTATATACATTTCCCCCTGGAGACCTATGCCTTTTGTTCCGTCTTTCATTCCGTTCCTGAATCCACAATACTGAAGTCGTCTGTCAATGTCAATATACACATCAGGCTGCTGATAATACTTACTGCTGCCCATATTATCGTCATTTATGTAAACATTTACCTTTACTCTGCTTCCTGCGGCAGATGCGGGGAGCACTATTTTATCAACCGACAGGCAGGGCTCTGCCCTGAGCTTTTCAGACTTATCCGTTTCATCTGCTTTTTCGGACTGAGCTTCATCTGTTTCAGCTGCTTTTTCAGGCTGTGCTTCATCCGTTTCAGTCACTATTGCAGACTGCGGCTCTTCTGTTTCTGCCGCATTTGCAGGCATAACAGCCGAAAACTGACAAGCCGCAACAGAAAGTGAAGCGATAAGTGCTGCTGCTTTTTTGACCTTACTGTTGATGGATCTTCGTTTCATTATAACCTCTCCTTTTGTTTTAATATCACACGTTGCATAATTTTCATAAGGTATCATATATATTATATCGTTATTTTAGCCTATAGTCAATACAATTTTTACATTCTTATTCTTCGGCATAAACAGGCATGGCTCCTTGACATTTCAGCTCGGCAGTGGTATAATGATAGCGTTTGATATAACGTATATCTTTATATGAAAGTGGGCGTCAGTATGAAGGATAAAAGCTTAAAAAAGAAGAAGCTGCCAAAGGTGCTTCTGACGATAGTTCTTATAATAGGAGCAGCCGCAGGATTTATAGCCTTTAATGCTTCAAGGAACATGAAGGTCATGAACAGGACTCTTGAGTCGGGAATGAAAGCTCTCTCTGAATATGCCGAGGTCACACCTGTTGATGCAGGCGATTTTGAACAGATAAAAATGTACGGATTTATGAAGTTCAATGTTTCTCAGTATGATGTCAGGGATCTGGGCAACCTTTCTGTCATGACGGTGAATATGGGCTTTATGCAGATGGTATCCTACGTCATCACACCTTATGAAAAGAATATGCCGCTTATGTCAATGGACTTCATGTATATACTCGGAAAACGAAAGGCTTATGCTGAGTTTTACGACCTTGTTCCCGACAGGACAGACGGCAGTTATACAGACGTGCTTGACGCACTGAAGGGATTTGAGGACAGATACAGCAGCCTTGAAGATATCGCTGCTTCTCCCGCATGGTATGACGATCTTATGACAGTAGTTCTTCACAAGGCGGGAAAGCGTTCGGACGATGAAAAACTGGAAGAGATGTTCTGCGACGCTGTCCGCACTTACATGGAAAAGGCTGATGAGCTTGATGAGCTTTCAGCTGCGGAAAAGGCAGAAAAGCTCGAGCTTACTCAGCAGTACTCCGATAACCTCATAACAAAAGGCGGAGTTTCCACCGATGTATTCAAAAAAGCTCTCGGCGAAGATACGACCAAGGAGTTCTTTGACAAGGTGTTCTTCGGAACAGAGCGCAGAAAATAAAACCTGTCCAAACAGGACTGCAAAGCGTGAAAATATAAGCAGATCAAGATATCCTATGCGGCTCGCTTCGGTGAGCCGCTGTTTTTTGTCAGTATCGTCTTGATGAATTGAAAGTATTATGGTATAATGGTATGGTACGAAAAAGATCGCAAGGAGGTCATAAAGCTTTGGGACATATGATAAGAGCGGTCATCGGAAAAGAAAATGTCATACGATCAATAACAGAACGCCGTGCATATGCCGAAATGGTAAGCCTTCCGCAGAGCTATGCCCTCATATTTCTGAATGACAGCCTGTTCGATGATATAGAAGAAACAGTTGATATGAAGAATACCTGCCAATATCCGAATCTGTACTTCCTTACAGATTCAGTCATCTGCTTTCTGAAAGAACATTCAGCGGGAGCGCAGCTCATTTATATCGAGACCGATTACTTCGGCGGACATGGAACGCAGGCAGGAGCGTTCTTTGAAAACGGCGAAATGAAATACGGTCCTGCGGACGGAAACGGTACCGTCAATCATTTGTTAAAGCTGTTAGGCGTTAAGAGGCACTTGTTAAAAGATGAATTCGACACTCTCGGATTATACCGATACAGTAACATGGATCAAGAGTAAAGGAATTAATGATAAACATACGGAGGATAGCAATGAAGTTCGAAATACTTAAAATATACGAGGACGACTACGGCTGCGAGGGCATTCCCGATAACGAGGAGCTCATGTGCACGGTTGCTCTCCGCGGTGAAAACGGCATTGAAAAAAACATAAGGCTGTCAGACAGCTTTATCACGGAAAATTTATTAAAGACCGGCAGCTATCTGCTGCTTGAGGAG
This sequence comes from uncultured Ruminococcus sp., assembly GCF_946415235.1. Taxonomy (GTDB): domain Bacteria; phylum Bacillota; class Clostridia; order Oscillospirales; family Ruminococcaceae; genus Ruminococcus. The sequence goes on along the minus strand of NZ_CAMKRR010000019.1, from coordinate 19,268 downwards.
GTTTAAACATGGCAGAAAAAGCAAACAAGGCTATCGAAAATCACAAGAACTTTTACAGCTGTTCGGCAGCAGTACTATGCGCTTTTGCGGACGAAATAGGACTAAGTGAAAATGATGCAAAGGCAGCGGCTGCTCCTTTTGCAGGCGGAAGAATGGGAAAATGCGGAGCTGTTCTCGCTTCCGAGTACATACTCTCGAAAAAATATCCCGATAGAGCTCAGCAGCTCATAAGCGAGTTTGAAAGTGAATTCACAGGCATGAACCGATCCGTTATGTGCCGCGAATTAAAGGGAGCTCTCACAGGCAGTCCGCTGCGCTCATGCCGCGGATGTGTCACCGACGCTGCCGAGATACTCGAAAAGATGTGCAAATAAAAAAACTGAGGAATGAATATCATTCCTCAGTTTTTTTATTCAGTCCTCGACTTCATATCTGCCGATATCAAGCCTTTTTTCAAATTCATCCACAGGCAGCGGCTTGTCATACAGAAATCCCTGTGCAAGGTCGCATTTATTATTTCTCAGAGCTCTTACCTGAGCCTGTGTTTCCACACCCTCGGCAATACATTCAAGCCCCATGGCTCTTGCCATGCCCACAACATAATGGAACATGACGTCCTTGATGCTGCCCTCCGAATTCTCGTCCTCGGGCAGGAAGTTCTTATCGACCTTCATCACGTCCCACGGTATCTCCTTAATGAGATTAAGTGAAGAATATCCCATTCCGAAGTCGTCCACAGAAGTACATATCCCTGCCTGCCGAAGTCCGTTAACTACTCTCTTGAGGTCGCGGAACTCCACGTCCGTAGTGGTCTCCGTAAGCTCTATTTCCACATATTCATGCGGTACATTGTTCCTGTCAACTATTTCGAGCAGATGCTCGAGAAGGTCTATATCGACCATGTGCTTCCGTGAAAGGTTAACGGATACCCTCACGACCTTTCGTCCTTCATCAAGCCATCTGCGGATATCCCTGCATACATGGTCGAGCATATAGAAGTCAAGCTTGCATATCTCAAGTCCCTGTTCAAGGATCGGTATGAACTCCAAAGGCGGGACTATCTTTCCGTCCCTGAACCAGCGGCAAAGAGCCTCTGCGCCTACTATCTCGCCCGTATTGATATTCACCTTCGGCTGATAGAAAACATGGTACTCCTCTTTCTCTATCGCTTTCGGGAAGAGGTGCTGGATACGCATTACCTTGTCCTTTTCGGCAAGCATCTCATTGCTGAAAAATACGATATTCTGCTTTCCGTTGACCTTTGCAGCCGTTGAAGCAGCGATTATCTTATCGAGTATGTCTCCCACGTCCTCCATGACGAAGTCATCAGGTATCAGAAAAACGCCTACAGAAGCAGATACCATTATCCTGTCTCCCGAATGAACGTCATATACGACAGCTGCACCGCTGAGGTATCCGAGCACGTCGTTAAGACATTCCCGATCACATATAATTGCGAAATTATCACCGCCGATACGGCATATCGCTCCTTTTTCGCTTATCATCTCTTCAAGGGCACTGAAAAAGCTGTGCATTACCATGCTTCCGAGACTTCTTCCGATCTGCTTGTTCACAAGCGCGAAATGTCTCAGATTGAAGTGGAGCGCCGCTCTTCCCGTAAGCTTGCCCTCAATATCAGCGCGCTGAAGATACCGCACGAAATAACGGAAATTATGATAGCCGTCATCATCGAAAAATGCAAACCTTTTAGCTGCTTCCTGTATCCTGTTCCTGCTGACATAAACAGTAACGGTGTCAAGGAAAAAGCTGACCGTTTCCGCTTCCTCGCTGCTCCACGGCTCTGCTCCGTTTCTGATATGCACCTCGCAGGTGATGATATTCAGCATATCGGTAACTATGCGTGATGACAGCGCAACCGTACCCTCTTCGCCGCTGTCATATGATATAATGACATCAGCTTTGCCAAGCTCTTCCAGCTTTGCATTCTGATATGTCTTTGTAGCTATTTTTGATATACGGAACATATCACATATGCTTTCGAGCTCTTCCTTTACCAAGCTGAAATCGATCTTTTTCATGCTGTTGAGCTCTTTCAGCATTTTTTCAAATAATGCATGGAAATTCATACTTTCACTTCCCATCCAAGAAATGATGGAGCATCATTTCTTTTGTAAAAACATAAGCGAATCATCAGCATATCTATATCTTTTAGCAATTCAATTCGCCAATCTCAATCCCATTGTCAATTCGATCCATAATTTGCTACTACATTATATCACATTATAGTTAATTTGTCAATATTCAGCAAAAAATCGCTGAAGCCTCCCCTTTTTTTACATCAAAAAGCGCGTGCAGCAATGAGCGGCACGCGCAGAACATCTTAAATATACGGTCAACATCCGATTTTTCGCTACCTGTTGTCAACAGACTCGGGATACATATCATGATGTGCAAGTCTGTCCCACGCCAGCTGCTCCCACTTTGTGCCTGCAATACCGTAATTGCAGTACGGGTCAATGGAAATGCCGCCGCGGGGCAGGAATTTTCCCCAAACCTCAATATACTTGGGCTCCATGAGCTTTATGAGGTCCTTCATGATGATGTTCACGCAGTCCTCGTGAAAATCCCCGTGATTACGGAAGCTGAACAGATAAAGCTTCAGCGACTTGCTCTCCACCATTTTTTCGGCAGGGATATAGGATATGTATATGGTCGCGAAGTCGGGCTGTCCCGTAATAGGACAGAGACTTGTGAACTCAGGGCAGTTGAACTTCACAAAGTAATCGTTGTCGGGGTGCTTGTTGGGAAAGGTCTCAAGCACGGACGGGTCATAATCCGAGGAATAGGTCGTTCTGTTATTTCCGAGAAGAGATATGCTTCCCTTTTCGTTTTCATTTCTTCCTGTCATGTTATACTCCTTTCACAAGCGCGGGGTCTGCCACACCGTTTTCCGCAAAGGCAGCCGCTCTGTCGATGCAGGTACCGCATTTTCCGCAGGGCTTGTCTCCGCCCTCATAGCAGCTCCATGTGAGCTCATAAGGTACACCCAGTTCAAGTCCTTTTTTTACGACCTGAGCCTTTGTGAGCCCGATGAACGGAGCTTCAACTCTCAGCTCGCAGCCGCTTCCGAGGTATATGGCACGGTTTATCGCTTCATTGAACTCACTGCTGCAGTCGGGGTAGGCATTTCCCGCGGCATCGTCGCTGTGAGCACCGTAGTATATGACCTCACAGCCATTTGACAGCGCTATACTGGCAGCAGATGAGAGGAAAAGACCGTTCCTGAACGGTACATAGGTCGAAACGGGCGAACCGTCCGTTCCCTTGAGCTGTTCCGCATAGGATTCCTTCGGTATCTCCTTTGACGAGCCTTTCAGCAGGGAGCAGTCCGAATCCGCAAATATCAGCGCAAGATCAAGCTTTTTATGCTTTACTCCGTAGTGAGCAGCTATTTTTTCCGCAGCCTCAAGCTCCCTGCTGTGCTTCTGACCGTAATAAACGGACAGTGCAAGGACCTCCTCTGCTCCGTATTTATCAACGGCTATGCCGAGACAGGTCGTGCTGTCCACTCCGCCGCTGAACAAAACCAGTGCTTTCATATCTATCTCCTTATCAGTCCAGTAATTTTCTGAGCTCAGGGTCGTTCCTGAACTCTCCCCGCCATGTTTTGGTAACAGTTTTTGCGGCAGCGTTGCGTATGCCCCGTGCAGTCATGCAGCTGTGGCAGCCCTTTATAACAACTCCCACATCGGGAGAACCCGAAGCCTCCGCGATTATCTCAGCTATATCGCTTCCGAGCCTTTCCTGAAGCTGTAGGCGCTTTGCCGCCATATCGCATATCCTTGCGATCTTGCTGAGCCCGAGGACACGTCCCTTCGGGATATAAGCCACATCTACGGTCATATCGTACATTAGCGCCATATGATGCTCGCAGTGGCTGAACACGGTGATATCCTTCATGACAACAGCCGTATCGTCGGCAGCCTCAAAGGTCTTTCCGAACATCTGCGCTATATCGTGATTAGAGTAGGCTATTCCCTCGAATACCTCTTCCATCATACGCGCCACTCGCTGAGGAGTCTCACGAAGTCCCTCACGCTCGGGATCTTCGCCGAGGGCTTCAAGAATACCTCTTATATGCATTTCTATCGCTTTTGTATCCATACTTTCTCCTTTCAGACGCCCCGCTTGTCGGGCTCCCAGATGAATTTATGGAGCTGAAGCTGTAATCTTACGCCGTTGAGCTTCTCCGCTGCCATGAAATCAACTATTTCCGCAGGTCCTATCCTGCCGAATACAGGGCTTATATACACTCTGCACCTGTTTACAAGGTCAAATCTCTTTATTATCTGAACGGCTCTTCTCAGGTCATCTATGCTGCCCGAAACGAACTTCACAGTATCGCTTTCCGTAAGAAAAGCATAGTTTTCGGTGAGCATAGCTGCTTCCATGCCGCTGTCGGGGAGCTTGTAATCAAGAGTAAAGGACGGTCTGAGCTTCCCCGCCGCAAGCTCCTCAACGGAAATGCTGCCGTTGGTTTCTATCTCAACGCTGTGTCCCGAGCTTATAAGGAGCTCAATAAGCTTATGCAGCCCGGACTGCATAAGCGGCTCTCCGCCTGTGAGAGTGACATTTTTCACACCTGTTAAAGCCACATACTCGGCTATCTCCTCTGCGCTCATAAGCTCGGCTTCCGCGTCTTCGCTGTTAGCCCATTTTGTATCGCAGTAGCTGCAATTGAGGTTACAGCCCCTGAAACGGATAAATACCGCAAGCTCTCCTGCCTTCTGTCCCTCGCCGTTTATGCTGATGAACTTTTCAACTACGGGATATCTCATGGCTTTTCCTCATATACCGCACAGTTCTCGGGAGTCTCATACACAGCCACGCTGCTTACGGGGAGGCCCTCTTCTTTGAGCTTTCCGTAGAAGTACTCCGCGAAATTCTCAGCCGTCGGACGGAAGGGTACAGCGATAAGCCTGAAATTTTCGGCGCTGAGAGCTGCCACCGTCTCCGCTCTCATTGACTTCTCCTCATATATGAGAGCATGATCGAAGCTGTCTGCAAGAGCGCGGACTGCGCTTTTTATATCGCCGAAATCAATGAGCATACCGCGCTTATCACCGCTTTCGGCAAGCTTTTCTCCCGAAAATTCCGCTTCTATCTTCCAGCAGTGTCCGTGTATATTTGCACACTTTCCCTCATATCCCGCAAGGAAATGTGCACTGTCAAATGACGATGAAGTTTTTAATCTGTACATATTATCACCCAAAATAAAAAGCATCTGCCAAAAGCAGATGCATCCTTACGCAAAGATATATACCGTCAGCATGAACTGCGGTATACGGATGCCCTGGTTTTTATTAACGACAGGATGGCGCAAACGAACTGTCGGAGCAACGCTCGTAAGTCATTATAACATCTGCTGAGGACTTTGTCAAGCCATTTTGCAGATGATCATACTATTTCAAATACATGATCGCCTCGAAGAGGTATGTGCTCGGAGATCATATCGTCTATACTTCCCCATATATGAGCCTTCAGCACCTCTATCATATCATTTATGTCGCTCTCGGTGCCCTCAGCTTCCATTTCAACGGAGCCGTCGTCGAGATTGCGTACCCAGCCTGTGATGCCGAATCTCTGTGCGGCATTGGAAGCTCGCCAGCGGAAGCCGACTCCCTGCACATAGCCGTAAAAAATCATATGTCTGCGTATTTTTTTCATATCAAACCTCAAAAAAAGAATAAAAACTCATAATGAACAACATCACTATATTCTCATTATATACTTTTATATTGAAAAGGTCAAGGCATTTATCCGCTTTTTATACGAATTATTGAAACAAATCCGCAAAATACAGGCTGATTTTTATAATTATTTCTTTTATTTATTGACATATGCGGCCGTCGGTAGTATAATAAACTATATTTTGTAATGAAAGGACAGAATAAAATGAAAAAAACAAGAACTGCTGCTCTTATTATGGCTTTTGCCATGGCACTTTCCGCAGCATCATGCGGCGGAAAAAAGAAGACAGCTTCGGACAAGGAGTCCGCAAAGGAAACAACAGCTGAGGTCACAACAGAAGCTTCTGCTGCCGATCCAACAGAAGGAACAACAGAAGATACATCAGAGGAAGAGCTTGCTGAAAATATGTTCGGAAGCACAGCTGACATAAACGACTTCGTCAAGACAACGGATATCAATCCCCCGCTCTGGAAGGTGACCGATCCCGACAGCGGAAACTCCATCTACCTCCTCGGAACTATGCACGTTCTCCCTGAAAAAGCAAAAGATTATCCCGAGAAATTAATGGATATCTACAACAACTGCGAAGCTATCGCTGTTGAGTACGACACCGTAGCTCTCATGTCGGACGCAAATGCTATGGCAGAAATGACACAGGGCTTCATCTATAAGGACGGTTCAAAGGTAACAGAACATATCTCGGATGAGACTTATCAGAAATTAAAGGATTATTTCAATTCTGTCGGCGGCTACAACGAGATGCTGGATATGTACAATACAGGCTTCTTCATCAATCAGCTCAACTCTATCATGCTCCTCAGACTTGAGAACCTTGAAACTTCAGGCACAGACACTTACTTCATGGAGCTTGCAAAGAAAGACAACAAGGAAGTTATCAGCATCGAAACTCTTGATACTCAGGTAAAGGCGCTCTCTGCCTACAGCGACGACCTTGCGGATTACGTCCTCAGCGATTCACTCGACGAAATGGGCAATATCGACGAATATGCCGAGGACATCGCCGAGATCTATGAGCTCTGGGCTAACGGCAGCGGCGATATTCTCTTCGATTCCGACATGGACACTGACGATATCCCCGAGGATCTCAAGGACGACTACGACGAGTACAAGAAGACTATGCTCAACGACCGCAACAAGGGTATGGCAGAAAAGGCTTCCGAGCTTCTCAAGGACGGTAAGAACTGCCTCTTCATGGTAGGCGCTCTTCACTATTCAGAGGACGTCGGAGTTGACAATCTCCTTGAGGGTATGGGCTATACGGTAGAAAAGATAGCCTGAATCCACTGAAAACAATAAGTATGAACGGTCTGACACAAGTCAGACCGTTTTTTGTAAGCCGTATATAACACGCTGTTTGACGTAAACTATAAACTGTGATATACTAAAATCAGGATATTACGGCGGAAGGAGAAAAGAGATGAAAAAATACAATATCACAGGCATGAGCTGTGCAGCGTGCAGTGCAAGAGTCGAAAAGGCTGTATCCTCCGTTGAGGGAGTTACCTCCTGCTCGGTAAGCCTGCTGACCAATTCCATGGGAGTTGAGGGCAGCGCTTCCGATGCCGCTGTCATAAAAGCTGTCACAGACGCAGGCTACGGCGCTTCTTCCGCAGACAAAGCCTCAGAGACTTCAAAGGCTGATGACAGCCTGTCGAATGACGGAGAGCTCCGCACTCTGAAGCACAGACTTTCAGCTTCACTGATATTCCTGCTGATGCTGATGTATATATCAATGGGACACTCCATGCTCGGACTTCCCCTGCCGCAGTTCATGGCAGACAATCACCTTATGAACGGTCTTGCACAGCTGCTCCTTTCCGCCATAGTCATGGTAATAAATCAGAAGTTCTTCATAAACGGCGCAAAGGGACTTCTGCACCGCTCCCCGAATATGGATACCCTTGTTGCTATGGGCTCTATGGCGTCATTCGTCTACAGTACGTGGAGCCTGTTCGCCATGACGGACGCGCAGGTAAAGGGCGATATCGCGCGGGCAGCAAGCTATTCACACGAATTCTACTTTGAATCGGCAGCTATGATAGTCACTCTCATAACTGTGGGAAAGCTCCTTGAAACACGCTCCAAGGGAAAAACTACGGACGCGCTGAAAAGCCTCATAAAGCTCTCGCCCAAGACTGCAACTGTTGTCAGAAACGGCACTGAGACCGAGATCGCCGCAGATGACGTTATAAAGGGCGATATTTTCATAGTCCGCCCGGGGCAGAGCATTCCCGTGGACGGCATCGTTATCGAGGGTGAAAGCGCAGTCAACGAAGCTGCCATAACAGGTGAAAGCATTCCCGTTGACAAAAAGGCAGGCTCGCCGGTTACAGCCGCAACCATAAACGATTCGGGCTATCTCAGGTGTGAAGCCACAAGAGTTGGCACGGACACCACACTTTCGCAGATAATAAAGCTCGTTTCCGACGCTGCCGCCACAAAAGCTCCCATAGCGAAGATCGCTGACAGAGTCTCGGGAATATTTGTCCCTGCGGTAATCATCATAGCCGCTGTAACTCTTGTTATATGGCTGCTTGTTGGCAGGAGCGCAGGCTTTGCCCTTGCAAGGGCTATATCCGTACTTGTTATAAGCTGCCCCTGTGCTCTCGGACTTGCAACTCCCGTGGCTATCATGGTTGGAAGCGGCACAGGCGCAAGGAACGGCATACTCTTCAAGAATGCTGTTTCTCTCGAACAGACGGGAAAGGTCAGCATCGTTGCTCTCGACAAGACGGGAACTGTCACCGCAGGCGAGCCCGTTGTTACTGACATTATCCCTGCAAATGGGTACAGCGAAAAAGAGGTCCTCACGCTTGCCCTTGCTCTTGAATCCCACAGCGAGCACCCTCTTGCAAGGGCTGTGATAAAGCGCTGTAACGAGGAAGAGCTGACCGCCGAGGAAGTTACCTCCTTCAGGGCAGTCTCGGGAAACGGTCTTACGGCAGAGCGCAGCGGTATAAAGATATCGGGAGGAAATCTCGGATTTATAAGCGCTTCCGCAGATATCCCCGAGGATATAAGGACTGCCTCCGAGAAGCTGTCAGCCGAGGGTAAAACTCCCCTTTTCTTTGCCGAGGGAGAAAAAGCCGTGGGACTTATTGCAGTTGCGGACGTTATCAGGAAAGACAGTGCCGAAGCCGTAAAACAGCTGAAAAATATGGGTATAAAGGTCATCATGCTCACAGGTGACAACGAGACTACCGCAAGAGCTGTGGGACAGCAGGCAGGAGTTGACGAGGTCATCGCAGGAGTGCTCCCCGACGAAAAGGAAGCGGCTGTCCGCAGGCTGAAAAAGCAGGGCGTTACCGCAATGGTGGGAGACGGAATAAATGACGCTCCCGCCCTTACTTCGGCTGATATGGGCATAGCCGTCGGCGCAGGCACGGACGTTGCCATAGACGCGGCGGACGTGGTCCTCATGAAAAGCAGTCTCAGTGACGTTCCTGCCGCTGTAAGGCTCAGCAGGGCAACTCTCAGGAATATAAAGCAGAACCTTTTCTGGGCGTTCTTCTACAATATAATAGGTATCCCCCTTGCCGCAGGAGCTTATATAAAGCTTTTCGGCTGGGAGCTTAACCCCATGTTCGGTGCGGCGGCTATGAGCCTTTCAAGCTTCTGCGTGGTGACAAATGCGCTCAGGCTCAATATGTTCAAGCCATATGATGCAAGCCGCGACAAAAAGCGCTCCGCAGCCGTAAAGCCTGCTGAAGCTCCCGAAAGCAGCACAGAAAAGACCATAGAAATAAAGGGTATGATGTGCGATCACTGTGAGGCTCGCGTAAAAAAGGCTCTGGAGGAGCTCAGTGCCGTGGAAAGCGCAGAGGTGAGCCATAAGAGCGGAACGGCTGTGGTCGGGCTGTGCGGCGATATCTCCGACAATGAGCTGAAACAGGCTGTTGAAGCCGCAGGCTACAAGGTCACGAAGATAACATAAAAGAAGGCAAGCTTTTACGCTTGCCTTCTGCTTTTTAATTAAGCCAGTTATCCTGAACGTAGGTATCGTATGTACTTACCATAAAGTCGCTGTTGACGTATACGTCCTTGTCCACCTCTATAAGGATATGCCACTCAGCCATATCACAAGTTTCAATCTGTGGTAATTTGCGCTCAATTGTGACACCGATTCCACCGACCTGCACTACATTATACCTGTGACTGCCGCTGCCCGTTTCAAGAACGACCAGCATCAGCTTATGGGTGCTGAACCAGTTATCATCATATTTAGCAGCTGTTTTGATAAATTCGTCATCATTGTATGAACCGCTCCACCTTTTTTTAGCATTCTCCCAGTATTCTTCTATATAACTGTCAAGCTCAGAACGGCTCGTAATAAGCTTTTTCTGTGGATAGCTTACATTTCCGCCGTAACAATTCGTGCGGATATACTGAGCATTGAAGTCATAGCTCTGTATAGGAATCGGAACGCTGTACTGTGAAGGATACATTCCTATCTCCTCGCCGTGTTCCATAAGGTATTCGGCAAGGTCATCGGGAAGAACAGCTTCCATCTGAACAGGATTGCTGGTTGAGCTGTTGCGCCATACCCATTTGTAATATCCCGAAAAATTGAAATAGAATATCTCCGTATCTCCGGGAGCGTTCAGCACATACTCGGGAAGTCCGTCACAGGTCTCGGGAGAATAGGTCAACTCGTTAAGACGGGCGAATACGTCCATTTTCTCACTGGGTGCAGGAGCTTTTGTGGTCGTTGCCGACTCTGTGCGCTTGGTCGTAGTTGTCTTTGTTGTGGTCTTTGTGGCCGTCTTTGCAGTAGTCTTGGAAGTAGTCTTTGGCTTCTGCGTTTCCGTGGGCTTTTCGGTCTGCTGTACCGTCACCTTCACCACTGTTTCCGCAGTCTGCTGGTTTTTGTCTGTCTTTGAAGTCTGCTCAGTGTCCTTTTTATCCGAGGCAGCCGAAGTCGACTTTTCTGTAGTCTTTGCTGTAGTTTTTTCGCTCTTCTGTGCGGAAGTGGTCTCGCTTTCAGCTTCCTTTTTATCATTACTTTCCTTTGTTGACACTTCATCCGTGCTGTCTGCCTCTGTGGCAAGCTCTGTCTCTTCTTTTACAACGGGAGTACGTTGCCTGAACACATTATACCCGACAGCTCCGATACCTGCCGCAAGAACGAACATAGCCGCCGTTGCAGCGATCCTGCGCCATTTTATCTTATTGCTGTAGAGCTCAACGCCCGATACGGTCATGCCGCTGTCCTCAGCCCCTGTATCGGCTTTTACAAGCTTTTCGGGCTTTATCTCGGCTTCCTTTATAAGGTCGTCGTCGATCATATTAATGGCTTCATAAAATTTCTTTTTATCCATAAACATAACCCTCTTTCTTCAAATATTCTTTCAGTTTTTTTCTTGTCCTGAAAAGATAGGTAGCGACAGTCTTTTCGTTCATGTCGAAATACTCCGCTATCTTTGAAACGCTGTCACCGTACCAGTAGCGCCTGACGAACACCTTTCTGTGGAGCTCGTCCTGTGTACGCAGAAAGCTGCTGATAATTCCCGCAAGCTTTTCCGCCGAGATATCGTCGCCGCGCCTGTCGGGAATACACTCCGAGAGCTCGTCAATGGAAACCTCATACTCCGAGCTGCGCTTCCGTGCAGTATTGTACTTAAGGCGGTCTATAGCCTTGTTCTTTACGATACGACAGAGATAAGTTTTTAAGTCGCGGGGCTCTTCGGGCGGTATCTTGTTCCATATATCATAGTATGCGGAATTTACGCACTCCTCGATATCCTCACGCCTGTACAGGATATTCCCCGCAATATAGCAGCAAAGTCCGTCGTACTTGCTTTTCAGCTCCTTTAAGGCGTTTTCGTCTCTTTTCAGGAACATTTCCATGATCGATGCATCATTCATATGGGAAACCCTCCTTTCATGAGGTATTGAGTTCCTCTTGTCTATATAGTCGATTTTTGAAGCGGAATATTTCACTTTTTCAAAAAAATCTTCAATGAAATTATACATCTGTAATATGAATAATTCAATACAGCTCTCAGATATCCGTATAAAAAATTATCCCCCGACTCTTTATAAAGTCGGGGGAGCGTTTTTTCACACCTGTGCGCGGTTGCCGTACATTTTCTCGTAGTAGTTCTGATACTCGCCGCTGATGATAGTCTCCCACCACTCGCGGTTCTCAAGGTACCATTTGATAGTTTTCTTTATGCCGTCTGCAAACTTTGTCTCGGGCAGCCAGCCAAGCTCGTTGTGTATCTTTGTGGGGTCGATAGCATAGCGCATATCGTGTCCCTTTCTGTCCTCAACGTGAGTGATAAGACTCTCGGGCTTGCCGAGCTCCTTGCAGATGAGCTTAACGATGTCGATATTCTTCATCTCGTTGTGTCCGCCTACGTTGTAGACCTCGCCTACTCTGCCCTTGTGGATTATGAGATCAATGGCGCGGCAGTGATCCTCAACATACAGCCAGTCTCTTACATTCAGTCCCTCGCCGTATACCGGGAGCGGCTTGTCTGCAAGTGCATTTGCTATCATAAGAGGTATCAGCTTCTCGGGGAAGTGATAAGGTCCGTAGTTATTGGAGCATCTTGAAATTGTCACAGGAAGTCCGTATGTCCTGTGGTAAGCCATTACAAGAAGGTCTGCTCCTGCCTTTGAAGAGCTGTATGGGCTGCTTGTGTGGATAGGCGTTTCCTCTGTGAAGAAAAGGTCGGGTCTGTCGAGAGGAAGGTCGCCGTATACCTCATCAGTCGATACCTGATGATATCTCTGTATACCGTACTTGCGGCAGGCATCCATGAGGACCTGTGTACCGAGGATATTTGTCTGAAGGAATATCTCGGGATTTTCGATAGAACGGTCAACGTGTGACTCTGCTGCAAAGTTTACAACGATATCGGGCTTTTCTTCCTCGAAGAGCTTGTATATCGCTTCTCTGTCACAGATATCTATCTTTACGAAGCGGAAATTCGGATTCTTCATTACAGGCTCAAGTGTGGAAAGGTTGCCTGCATATGTGAGCTTGTCCAGACATACGATACGGTAGTCGGGATATGTATCCAGCATATGGAATACGAAATTCGAGCCGATGAAGCCGGCTCCGCCTGTTACAAATATAGTCATACTCTTAACCTCTTATTAATGATATTTTCGGAAATACTATCGAGATGTTCACACATTCTCATAATATACATCTTTTCAAGTATATCATACCTTTATACAAAAATCAAGTCAAAAATGCAGCTTGCAGAAAAACAGCAACTTTTGAAAAACAGAGCCGTGACCTGACAACAAATCGCATATCAGACTGATCAATTGCTTGTCTTTTCTTCCGTCCGCTGACCCAGCAGCAGCTTTATGACAAGCCAGTCATCTATCCAGCAGTAGCTCAGCTCCGAAAGATCAATGTCGGCTTTCATGAATTCAATGGCTCCCACACCATGGCGGATACCTTCTATGGCATCTTTATAGTCCTTTTCGTTTTCAAACTTTATTTCTATCTGCTCTTCACTGCTGTGCTTCGCTATTATCTCCGATATCCTGTCAGCGTTGTATTCCGTCATGTAGGAGCCGTCAACGATATAAAAGTATTTGTCAAAGGAATCGCATTTCGGGACAAATCTGTTATCTCCCTTGCTGAGGTCATGATTTTCCGATAAATGCCCGTCATCGCACATAAAGTAATTATGCGTATAATTATAGTATACATCTTCTCCGAAATCAGGGTCATCATATGCAAGGTCTATCCAGTAATACTTGCCGTCAAGCCTTATATAGTTCCATGTATGACCACCGTTTGAAAACATACCGCACTCAAAGCCCATTCTTTCCATAATGTACTGGAATGCCTGAGCATACCCCGCAGACTGCGTTCTTCCGTTTACAAGGCAGCCGTAGACCGTATCGGTGAATTCATCCTCATCACCGTCCTGATACCATGTATTCCTTACTATCTCATCATGTACAAAAAGTATCTTTTCCCAGTCTGAAGCTCCAACAGGTATATTGTGTATTATCCTGTCTGCCTGTTCCGAGACCTCATCGCACATTTCCCTTATCCTGCCGATAGATATCTCATCACCTCTGAGATTCAGTCCCATATCCGTATATCCCTCAGGATAGGATTGAGCAAGAAATGAATCATCTATCCAGAAAAACTCGGGATGCTCATAGACTACTCTTTGTACTATATCAAATACCTTGCTTTCATCGGGATAACCATAGTACTTTATAGACTGATATTCATAATTTGAAAGATGATCGTATATGACCTGATACAGTGCTTCATCGTCATTCGTATACGCAGCATTGACACGAGTTTCATGTGTTTCTTCGCTGTCATAGTCATCATAATCACAGCCGCACATAAGAACCAAAACAGCCATTACAGGAAACAGCTTCTTCAATATTCCCATCAATATCTCCTTTATCATAAAAAGTGTTTTCCGATATCACCTTATATTTTGCCATATATCACTGTTTTTGTCAAGAGAAAATCTTCATAGCATTAAACAGTTACAAATGTCACTGAAAAAATTATAAATGTCATATTTGCATTTCATGCGGATAGGTGTATAATAATATCATAGAAACATTAAATCCCTTTTTATGGAGGCAGATAATATGACGATCCATTTTTTTGAGATACAGAACTGCACCTTGCTATACAATATGGGTTATCCCATATTTCTTGCACCTGACGGCACGGACGAGGAGCTTCTCGCTATGCGCGGTTTTGCAAAGCAGAGTAACGGTAAATGGATAAGATATGTCGATCAGTTTGAATACGGCTACATCATGCAGCTAAGGAACTGCGAAGAGATCGTTTTCAACGATGATACCGTAAAGAATATCACGTACTTCCCGATACAGTATAACAGTACAGCTCAGCAGGAAAACAGCGGCACAGCCAATATCCTCTGTATCATCTCGGTCACTCTTATGCTGATAACAGTTCCCATATTTTTTACTAAGGTACCCATTCTCAGCGGATTTTTCTTCATTGCCGCAATGGTTCTGATGATAATCGCAAGGGTGATGTACCCGAAAAGCACCTTTGCCAAAATACTCTGCATCATTTACATATTTCTCGCCGTAATTCTGCTCGTTATAAGTATAGCAGCCATTATCACGCTGTACATAGCCTGCAATGAATGTGTAAACAGTCTCAGCTCTTGCAGCTGACAGGACCATACAAAATAAGGAGCGAATAATATGAATATACATATCTGCACGGATTATTTTTTGTTTCCGCCCTATGCGATAATGATCCTGCTATCATGCACGGCAGGCTTTACATTGCAGTATATCCTCAATGTAAAGCGTGGGATACAGCCTATGACATCAGGCTTTATAACACTTCTCTCGCCGTTTATGAGCTTTTTCTTTGCGTTCCTGCTAACTTATGCCGCATCGGGAGGGCAGAAAACAGGTCTTTCATCTATGGGCGGACTTTTCGGTATGTACCTCAGCGTAATTACTCTCGCCCTCATAAACCGCGACAAAGGCAGCACAAAAATAACTCTTGAAAACTGTACTCTTGTTCTTCCGCTTATGTACAGTATTTCCAAAACAGGCTGTTTCCTTGCCGGCTGCTGCCGCGGGATACCCTATAATGGCCCGTTCTGCGTGAAGTACTCGGGAAAGGTCACTGAAACAGGATGTATATTCCCCGTTCAGCTTGCGGAAGCCATGGTATTTTTCATTATTTTCGCCATAGGTATGATAATGCTCGCGAAGAAATGCAGGCATACTTCAGTTTACCTGCTTACACTCTGTGCGGCGTCTAAAGGTCTGCTTGATTTCCTCAGAGAGTCCCACATCGGCAAAGCAGTATCACTTAATCAGCTGCTTTGTTTAGCTGCTGCCGCCGCAGGTATCATTTACGCAGCTGCTTCCGAAAGAGAGCTCCGCGGAAATACTGATACTGTCAGAGCTTCATTAGCAAAATGACAATATAAAAAACAGCACTATGCAAATGCACAGTGCTGTTTTATTATCCGTAACATTGAGCCTTCTGTCAGCGGAAGAACAGTTATCCTGCCGCTATGTGCTCAGAATCCCACATAGGATTATTTGTATTGTGTTATAGGCATACTATAGTCCATATTATTGATTCTGCTCTCTGTGAGTACAACATTATGGTCAAGGTAATACATATAAACGAATATCTCTCTGAAGAAGATATCTACCTTATGAGGATAATTCTTTGTAACGTATGTCTTGAAAGGATAGCCGTTCTTACGTGCTTCTGACTCATATCTCTTTGCATTTTCCTGGAAGATATATGTCTGACCGTTGCTTTCGCTCTTGCTGTATGCGATCAGACGGCGTGCTCTGCTGCTCTTAGCAAAAACGATCTCCTTAGCGCTCTTGAGCCACTGCTTTCCGTCATACGAGTAATATGTGTGTGAAGGACTAAGAGATGCAACGTTTGTGTAAAGATTAGGATATAATGTACCTGTAAGAAGTGAAGCGGAACCGCCCATTGAGTAGCCGATGATATTTATCTGCTTGCTTGGGTTAATGTACTTGCCGTACTCTGTCTTGAGGAGAGCTTCCTTCATGCCGCCCATCTGCTCACGAACGAACTGCTCGAACTGCCAGCCCTGAACGCCTGCTTCCATATCGGGATTGCTCTTGTCAACTGAAGGCATAACAATGATGGAAGGCTTTATGTAGCCGTTTGATACCCACTTGTTTACCCACTGATCGAAGTGGTACCATGTCCATCTGTTTAATCCGCCTGTACCGCAGAAAATGAGGCTGACATCGTACTGTCCCTCTTCCTCGGGTACTAAGATAAAACCGCGGTAAAGCTTGCCGCCGTAAGTTACTTCATACTTTTTGATCTCTGAATAGGTCTTGCTTTCTGCCGCACCTGCTGTCATGCCCACCATGCTCATTGACATTACTGTGAACGCCATAACTAATGTCACAATAAGTGAGATTAATCTTCTTGCTTTACTTTTCATTTCTTCCTCCTGAATTAAAAAAATTAATATGCTTCCTTGTAAAAAGCTCTTTATTTATACTGTACCGAAAAC
This sequence comes from uncultured Ruminococcus sp., assembly GCF_946415235.1. Taxonomy (GTDB): domain Bacteria; phylum Bacillota; class Clostridia; order Oscillospirales; family Ruminococcaceae; genus Ruminococcus. The sequence continues at coordinate 2,523 of NZ_CAMKRR010000019.1, read as the reverse complement.
AATACACATATCCATCGGCACACCCCACGGGATAATCCCTTTCGCCTCCCTCCAAACGACACGGCATCGTCCGAAACAGTTCAGACAGCCATGATATCTTTAAAGCCGACATTTTCTCAGACCTGAAAACAGGTGATACGAAACCGGACCGCGACTCCGTTTTTCCTGCTTCGCAAAATGCGGCAGCAGCAATATTCCTTAAAGTCTGCCGAGCGCTGAATAAAGCTCGTCCGAGGCCGCAGCCCTATGCAAGGAAATCGTCGTTATACGGCAAAGTTCCGCGCAGAACACCGCGTATCAGGTCATTAAGGCGGAATTTGCATACGATACCGCCGTACTGATGATAAAGTCCCGACTCGCTCTGCATCGCTGTCTCATGCAGATCAACAAAGATATTGCATCTTATCTTTTTATTATTTTTCGATATCTGCTCATCACAGAATGATCTGCGCCCCGCTCTCTGATCATTGGCGCGATCCTCGCGGGATAAAGCACTGTTTCTGTTTTTTGATAGATAAATATTCATTCTTGCAATTCCTTTTCATCCAATAATCAATTCCCCATCAGTGCAATCCAACACCGCGAATCTCTTTTTCAGCCCGATAAACGAGCCTTAAATACTGCAAAGTATCTCTCGGATAAATAAAAAAGCTCATTGTTTGTAACATATCAGAATAAACCGATATACTCCGTTTCCGCTTTACAGAAACGTAAAAAACAAGAAGCTGTTTACAATATTCATCTGTAGGGGCAAGTAGGAACGAGCCCGTATTTCGAGACAAAAACGCCTTTTAATCGTATCAGGTGATGGGATGTAGTAACAAATATCTTTTTAATTCCAAAAGTCATTTTCATTAATTTCCTTCGCAGTATCACTATTGAAGAAAACTATTACATCATAAACATCTCGTTTATTGTATCACATTTTATACCCTTTGTCAATCACTAAACCCTCATATTGATCCCATTACAGAAAACTTTGTCAATATATGCCAAAGAAATATTGCTTTAAACACAGCTTTATATTATATTTTTATATCGTTATAACAATTAAATTTTCGTTAATATTTTATCGCAATTACGACATCTTTCACAGCTTTTTAAGACAGGAGAAGAAACATCAATTCAGCCGCTTACCGCAGCAGCTCATGTTTTAAAATGAAGGGCAGCCCATAAAATACAGACTGCCCTTCGGTAATAATAAAAACATGGAGAAATGTTTTAAGTGTTCCGGACACCTGGCGCGTGAACGTCCCACTAAATCATTCAGCGATCAGACACGTGTGTGTATCTGTCCGCCTGCAAGAGTCTTGCCCTTTGCAGCTGCCATATCAGAGATATTTACGTTCTGGTAACCATTCTGTGCGAGCCATGGAAGTACTTCTTCCATAGCAGCAGCTGTTGTAGCATAATTCTCGTGACAAAGCACTATAGCACCCTCAAGTGAACCGTTCTGTGCAGCCTGCTTGATAGTATTTACTATCTGATCCTTGGAAGCGTTGTTCCAGTCCTGAGTATCTATTGCACAGCTGATAAGCGGGATATCATAGAGTGCGGACTGAACTGTTCCGTTGCTCTCGAGATAAGGTAATCTCATGAGGTGTGAAGGCTCAGTGCCGATGATGCTCTTGAGCTTGCTGTTGCACTGCTCCCACTCGCTTCTGATCTGTGATGAACCGAGTGAACCCAGTGACTGATGTGACTTTGTATGGTTAGCTACTTCCATACCATTCTGGTACTCATACTGAACCTGCTCGTTTGTCTTGATCCAGTCGCTTACGATGAAGAATGTAGCTGTCATGTTGTTCTTGATGAGAGCGTCGATGATCCTGTATGCGGGATCAGACTTGCTCTGAGCTGAAGCGCCGTCATCGAATGAGATAGCGCAGAGCTTCTTGCCTGCCTGTACCTGAGCGCCGCCGTTATTTACCTGCTGCTGACCGCCCTGACTCCAGTCGTTTCCGCCCTGATTCCAGTTGCCCCAGTCGTTGTTCTGCTGACCGCCCTGGTTCCAGTTGAAATTCTGCTGACCGCCCTGATTCCAGTCGTTACCGCCCTGGCTCCAGTTGTTTACGTCCCAGTTGTACCAATTGTCATTGCCGCCCTGGTTCCAGTCGTTACCGCCCTGATTCCAGTCGAAATTCTGCTGACCGCCGTTGTTCCAGTCGAAGCTCTGCTGATTCCAGTCGTTGCCGCCCTGATTCCAGCTGCTCCAGTCCTGTCCGCCATTGTTCCAATCGAAGTTCTGCTGACCGTTGTTGTTATTCCAGTCATTTACGCTCCAGTTGTTCCAGTCCTGACCCTGATTCCAGTTGTTTCCGCCCTGGTTCCAGTCAAAGTTCTGCTGCCCCTGGTTCCAGTTATTCCAGTCCTGTCCGCCCTGATTCCAGTTGTTCCAGTCCTGACCACCCTGATTCCAGTTGTTCCAGTCCTGACCACCCTGATTCCAGTTATTCCAGTCCTGACCACCCTGGTTCCAGTTATTCCAGTCCTGACCTCCCTGATTCCAGTCGTTGCCGCCCT
>NZ_CAMKRR010000018.1 GCF_946415235.1 uncultured Ruminococcus sp. | reverse complement strand
TTTCGCCATCTTTCAAGCCCTTGATCATGAAGCCGACTTCTGCACCTACATTAGCGATTTCTATGTTGCCTTCGCCTTCATGCTCATAGGTGAGCTTCTCATCCTTAGAATTTTCTACTGGCACAGGCTCATCATCAATATCAGAGATCTCAAATACAATATCGAAGCTCTGTCCATCGGAAGATTTTGCTGTAAGAGTGGTTGTTCCTGCTTTCAGGCAAGATACCGTAACCTGTGTGTTGTCCTCATAGATGATCTTGGCGATGTCGCTGTCTGAGAGACTATACTCGATGCTTTCGCCATCTTTCAAGCCCTTGATCATGAAGCCGACTTCTGCACCTACATTAGCAATTTCTACATTGCCTTCACCTTCATGCTCATATGATAAATATGATTCAATAGGTTCATAAGCCATTGTTGTTATCGGAATTGTCGCAAATGATGTCATACCCAATGTTAGGGCAGTAATTAATGTTAACATTTTCTTTTTTTTCATAATAAGACCTCCTTTTTTACCATTGCTTATTGTTCGGATGGCAAACTACTTAAAATACATATTTTAATATTGCAATATAGGATCAGGATAAATTATTATTATGACCTCAAAGCTCTGACCATCAGATGACTTTGCGGTTAAGATCGTTTTACCTTCTTTCGAACAAAATATGGTGACCTGTTTGTTATCGGAGTATGCGATTTGTGCGACTTCTTCATCTGAAAGACTGTATGTTACAGATTCACCGTCTTTCAATCCTGTGATTATGAAGCCGATTTCAGCTCCGATATTAGCTTCTTCTGTAAAAGTATCTCCATCACCTTCATGTTCAAAGCTGAATTTACTTTCTTCTTTTGTTTGTGTTGTAGTGCTTGTAGTTTGTACTCCTGTATTAGTAGCTTGTAATGTTGTAGTTGTTTTTGAAGTAGTAGTTGATTCCGTTTTAGAAATAGGCAATGTTGTTTCATTATTTGACTCAGTAATGTTTTCTTCTGTCGTAATGGCCGTTGTTTCCGTTGTTGTCTGATGTTCACTCGTTGTTTCTGTTGAATAAACTGCTGTAGATAAAGATGTAGTGCTTTTATTCGTATATGTTGTTGATGTATTTGTTTCTTTGGCTTCGGTAACAATTGGATTCTCAGATTCTCTCTGACTTCGAGTCGGAACAAATGGATCATCAGGTGATATGCTTGATTTTGGATTAAAATAACTGATTATAAGCGGCAATCCGATCACAATGGCCAAACACGCTGCAACAGTGGCTATATACCCTGAAAAATGAATATGCTTTGTTCCTATCTTGGAAGGTGGAACTGAGTTATTATCATCGTCTGTTTCCTCTGGCTGGTACGGATCTGCAAGCCCAGGCAAGTCAGAGCTATTGGTGTCGGAGGGAGCTTTTGTTTTATTATCTGCAAACTCTTCATCAAAGCAAGTTTTTACAAGTTCTTCAGGAATATCGCCAAGTGCTTTCATAAGATCCATTGCATTCATAACAATCCCTCCTTTTCAAGATAATCCTTTAGCTGTTGCCTTAATCGCATTAATTTCATTTTTACAGCTCCGATACTCATATCATATTTCTGTGCAATAGCTTTAACAGAATCTGACATATAATATCTCTGTAGAAAAATGCGCTTAGACTCAGGCGGAAGAGTTTGAAGCCATGCTGTGAGTGCTGCGGTCATTTCTCTCTGCTCTATTTCACTTTCAACTTGTTCCTTCGCAGGGATAATCTCAGATATTTCGTCCAAAGCAGTAGAAAACTGAGTACCGCCGCGTTTCAGCCTATGAGCTTTTTCATATTTATTGATTGCTGTTCTGCGTACAAGTGCCGCAAGATATGCTGGAAGATGATTAGGACAATTCGGGGGGATTGAATTCCAAACATCTAACAACATATCATTTACGCATTCCTCTGCTTCTTGATGATTCCCAGTCATACGATAAGCAATCTGATAGCAGAGTGCACCATATTGTTCCTTAATTGTTTGCAGAACTTTCTCATCTCGCTGATTTAGCAGCTTAACAATTAATTCATCATGCATCGCTTCACCCCCTCTACTTAATAAGTCCGTGTTTTTTAGGTTTGGTAACGCTAATTTTTTTTTATTTTTTAGTATAACATAAAAAGTTGAAAAATTCAATATAAAAAAACAGCGGCACTTGCTTAAATGCCACTGTTTTGTCCTATTTCGGTTTGGTTATTCATTTGTTCCGCTAACGGAAGCGGGCTAATGCGCGTCCCTACACGCACGTGTAATTTCGGGCGGATAATATCCGCCCCTACTACTTTCTGATTTCTGCTTACTACTTACTCAAATCAAAATTCAGCAAAGCTGAATTTTGATTTATAGACGTTTACCGATAAAAAAGGCGCTTCCGTTTCGTAAGCGCCTTTAATAACTGATATTTATTATTCAACAGGAACGATCCAGTTGAACTTATCCTCGATCTTGCCCCACTGGATACCTGTCATTGTATCGTAGAGCATCTGTGAGATCTTGCCGATCTTGTTGCCGTTGATCTCCATTACCTTGTCGTTCCACTTAAGGTGACCTACAGGTGAGATAACAGCAGCAGTACCTGTACCGAATACCTCGTCAAGCTTGCCTGCGTCGTAAGCGTCAGCGATCTCCTGAATGTCGATACGTCTTTCCTCAACTGTGAGGCCCTTGCTCTTGCATACTTCAATAGCGGACTTTCTTGTGATACCCGGGAGGATAGAGCCCTGAAGCATAGGTGTTACTACCTTTCCGTCGATAACGAAGAAGATGTTCATAGCGCCTACTTCCTCTATGTACTTTTGCTCAACACCGTCGAGCCAGAGTACCTGTGAGTAGTTCTGCTTGTGAGCCTCGTCCTGTCCGATAAGTGAAGCAGCGTAGTTGCCGCCTGTCTTTGCGAAGCCCATACCGCCTCTTACAGCGCGGACATACTTGCTCTCAACGTAGATATTTACAGGGTTGAGACCGCTCTCATAATAAGCGCCCGAAGGTGAAAGAATGATTATGAAGAGGTACTGAGCGCCGGGCTTAACGCCGAGGAACGGATCAACTGCGATAATGAACGGACGGATATAGAGTGACTCGCCTTCCTTTGAAGGTACCCAGTCCTTTTCTACCTTGAGGAGCTCAAGGAGACACTTCATTGCAAGATCCTCGGGAAGCTCGGGGATAACAAGTCTTTCGTTTGACTTGTTGAGTCTCTTGAAGTTTTCCTGCGGACGGAAGAGCTGTACCTTGCCGTCAGCTGTTCTGTAAGCCTTTAAGCCCTCGAATACTTCCTGTCCGTAGTGGAGACACATAGCGGCAGGTGAGAGCTCGATAGGAGCATAGGGCTTGATCTCGGGATCGTGCCAGCCCTGTCCCTCGTCGTAGGGCATAACGAGCATATAGTCTGTGAAGATGTGACCGAAGCCGAGCTTGTCGCCGGGCTGTGGCTTAGCCTTGAGGCTTGCAGCCTTTGTGAATTTGATTTCCATATTATTCAACCTTCTTTTTATAATATTGACCTGTTAATCCGTGACCGAGAAATAATTCTTCTCGTAAATGCGCTTGCAGACGAAAACAGTCACCGCAGCCGCTGTAAGAGCGAGAACTGAGGTAGAGATCGAAGCCGCAAGTATTATCTTACCTTTTTTACTCATAGAAATTACTCCTTATCTCAGATTAGAGAAATCCTTCAATAAATAATTATACCATATTTCAGCATGATTTTCCATAGTATAACTGCATAAATACTGCACAAAATGGACTGTTGGAATATGTGCAGTTTTTAGTCGTCGTAGGTCCTCACGCGGAGATGAGCTCCGAGCTTTTCGGCAAGCTTACGGGAAGCTTCTATCTGCTCCTGAGGGATAACATCGACTACGGACATTATTACCTCTGCTCTGCCGACTTTTACGCAGTCCTTTGTGAACTTCTGGAGAGCCTCGAAAGCGTTGTCGAACTTAGGGCGTGTTACAGCCATATAGTCCTCCTTAGTGGGAGCATTGAGACTTATTGAAACGATGTCCAGCTCGTAGCAGAGCTCCTTTGCTATGCTCCTGCCGTGGATAAGGTCGCCGAGACCGTTGGTATTTATACGCAGTACAGGACATTTCTCCCTGCTGCGGAGATAAGCGGCGGTTTCAAGGACGGCGTCAAGGCGCTCTGTAGGCTCGCCGTAGCCGCAGAACACTATCTCGCGGTACTTTTTGATATCGCGCTTGTTAAGGTCGGCGGTTATTTCCTCCATTGAGGGCTCGTGCTCCAGCCAGAGCGGGTCGGAGCCGTAAGCGCCGTCGGCGTGGTTGCGTATGCAGAAGGTGCAGGCGCAGGGACATTTATTTGTAAGGTTGAGGTAGAGATTATCGCCTACCTCATACGATATAGTCATTGCTTTTGTCATATGTTTATCCTCCTTTGATTTAAGTGAGTAGATAGTAGTGAGTAGTAAGTAGTATTATGCAGTGAAGCTGCTTCTACTCTCTGCTTTCTACTCAATGCTCACTCAATATAGATACGGGGTACGCGCTTTGAGATACCGCATACCACTTCGTATCCGATAGTGCCGTAGACCTGCGCGAGGTCGTCGGCGGTGATGCGGTCATTTCCGTCAGTGCCGATAAGAGTAACAATATCGCCTGACTTTGCCTCAGGAACGTCGGAAACGTCCATCATCAGCTGGTCCATGCAGACTCTGCCTACTATCTTACAGCGCTTTCCGTGGACGAGTATCTCGCCCTTTGAGCTGAGCAGACGGGAATATCCGTCGGCATAGCCGATAGTGACAGTAGCGATACGCATTTCGCGGTCGGCAACGAATGTACGGCCGTAGCTTATGCAGTCGCCCGCTCTGACGGTCTTTACATGGGAGATAACGGCTTTGAGCTCCATAAGAGGTTCGAGACCCTCGGGGATATCAAGGCTCACATCGGGGTGCAGACCGTAGAGTATGATACCTGCGCGGGAAAGAGTGCTCCGAGAACTGTTCCTGTAGCAGGTGGCTGCACTGTTCATGAAGTGCAGGTGTCTGAGCTTTATGCCGTGCTTTACAAGTACGTCATAGGTATCGGTGATGAACTTCTCCTGCCTGTCGGTATATGCGATATTATCCGGGTCATCGCTGTCCGCAACGGCAAAGTGAGTATATATGCCCTCAACGGAGAGCTTTTCTATCTTCATCATGGCTTCTATCTCGGCAGCACACTCCTCGGGAGTATCATGCTTGAGACCAATTCTTCCCATGCCCGTATCTATTTTTATGTGGCAGCGGATAGGCTCGGCGCTGTTCTTTACGAGCTCGAGAGCATATTCCGTGGAGACAACGCCCTGTATTATATTGTACATGGCTATCTCGTGAGCGTACTCTGGGGGAGTATATCCGAGGATAAGTATTTCCGCCTGAGGCGCAAACTTCCTTACTGCTATCGCTTCGTCGAGATTGGATACCGCAAAGTACCTGATACCGCACTGCCCGGCAAGACAGCGGACAACGTGCTCGTCACCGTGACCGTAGGCGTCAGCCTTTACCACAGCCATTATTTCGGTATCGGGGGAGTTGAGCCCCTTTATTATCTCCACATTTTTTCTGAGCTTCGGCAGTGATACCTCTGCCCATGCTCTTTTCAGATACGGCTTCATTCCGTTATCCTTCCTTTCTGATATATATAACTCTATGCAAAATTAAAATTTAATTACAAGTCAAAAAAACGTCTTGAAATAAAATATGATGTATGTTATAATTTTCATGTATGATATTTTCGGGAAAGCGAGGTGTGCCATGCTTTTCTCACTTGATTCGGGAGTACCTGTGCTTCCGTCGGAAGAAGCGGAAATAGACTCTGCAAACGCGGTCTGCTTTACAGGGCACCGTGAAACAGGGATCGTTCCGTACAGGAAGGACCCGATATACAGCAGCATTACCCTGCGTACCGTTCAGCTCATGCTGTGCAGATACATAGATATGGCTGTGGAAAGCGGCTACAGGAGCTTTATAAGCGGACTTGCTGTGGGTACCGACCTCTGGGCTGCAAAGTATGTCCTTGCGAAAAAACGCTCGGACAGCAGTATACGCCTCATAGGCGTCATGCCGTTCCTGCGCCATGCGGAGCGCTTCAGCCAGCGTTACAAGGAGCTGCTTGCCGAGGCGGAGCAGGGCTGCGACCTTCTGCTCACCACCAATACCGATCCTGATGTGGTCTACGGAAAAAGCGGCGAGAATACTTCGCCCGAGGTATACAAGGTCCGCAATTACTTCATGGCGGACAATGCCTCTGCCGTGATCTCATACTTCAACGAGGGCTCGTTCAAATCGGGCACATATCAGACGCTGAACTATGCAGTCCGCAAAGGACTTAAGATACGCCGCTTCGGACTTGATGACGTGTATGCGGTCATTGACGAATGCGGTCCCGATATAGAAAGCATACGCCGCAAGCTGGTGTTTATGGACAACGTCTTTGAAGAGCCTTACTGATAAATGTCAGCTCAACAATAATTATAACACACTATTTTTTATAAATCAACAACAGTGTGAATATATCTTGATTATTTATTTGCGATGTTGAAAAGTCAGAGTCCTTCGGCAGCAAGATATCAACATCAGAAACGTCCCGATACTTCGGGAAATGCCGCCAATCTCAAGGCTAGCACAGCAGGAATTTGCCTGTATATCGTTGTTTTGACGGCGTGGAGCATGGGATCCGACATGAACGGGTGTTCTTTTTCAACAGGCTGTTGAATTGTGTGTTTAAACATCAATCGGCAATTCATTCATGTTGAAAATGTGGAAAACTCTGTGGACAACCGCAACTCAGCCATTTGTTTTTAAACTATAGCCGTGGGAAAAATTTTTTATTCATTTCATGGCGGATATTTTTCAGACTTGTGTTATACGATAAGTTGATATTACTGATATTATAATAAAAAACAAGAGAATGATAATGATCTGACGATCAAAAAACATGAAAGGAGCCGAAAAAATGGCTAAAAAAACAGGACACGTAGCAGTACCTTTTCTCCTTACTATCTTCATAGGTCTCATCTTCGTAGGCGGCGGCGCCCTTGCCGCATGGAAGTACTGGGGACTTGGACAGCGTGAGAAGCCCTCTGAGCCCATACCGCGTACAGACGGTGTTGTAACGAGCAAGGACAACCATACTATGCTGCTCATACTTGAAACCTCAAACGAGCTATGTCCGCCTACATTTATGCTGATGCGCTCAATGCCTGTAAAGGAGCAGGTATACCTCATAGGCATACCGTCAAACTCCATATCCCTCGTTGACAATGATCAGATGGGCATACTCGAGAAGTATACGTCACAGGGCTGCAGCGGTGCGGTGGAATACGTGGAAAAGGTCTTTGACATAAAGATAGATAAATACATGAAGTTCACAGATGACGCATTCAAAAAGGCCTGCGACATCTTCGGCGGTGTTTCTTTCCCTGTGAATGCGGATATTGCAGGCTTCAAGAACGACGGAAGCTCACAGTTCCTCAACAGCGATCAGGCGCTCACCTTCGTTACCTACACTATGTTCAATGACGGCGAGAGCGAAAGAGCTTTCACAGCCGCTTCCGTAGTGGCTTCCATGATGAATCAGACTGACGGTCAGTACATTTCGGATACTCTTGACAACAGCTTCAATTCCATCATAAATCTGACGGAGTCAAATGTGACCGCTTCCGACTATAAGGATATCAAGCCTGCCATAAAGTACCTTTTCGAGCACGGAAATGCATTTGCCATGGCGATATCCCTCAACGGTACGGATTCGAGCGAGGACTTTATACCAAGCACAAACTTTATAAAGAGCCTTAAGGAACAGTATTTCTCGGAGCAGGAATAATGAATATATTCGATACCCATGCACATTATGCGGACAGCGCCTTTGACGGGGACAGGGAACAGGTGCTTGCGGAGCTCCCCGACAAGGGAGTAAAGCTTGTTATGCTGGCAGCCTCGAGTATTGAGGATTCCCGCGAGAACGCGCTGCTCGCAGAAAAATACGACTATATCTACGCAGCTGCGGGAGTTCACCCCGAAAGCGTCGATGAAACTCCTGCGGATTACATTGACACCCTTAAGAAGATAATAGCCTCAGAGCCGAAAATAAAGGCGGTGGGGGAGATAGGTCTCGACTATCACTATGAGGGTTTTGACCGCGAAAAGCAGATACGCTTCTTTCGTGAGCAGCTGGCTCTTGCAAAGGAGCTTGATATGCCTGTGATAGTTCACAGCCGCAATGCCGCCGAGGACACCGTGGAGATACTTAAGGAGTATCGTCCGAAGGGCGTTGTACATTGCTTCAGCGGCTCTGCCGAAACTGCAAAGGAAATAATAAAAACAGGTATGTATATTGGCTTTACAGGCGTACTTACCTTCAAAAATGCAAAAAAAGCACTGAAAGCTCTTGAAGCTGTGCCGCTTGACAGGCTTCTCATGGAGACGGACTGCCCTTATATGGCGCCCGAGCCCTTCAGAGGAAAACGCTGTGACAGCTCCATGATACCCTGTACAGCAGCTAAGGCGGCAGAAGTAAAGGGCGTTGATGTCGAGGAGCTTCTTGACATCACCTGCCGCAACGGTATGGAAATGTACGGTATAATATAAAGAGAGGAGGAGACCTGATGTATTATTGCTGCGGAGTGACAGACAAGGGCATGATGTCCCATAATGAGGACGCACTGCTCATAAACGGCAGCGTTATAGATTCGGGCTCTTCCGAGCAGACGCTGAAAGAGCCTTTTCTGGCGGCGGTCTCCGATGGAGTATCGGGAGAGCGCTCGGGAGAACTGGCTTCCAAAATGTGTCTGGAGCTTCTGAGGGACAAGGGCTTCTCCGACGGTGACGACCTTGAGGAAAAGCTGCTTTCGGTACATCACGGGCTTGCGGAGTACAGCGAATCCGACCCCGAGACTCATAATATGCAGGCTACGGTCTGCGGTATTGCTGTTGACGGAAAGAACAGCATATACACATTCAATGTGGGAGATTCGCGGCTTTACCGCTACAGAGGCGGACGCATCAAGCAGATATCCCGCGACCAGTCACTTGTACAGCTGCTCATAGACGAGGGAGCTATCACTACCGAGGAGCGCAGGACCCACGTTCACAGGAATATCATATTCCCTGTGCTTGGCAATGTAAAGTCAGAGCCAAAGATAGATATAGCGGAGCTTCCCGAGGGAATGGAGTACGGCGACCTGCTTCTGCTCTGTACTGACGGACTTTCGGACTATGTTTCGGTACTCGATATGGAGGAGATACTGGAAATGCCGAAAAGTCTGAAAACAAGGCTGCATCTTCTTGTGGACAAGGCTCTTGCCAGCGGAAGCAAGGATAATATCACTGCGATAGCGGTGGTATGCTGCGAAAAAGACGGTTGAAGAACGGCTGTGAGCCGTTCTTTTTTTATGGTTAGGGAGAATATCTATGGAAGTAAAACGATTTGAACCTGAGAAAGACTTGCCTTTATTGAACCTGTGAGCATGAGAGAAAAAACAGACACAAGAGCATCGGTGCGATACTTAAATGCAGGGAGAAGGGCGCTGAAAAGCGCTGCGTTAATTCCTACGACCGGCATAGGAAATTCTGTAACGCGGCTGGCTTTGTCACGGATTATCAAATAGGCTTCCGGTATAATAAATCGGTTTAAAATGTTGCACAGAGTTAACAACATATTATAAGCTGTAAATTTGTCCTACCTTTTTTCGCAGCTTTTGCCAAAAAAATAACAAACTATAAAAAAATCGTTTTTTTATATTGACTTATTTTAATTAAAGGAGTATAATTTATATTGTATTGCAAATACTACTTATATACATATCAATTTGGAGGTTTTTTAATATGGGCAGAGTTTATAACTTCAGCGCAGGTCCCGCAGTTCTTCCCGAGGAAGTTCTCAAGGAATGTGCAGAGGAAATGATGGATTACAAGGGATGCGGTATGTCCGTAATGGAGATGTCTCACCGTTCAAAGGTTTATGACGAGATAATCAAGGAAGCCGAGAAGGATCTCCGCGACCTTATGAATATCCCCGACAATTACAAGGTGATCTTCGTACAGGGCGGCGCTTCACTGGTATTCGCAGGTGTTCCTATGAACCTTATGAAGAAGGGCAAGGCTGCTTACATCATCACAGGTCAGTGGGCTAAGAAGGCTGCTCAGGAAGCTGAGAAGTACGGCGAAGTAGTTAGAGTGGCTTCATCTGCTGACAAGACATTCTCTTATATCCCCGACTGCTCAGATCTCGATATCCCCGATGATGTCGATTATGTTTACATATGCGAGAACAATACCATTTACGGTACAAAGTTCTGGGAGCTCCCGAACACAAAGGGTCACGAGCTTGTTGCTGACGTAAGCTCATGCTTCCTCTCAGAGCCTGTTGACGTTACAAAGTACGGCGTTATCTACGGCGGCGTTCAGAAGAATGTTGGTCCTTCGGGCGTTCAGATCATCATTGTTCGTGAGGATCTTATCGCTGACGGTCCCGCACTCAAGTGCACTCCTACTATGATGGACTGGAAGATACAGGCTGACAACGAGTCACTTTACAATACTCCTCCCTGCTACGGTATCTACGTATGCGGCAAGGTATTCAAGTGGATCAAGAAGATGGGCGGCCTCGAGGCTATGAAGAAGCATAACGAGAAGAAGGCTCAGATCCTTTACGATTTCCTCGACAGCAGCAAGATGTTCAAGGGCACTGTTGAGAAGAAGGACCGCTCACTCATGAATGTTCCTTTCATCACAGGCAATGAGGAGCTCGACAAGAAGTTCGTTGCAGAGTCAAAGGCAGCAGGCTTCGAGAACCTCAAGGGTCACAGAACTGTCGGCGGCATGAGAGCTTCCATCTACAATGCAATGCCTATCGAGGGCGTTGAGAAGCTCGTTGCTTTCATGAAGAAGTTTGAAGAAGAAAACTCGTAATAATTCATAATGCATAATGCATAATGCATAATTACAGAGAAGCGCTATACTTGATATACCGAGCGCAGCGAGTTCAGCAATTATGAATTATGAATTCTTAATTATGCATTTCAAAAATAAACAGAAAGAGGTTTACTGAAATGTACAAGATCCAGACATTAAACAAGATCTCAGCTATCGGTACAGACGTTTTTGACAAGAGCAAGTACTCAGTATCCGAGGATTGCGCTAATCCTGACGCTATCATGGTACGTTCCGCAAAGATGCACGATATGCAGTTTGGAGACAATCTCCTTGCTATCGCTCGTGCAGGTGCAGGTGTTAACAATATCCCTGTAGAGCGCTGCGCTCAGGAGGGTATCTGCGTATTCAACACTCCCGGCGCTAACTCAAACGCTGTTAAGGAGCTGGCTATCTGCGCTCTCCTCCTTGCTTCAAGAAAGATCGTTGAGGCAGCTTCATGGGCAGCTTCACTCAAGGGCACACCCGATGCTCCCAAGACAGTTGAGGGCGGCAAGTCCAAGTTCGCAGGTCCCGAGATCGCAGGCAAGACTCTCGGTATCATCGGTCTCGGCGCTATCGGCGGCAAGATCGCAAACGCAGCCGAGTCTCTCGGCATGAAGGTCATCGGTTACGATCCGTACCTCTCTGTAGGTGCTGCTCTTCACCTTGAGCCTTCCGTAAAGATCGTTACAGATATCAACGATATCTATACAAACAGTGATTATATCACTATACATATGCCTTACACTCCTCAGACAAAGAACACTATCGACGCTGAGCAGATCGCTATGATGAAGGACGGCGTTCGTCTTATCAACCTCGCAAGAGGCGAGCTCATCAACAGCGAGGCAGTAGTAAAGGCTATCGCTGACGGCAAGGTGGCTAAGTACGTTACAGACTTTGCCGATGATACAGTACTCGGCGTTGACGATGTTATCGTTCTCCCTCACCTCGGTGCTTCAACTCCCGAGAGCGAGGACAACTGTGCAGTTATGGCTGCTGAGGAGCTTATCGAGTACCTCGAGAACGGAAATATCAAGAACAGCGTAAATCTTCCAAATGCTGCAATGAACGCTGTAGGTACAAAGATCTGCATTATCCACAAGAATGTTCCTACAACTATCGCCTCCATCACAACAGTAGTGGGCAACGAGGGCATCAATATCGAGAACATGGTAAATGCTTCAAAGAAGGACTTTGCTTACACAATGCTCGATGTTGTCGGTGACGTTCCTCCTACGGTAGAGGGCAAGATCAACGCAGTTGACGGCGTTATCAGAGTAAGAATAATCAAGTAAATGAAAAGCAGCTGAAAAGCTGTATTGTTAAAACAAGTAAACAGTCATAAGGATGTTAAAAGTTTCCTTATGACTGTTTTTTTATTGCATGATATAACTATAAAATTCAAGTTTACGCATTGTGAGGCGTGTGAGCCATTCAACGCAGCAGAGCCGCTTTCGCTGTGTCAAGCGGTAATACTGCCAAAAAAATAATCGAAAATTTGTAAGAAACGATAATTGATACTTCTTGCCGAATATGATATAATTCACTTGTGAATATTTCTTGAACGGTGGTGAAGCAATGAAAGCAGGAATAATCGACAGTGCGAAAAAAACTAAATACTGGGAGAAAAACCTCGGCTCATGCTTTGAGTGTGTGATCGCTCCCGATGCGAACGGACTTCCCGAGTGTGATATCATAATCGTGTCGGAGTCGTATTGCAGCGGTTCTGTTGCCTCGGTGATCGAGAATGTACGGTCTTCTGCAAAGCATTGCAATACACCCATTGCTGCATTCACTTCCGAGGGCACCTGCGAAAATCAGGAGATACTTATGGCTCTCGGCTTTGATGATGTTATAAGGACTCCAATATGCAGCCAGCTGTTGCTGCGCAGAGCAAAATCCCTTGCAACGGTAGTTCCGCATAACGACCTGCACAGATCCATAACCATAGACAGCCTCCTTAAGATAAAGGACGGCGAATCAGGCGCTTACTGCGTCCGTTCGGTGGATTTTACGAATATATTCAGATTTGTGCTCAGATTTCTCGAGCGCACTCAGAAACAAACACAGATACTCTTATTCCAGCTGAGTACTCACAGAAGGAGCTCCTATGACAAGTGGGAGCAGATGATGAGCATACTTTCGGAAGAGATACGCAAATGTCTCCGCAGAGGTGACCTTGCCACAGTATGCAGCGAGGACAGGATAATGGTGCTGCTCATCGGCGCTGATGAGGACGGCGGCCGCCTCGTGGCTGATCGTATCGTCAGCAGCTTCTGCAATGAATGCGGTGACGATTCGTTCGTGGTTACATACGATTTAAGAGAAGTCCATGCTTTAGGGCATTGAGCATTATTTCCTCAGATAACAGCAGATCCTGAGAGCTTTCCGGTTCTCGGGATTTTTGCTGTTTTGTAACTTGATATTTTGCGGGATATGCAGTATAATGGAGTTACAAAAGATTAAGTTACAAAAGATTTTCAGGAGGCGGAGCATGAAAAATATCAGAAAAATCGCCGCGCTTTCGGCAGCTGCGGTGCTTGCGGCACTGACGTTCGGCGGCTGCAGGGATAATAACAGTCCCGCACAGACCGAGAAAGCAGCGGTAACTACTGCGGCTATAGATATTGCCGAGTGGTCGACACAGAACCCCTTTGCGGCAGAGACGACCGAAAAGAATACTCAGAACAGCAAAACAACTTCTGCAAAAAATAAGACGACGACTACTACAGCAAAAAGCAATAAGGGCAAAAAGACAACCACGTCCAAAGCTAAGAACAATAACAGCAAAAAAACGACCACAACTTCGGCTGCTCCCGAGGAAACGACAGCAGCTTCCGCCTTTGACAGCGAAGACGGTACATATGCCGAGTACCATTTCAGAAGCAAAAAGCTCCTTACCGAGCATTTTGAGAAGCACGGAGCGGAGTTCAAGGACGATTTTGATTATAAAACAGCTCAGGAATACGAAAAGGGTGCAAGCGACGTCGTAAACAATTCCGAGGCTCTGCACAAGACCGAAGCCGAGGACGGCGACGGAGTATACTATATCGAAGCCACCAATGAGTTCGTCATACTGTCAAAGGACGGCTATATCAGGACGTATTTTCGCCCCAACGGCGGCAAGAGCTATTATGACAGGCAATAATATGACGGAGGGAAAATGATGGATAAGAGAGCGGCCGCAGCAGCAGTTATGAGCTGCTGTGTGCTTTTGTCTTGCGGATGCTCCGCAAAAAAGAAAACAAATAAGACCGAAAAAGACGACAGACCTGTAACATGGTCTGTGGAACAGAGATCTCTCGATGAGATAACTCCCCTGAAGGGCGAGGAAAACGTGTTTATCACCCGCGATGAGGACAGCGGTGCTGTCAGACTTATACAGGGGGTTCTCGGGAAAGAAGCGATAAAGGACGAAAAGTCGGCGCTTGACTTCATAGCGTCACTTTCGCGGGAAATGGGCTTCAATGATGTGTACAGCGAGATGAGGTTCGGCGGCACTACCGATTACAGTGACAGGGTCGATTACAGATTTGACCAGTATTTCGAGGATATGGAGATAATCGGCAGCTATATCGAGCTTACCGTTGACAAGTCCGACGGATACAAGCCCATAATCATCAGCAGCACCTATTCCGATACGTGGGAGTTCAGCATAAAGCCAAAGGTTAGCTCTGCGGCGGCTGTTATGTGTGCGGCAGACAATTATAAGGTCTCGAAGGAGACAGCGCCGAAGCTGGCTATATACAGCGGACCGATCCTCACATGGATAGTTCCCGTTGTGGATGACAAGATAGCAGAGGTATATATAAACGCAGAAAACGGAAATACCTTCCACAGAGAGCTTAAGGTCTCACAGTGAGCATGGATAAAAAGAAAAGGGATACATTCCTTTCGGAACATATCCCTTTTGCTTTGCTATTATTTACTTTACAATGAAACGGTCGATCTCTTTAAGAAACTTATCAGCATCATCTGTGTGCGCGTTGAGTTCGATGGGCTTAGAGAGGTCGAGGCTGAAAATACCCATGATAGACTTTGCGTCTACTGCGTATCTGCCGGAAACGAGGTCGATATCGAAGTCGTACTTCATAACGATATTGACGAAATCCTTTACGTCATTGATTGCCTGAAGATTAACAGTTGTTTTAGTCATGCTTTACCTCCTGTTTTCAGATGTCTGTGTTTTTTCTTGTTTATTTCTTTTTTTGCGGCCTTTTCCTTTACCGCAACTATATAATAACACGTATATTACACGGTGTCAAGCAGTTCCTCGTATTTTCGTCAATATGGTGTATTTGATTGACACAGCGAATGAGTTTTTTATTAATTTTACTGTTGAGAATGCATAATATTTATTAGTGAAAATTGTGCATATTTCACATCGGAATATGCAATTTGATAGAATATAAAAGGTGGTTTATGTATAAAATTGCGTTTGTGACCTTCGGATGTAAGGTCAATCAGTACGAGACCGAGTGCATGAGAGCGCTCTTTCTCGAGAATGGTTTTGCTGCTGCCGAAAAGGCTCTTTCAGCCGATGCGGTGGTGATAAATTCATGTACGGTCACAGCTTCGGGAGACAGCCGCACTCTTACAGCGCTGCGGAAGCTGAGAAAAGCGCTGCCCGATGCTGTCATAGCCCTTACGGGCTGCTATCCTCAGGCTAACCGCGAGGAAGCGGAAAAGCTCACGGAGGCGGATATAATCATCGGTACAAAGGACCGCAGCTCTATAGTAGGACTCGTGAAAGCCTGCCTTGAAAAGCGCTCGCGTGTGGTAAATATCTCGGATTATTCGGCGGACGATGTGTTCGAACCTCTGAGATGTACGAAATTCGACAATAATACCCGTGCCTTTGTTAAGATACAGGACGGCTGCAACCAGTTCTGCTCATACTGCATGATACCCTTTGCCCGCGGACGCTGCCGCTCAAAGCCAATGGACCTTCTCTATGATGAGGTCAAGGCTATAGCTGCGGGGGGCGTAAAGGAGATAGTGCTTTCGGGCATAAACCTTGCTTTTTACGGCAGGGAATTTGACCGAGACCTTGCCGATGCTGTGGAGCTGTGCGCCAACACAAAGGGCGTGGAGCGCATAAGGCTCGGCTCCCTTGAGCCCGAGATGATGTCGGGAGCTCTCCTGAGAAGGCTTGCTGCCGTGCCGCAGTTCTGTCCGCAGTTCCACCTTTCGCTGCAAAGCGGCTGCGAAAAAACCCTGAGAAATATGAACAGGAAGTATACCGCTGCGGAGTATCTTGCCCTTACGGAGCATATCCGCGGCATATTCCCCGAATGTTCGTTCACTACGGATGTTATGGTGGGATTTCCGCAGGAAACTGAGGCGGATCACAGGGAATCGGTGGATTTCGTGAAGAAGACAGGCTTTTCAAAGGTCCATGTGTTCAGGTTTTCACGCAGAAGCGGCACAAAAGCGGATAAAATGGACGGACAGATCGCCGACAGCGTAAAGTCTCAGCGCTGGCAGGAAATGACCGCCGCCGCCGAGGAAACAAGAGAGGGCTATCTGCGCTCGCTGGTGGGAAGAACTGTTCCCGTGCTCTTTGAGCGTGAAAATTCTACAGAATTTCATCACGGATATGCACCTGATTATACATTAATAAAGATTTATCGGAAATTTCCCGAAAAAAGTTTGCGTAATCAGATAAGAAGTGTTATAATAGAAGAGTATGGTCACGACTGCTGCTTCGGCAGCCTTGTCACCGACGCTTATTAATGCTTTATCCAATTCGTAATTCGTAATTCGTAATTCGTAATTGTGGTGTCGCCTTGCGGCGACTGATTTGAAGAACTCTTTTTCAGATAATATCTGTGAAGCCGATATCAATAATTACGCATTACGCATTATGCATTACGCATTAAATTGAAGGGAGACTGAATTATGTCCGTATTCAGAATTTACGTTGAAAAGAAGCCTGAATTTGCAGTAGAGGCTCAGTCTGTGCTCAGCGATATCAAGACCGCGCTCAGACTAAATATCTCAGGTGTACGTATCCTCAACAGATACGACGCAGACAAGCTCAGCGAGGAGGATTTCAAGGCTGCTGTGAATACCGTTTTCTCCGAGCCTGCCGTTGACGTTGTGTATGACGAGCTTCCGCAGGTAAGCGAGACAGACAGAGTATTTGCCGTTGAGTACCTTCCGGGACAGTTCGACCAGAGAGCCGACAGCTGCGAGCAGTGTATACAGATACTCCGTCAGGGAGAGCGCTGCCGTGTAAGAAATGCGAGAGTATACATAATCTCGGGCATCATCAGCGATGCAGATTTCGCAAAGCTCAAGGCATATATCATCAACCCTGTTGAGAGCCGAGAGGCTTCACTGGAGACTGTAAAGACCCTCGATACAAATTACGATATCCCCACAACTGTTGAGGAGCTTGAGGGCTTCATAAATCTCAATGCATTCGGACTTCATGCATTTGTTGACAAGTTCGGCCTTGCCATGGACTATGACGATATAAAGTTCTGTCAGGACTATTTCCGCAATGAGGAAAAGCGCAACCCCACTATCACGGAAATACGCATGATAGATACCTACTGGTCTGACCACTGCCGTCATACCACATTCCTTACCAATGTTGAAAACGTAAAGATAAATACTCCTTATATAAAGGATACATACGATATGTATCTCAATGTCCGCAAGGAGCTGGGTAGAACGGACAAGCCCATGACCCTTATGGATCTTGCTACTCTTGCGGCAAAGAAGCTGAAGGCTGACGGAAAGCTCCCCGACCTCGACGAGAGCGAGGAGATAAATGCTTGTTCCGTAAAGATAAAGGTGGATATCGACGGACAGACAGAGGACTGGATCCTCATGTTCAAGAACGAGACCCACAACCACCCCACAGAGATCGAGCCCTTCGGCGGTGCGGCTACCTGTCTCGGCGGCGCTATCAGAGACCCGCTTTCGGGACGTTCATATGTATATCAGGCAATGCGTGTTACAGGTGCGGCAAATCCTCTCGTGCCTGTTGAAGATACTATCGCAGGCAAGCTCCCTCAGAGAAAGATAACTCTCGGAGCTGCCAACGGCTACAGCTCATACGGCAACCAGATCGGTCTTGCAACAGGCCATGTTGCCGAGGTATACCACCCGGGCTATGTGGCAAAGCGTATGGAGATAGGCGCAGTCCTTGGTGCGGCTCCTGCTGAGAATATCCGCAGAGAGCGTCCCGTTGCGGGAGATATAGTTATACTCCTCGGCGGAAAGACAGGACGCGACGGCTGCGGCGGCGCAACAGGCTCGTCAAAGTCTCATACTCTTGAGTCTCTTGAGCACTGCGGCGCAGAGGTACAGAAGGGTAATCCTCCCGAGGAGAGAAAGCTCCAGAGACTGTTCCGCAATCCCGAGGTAACAAGGATGATAAAGCGCTGCAACGACTTCGGTGCAGGCGGTGTATCAGTTGCTATCGGCGAGCTCACGGACGGACTTGTTATCAACCTCAATGCAGTGCCGAAGAAGTACGACGGTCTTGACGGCACGGAGATAGCTATTTCCGAGTCTCAGGAGAGAATGGCTGTTGTTATCGCTCCCGAGGACCTTGACAAATTCATGGAAGAGGCTGCAAAGGAGAACCTTGAAGCTACCCTCGTTGCCGATGTTGTTGACGAGCCCCGCCTTAAGATGATATGGAACGGAAACACTATCGTTGACCTTTCACGCGAGTTCCTCAACTCAAACGGTGCTCCCAAGTATACGGATATAGAAGTTGAAGCTCCCGAGCTCCTTGCAGATACAAATACGGCAGACAGTGCAGAGTCATGGACTCAGCTCATGTCCAACCTCAATGTGTGCTCGCAGAAGGGACTTATCGAGAAGTTTGACTCCACTATCGGTGCAGGAACTGTTCTTATGCCTTTCGGCGGTGTATATCAGATGTCTCCTTCACAGGCTATGGCTGCAAAGATACCCGTACTCACAGGCGAGACGAATACCTGCTCGCTCATGGGCTGGGGCTATAATCCCGATATATCCGAAAAGTCGCCTTATCACGGTGCAATGCTGGCAGTTATCGAGTCTATCGCAAAGGTAGTTGCCGCAGGCGGTACCTATAAGAAGTGCTGGCTCACATTCCAGGAATACTTTGAAAGAACCCAGAACGACCCGAAACGCTGGGGCAAACCTATGGCTGCTCTTCTCGGCGCATTCAAAGCTCAGCTTGAAATGGGCTGCGGAGCTATCGGCGGCAAGGACTCAATGTCGGGTACCTTCGAGAATATAGATGTTCCGCCTACACTTGTTTCCTTTGCTGTATCTACTGCTATGGCAGACAAGGTAGTTTCCACAGAGTTCAAGGGCGCAGGCAATACGGTTATCTCTATCGTTCCGGAGTATGACGCAAACGGACTTCCCAAGTTCGACAGCATAAAGGCCTGCTTTGACAAGGTAGAGAAGATAATCGCCGATGACCGCGCAAATGCAATATGGACAAACGGCTACGGCGGATTTGCTGAGGGCATCGCAAAGATGTGCTTCGGCAACAAGCTGGGATTTGAGTTCACAGCAAGACTCAGCGGCAGGGAGCTCTTCAAGCCCTGCTACGGCGCTTTCATCATCGAGCTCAAGGGCGATGCTAAGGACGGCGAGAACGTAATCGGTAAGACTATCTCCGATTACAAGATACTCTGCCTTGACTATACTGTAAATCTTGACAACCTCCAGAGAATATGGGAGGGCAAGCTCGAACCCGTATTCCCGTGCAGGATAAAGACTACGGATACGACTCCGCAGACTTATTCTTCACCTAACCGCATACAGCTTTCAGCTTCGGCAAAGATCGCAAAGCCGAGAGTACTTATCCCTGTATTCCCCGGAACAAACTGCGAGTACGATACTGCAAGAGCTTTCGAGAAGGCAGGCGCTAAGCCTGAGGTGGTAGTTATCCGCAATCTTTCCGCAGGCGATATCGAGGAGAGCGTAAGGTACTTCGAGAATGCGGTAAGACGCTCAGAGATAATCATGATCCCCGGCGGCTTCAGCGGCGGTGACGAGCCCGAGGGAAGCGGTAAGTTCATTACGGCATTCTTCCGCAATCCGAAGATCAAGGACGCTGTTCATGACCTCCTCAAGAACCGCGACGGACTTATGCTGGGTATCTGCAACGGCTTCCAGGCACTTATCAAGCTGGGACTTGTTCCATACGGCGAGATAATCGACATGGCAGACGATGCTCCCACGCTTACATTCAATACTATCAACCGTCACCAGTCCATGATGGTCAATACACGTATCGCTTCAAACAAGAGCCCGTGGCTCTATGGCTGCGAGGTAGGCGATATACATACAGTTGCTATCTCACACGGTGAGGGACGCTTCGTAGCTCCCGCAAGCCTTATCCAGCAGCTTGCAAACAACGGTCAGATAGCTACTCAGTACGTTGACCTTAACGGCAACCCGACTATGGATATCCGCTACAATCCGAATACTTCCATCGAGGCTATCGAGGGAATTACTTCTCCCGACGGACGTGTATTCGGTAAAATGGGACACTCCGAGCGTAAGGGCAGCTACATCTGCAAGAATGTTGCGGGCGAAAAGGATCAGAAGATATTCGAGAGCGGCGTGAAGTACTTCACATGATGTCCGCGCTGACGGCGGTATGCCTCGCATATATAATATAATTGTCTTAAAAGTCCCTCTGATATAATTCGGAGGGACTTTTTGATAACTATTTGTAGATTATGTCGTATGCATATTTAATACACAAGTGTATATATTACGTTTTGTATTCGATTTGTCATTTTCTCCATTTTGTAGCTGAAGCCATAGTAGATAATATACAATTTGCATATCAAGTAAGTATCTCTTATACGAAAAAATGACGATTTTGGTTATTCTACTTGACATAATATGTAGTAAAGTAATATAATAATCAGTGATATAGGATTTGATTCTTATATTGGGAATTAATATTTTTATACGGAGTTTATCCGGGGAAGGAAAAAATCATGAAAAAAGTAATATCCACATTATTAGCCCTCTCTCTTATCGCAGGAGGCATCAATGCAACAACAGCTGCACCTGAATATGCAGAGAACAGCAAGCTTATCGTAGCAGATGCTGCAACAGCAGATACCTCTGAAGCAGGAGAAGCTCAGACTGTTAAAGCATCAAGCAAGTATAGCCTTGTTAAAAACACATCATGGGTAGATAAGACTAACGGCAATACGTATCAGATTGCTCAGATAAACGGAGAATATACGATTTGTCTTACAAAAGTTAAGAATACAAATATTACAGTTGATATGAGCGAAGAAATTGAGATCGACAGTGAAGTTGCAGCTAAATTGGAGGATAGCCAGAAGCCTGCAAAAAATGTCGCAACAGTTATTGCTGACAAGGCTTTCTATGATTCATATCTGAAGGAAATTGATCTTACAGGAGTTGTATATATTGGTGCAAATGCATTCCAGAAGTGTCAGTATATTACAGAGATCACTATTCCTGCCAGCGTGGAATTTGTTGGAAGCTATGCGTTCGACAGCAGCGGACTCAAGACCCTTACAGTAAATAATAAAATGACTGAGATACCGCAGAATTTCTGTAATTCAACAAAGCTTACAAAAATAACATTCGCACATCCTGAGCTTATTGAGGTCATTGGAAAGAATTCGTTTTCAAATACTCCTCTGGCTGCACCTATCTTTAATTCATGGTCAGATGTATCAGCTTATAAGCCGCTCGTCAGAGTAGAAGATAATGCTTTCTCAGGCTGTACATCTATGAAGAGCGTGGTAGTTGCGGATAATATTTATTATCTCGGAAAAAATGCATTTAAAGGCTGTACAGGCATTGAGAGCGTTGTATTCGGTAAGATTCTGAATGGCTGTGACCAGAACTGCTTTAATGGCTGTACATCACTGAAGTCGATCAAATTCAATGACTGCGTTGAGTCACTGGCAGGCGGATGCTTCCAGGGCTGTACATCTCTTGTAGAGGTATCAGGTATACCTGCAACCGTTCATGATTGGGAAAAAGAGGATGCAGCAACAGGTACAGGTATAGGAAGCGGTGTATTCGCTGACTGTACTTCACTCCAGAGTGTGGTTATCCCAAGATCTCTTGCAAGAATTGCACCTTCAATGTTTGAGAATGACGTAAATCTTGCAAAAATTACTTTCCAGAATCCCGGCGGAGAAGCTGTAACAGAGAGCCCTGAGATCGTAAAAATCAAAGCTAAAGCATTTAAAAATTGCCCGAAGATCACCAAGGTAAGCTATCCTAATGTAGTAGAAGTTGAGGAGAGCGGATTTGAAGGCTGTACAGGCGTTGTTTCTGTTTCAATTCCGAGCAGCCAGCTGATCAGAAAGACTGCTTTTAAGGGATGCACATCCATGACTTCATTCAAGGCAGGCGAGTGCCAGATCGTTGGAGACAACGCTCTTGAAGGCTGTACTGCCATAACAGATATCACTCTTCTTTCCAACCAGTACGGTGGAGATGAGGATCCTAAAAATTCTCCTGACTTAACAAATTCATCACACGGTTATGTATTCAAGGACTGTACAGCTGCAAAGAAGATCACCATAAAGACCGCAGGCAACAACAAGCTCAGTTCAGGCCTTTTCTCGGGATGCAGCGCACTTGAAAGCGTTAATGCAGATGTTACGGGAATTCAGATCATAGGTAAGGACTGCTTCAGCGGATGCACAAAGCTTCCGAAGCTTAATTTCAGCGGATTGAAGATCATAGAGGCAAGCGGTTTTGCAAACTGTTCATCACTCAAGAGCATTTCTGACAGCGGCAACAAGCTCTCTGCAACTGACTACGGCAGCAAGTGCTTCCAGAACTGTTCTGCATTGAATATAGAAGTTAACGGTGTGATATCAACTATCGGTTCTTATGCATTTGATAAGAGTGCGGTTACAAAGGTCGATATCGACGGAATGGAAGGCGGTACAGTTGTAATCGGCGATTACGCTTTCTCAAACTGTGAACTCCTCAGTTCTGCAAAAATAGGCTCGGATGGCGTTGAGAAGTTCTCCGTAGGTTCAAACATATTTGCAAATTGTCCTGTACTTAAAGAAGCAGTATTTGACGGCAATATCATCACAAAGGCTATGTTCCAGAACTGTGCAGAGCTTGCAAGTCTTAAAACATCAGCTGATAAGATATATGATAATGCATTCTCAGGCTGTTCAAAGCTTCCTCAGGTAACTAATCTTGAAGGTACAGCAGCTGTTGTAGCAGCAGAAATAAACGGCGGTGCATTTGCAAACTGTGCTGCTCTTACAAATTCTTCATCTGATAAGAACACAGTATTCAAGGGTTCGGGTCAGTATGCAGGCTGCTCATCTCTTACTTCAGCAGAAGTAAAGGCACTTACTGCTTCCATGTTCCAGAACTGTTCAAATCTTACAAGTGTATCACTGGGTGAGGACGTTGTAAGCGTTCCCAATAACTGCTTCCAGAACTGCTCAAAGTTTGCAAACTTTGATTTCTCCAAGATCACATCTATCGGAACGAGCGCATTCGAGGGCACAGCGGTTAAGAAGATCGCATTCGGCGCTCCCTGCGATATCGGACAGAAGGCATTCAATAACTGTATCAGTCTTGAGAGCGTAACAGGTGAGGTAGTAAATGTTGGTTCCAACGCATTCAATAACTGTTCAGCTCTTAATGAAGCTGTGCTGAAGTCTTCTTCAAGCAACCCGATCCAGAAGATCGGCTCCAATGCATTCACAAACTGCTCAAGCCTTGGTTCTATCACAATCTACGGCAATCCTTCAGTAGCAGGAAAATCTGTCGGATATGTCGGCGGCAAGGAAAAGGAAGGCTTTACACTCCTCGGTGAGGGTGACGGCAATGTCAAGAAGTATGCTGATTCTAACGGATTCAACTACCTCGATGCTAATTCGGGTGAAAAGCCGCCTGTTATCACATCCACAACAACAACTGCTACAACTACAACTTCAAAGTCCACAACTACAACGACCACAACAACAAAGAAACCCGGTACTTTAGTATATGGTGACGCAAACTGCGACGGTGCTGTTGATATGTCAGATGCAGTTATCATCATGCAGGCTCTTGCAGCTCCCAACAAGTACGGCCCGAACGGTTCCGATTCACATCACATTACCGAGCAGGGACGTCTGAACGGTGACGTTGATCTTTCAAGCGCAGGCATCACATCAAACGATGCTCTCCGCATCCAGCAGTATCTGCTCAAGAAGATTACTTCACTTGATCCTACAAAATAATAGAGCATAATTGTCATTTATTGCTCATGTTTTATGCGAATGTCTCCATTTTTTGGGGACATTCGCTATTTTTATTGACACTGTGATCGGACTGTGATATAATTATATAAGATTTTTATATATCGGAGGATGATTATATGAACAAAAAGAAGCTTATTGCTGCTGTTCTTGCATTGACTATGTCATGCAGTTCTGTCCCTCTTATGAACATTACTGCTCAGTGCAGTGTAATAACAGCAAATGCAGCGGATTATGACGAGGTGACCGAGGGCGATTTCACTTTTCAGGTCTACAGCGATCATGCCGAACTTATCAAGTTTGAAGCAACAACTGTAAAAGACGTTACTGTTCCTGATAAAGCAAGCGGTCAGCCTGTTACTGTTATCGGCAATTCTGCCTTCAGATCGAACAGCGTTCTGACAACTGTTACTATCCCTGATTCTGTTAAAACTATCGGCGTCTGCGCTTTTAATGGATGCTCAAATCTTACGGAGGCAGTTATCGGTAATGGTGTTGTCAGGATCGACGAGTATGCTTTCGCTGACTGTAATAATCTCGTTGATGTTACGTTAGGCGAGAATGTTGCTGAAATAGGCGATAGCGCATTCAGCTGCTGTTCATCCCTTACTGAGCTCACTCTGCCTCAGAGTGTGAATGTTTTGGGATCATATGCATTCAACAAGTGCTTGTCTCTTGTTACTGTAAAGCTGAGCGATAATATCACCGTGCTGAACAGTGAAACATTTTGGGGCTGTAAATCACTGCGTAACATTACACTGCCTAATAAACTGGAAAAAATAGCAAACAATGCATTCAGAGACTGTTCAAGTCTTAAAAAGATCGTTATTCCTGACAGTGTTGTCGAAATGGGAACCAGTGCGTTTTTTTACTGCACGAGCCTTGCAAGTGCAGAGATCGGAAAAGGACTGAAATCAATACCCGAATACTCTTTTGCCGACTGTGATAAGCTTGCGGAGGTCTCTATAGGAGAAAATGTAATTGAAATACAGGATCATGCATTTTCAGGCTGCGGTGCTCTTACAGAAGTAAAGCTCCCCGACAAGCTTGAGGTGCTTGGCAGCGGTGTATTCAAAAGCTGTTCTTCGCTTACAAAGGTAACTATGGGCGACGAGATCGCAACATTGAATACAGAGGTGTTCTATAACTGTGATGCACTTACGGAGATAAGGCTGTCAGAAAAGCTGAAAACTATCTCAAGCTACGCTTTCAGAGGCTGTACAGCTCTTGAAGCTGTCACGATACCTGCCGCGGTTTCGGTCATCGGAGACAGCGCGTTCAGCAGTACAGGCATTAAATCATTTGATCTGCCCGCAAGTGTAAAAACACTGGGCACAAACAGTTTATATAACTGTAATTCCCTTACTGAGCTGATCGTAAGAAATCCGAATATGGTCTTCAAGGGAGACCTTTTAATGCCAAAGGAAGTAACTATAAAGAGCTATGCTGATTCTTTGGCTCAGGAATATGCAGAGGATAAAGGTCATCCCTTTGTTCTTCTTGACAGTTCTTCTGATGTAACTACAACCACAACAACGACCACAACTACAACGGCAAAGCCAACTACTACGACCACAACAGCAAAGCCAACTACTACGACCACAACAGCCAAGCCAACTACTACGACTACAATGGCAAAGCCAACTACTACGACCACAACAGCAAAGCCAACTACTACGACTACAACAGCCAAGCCAACTACTACGACTACAACGGCAAAGCCAACTACTACGACCACAACAGCTAAGCCAACTACCACGACTACTACAGCACAGTCAACAACTACTACAGCTAAATCAACTACCACAACGGCTAAGCCGGCTTCAACAACTACTACTGCAGCGTCAGCTTCTGTTTCGACCAATACGACGACCATGACCACTCTTTTTGATCATGCATCGACTACAACAGGACCTGTTTTACCCTATGAAGATATCCTGAAAAATGCAGATGTCAATGAGGACGGTAAGATCGACAATATTGATTCATTGAAGATAATGAACAATATGCTTGCTGATAAGAACGAGTTTACAGGAGGCAAGGGCGATGTCAACGGTGACGAGATCGCTGATTTCAGAGATGCATACGGTATCCTTGAGTATTACGGACGCGTGGTCTCAGGCGGAGGCAGCTATTATGACATGACAGAATGCTTCAAGCGTACCACAAAGACAAACAGGAAGGCTTCAATAAGCCAGACAGCCGTCAGTGTCGGTACAGATACTCCGAACAGCTCGATCAAGCTGGAATTCAGCGCTGATGTGCCTGTAAATGCTGTAAGCGGTCAGATATTATTCAACGGAAAGACTGCTTATGATGCAGGTATATATAGATTGGGGATCTTTTCCTCAAACAATAAGGTCAAATGTTCAATAAATGTTGTAAACGGAAAATTCTGCGCTTATGGCAGCGATAACGGTACAAATAAAAATGGCAGTATCATATTCAGCTTCACACCTTCTCAGCCGGGAGAGTATGTCATTACTTATGATGATCTTAAGTTCTATGGCACAGATTTCGCAGAATTCAGCGGCTATAAAAAGAACGGCTTCGATCCTTACCTGACTGTGGCTGTTCCCGCAACTTCCACCATCACAACACCATCCCCGTATGAAACCACTACAACCACAACTGCTGCTGTCAATGAACAGCTTATGAAAAATGCGGATGTGAATGATGACGGAGAAATTGATGCTGTAGATTCTTCCAAGATACTTTCGGGAATAGTCGGTAAAAGTGAACTTCCTGAAGGTAAGGGTGATGTTAACGGAGACGGAAAAGTTAACGTCATCGATGCTATGGCTGTAACGGAGTATCATGCAAATATTTCAACAGGCGGAGATGTAAGCGATTTCTTTATTAACCTTTCAAAGGCGCCGAGGATCATGGAGAAGAGCGTTACGATAAGTCAGAATGCTGCTTCGGGCAATGAGAATGATGAATACTGTGAATTTGTATTGAACATGAACTCTGAGTTACCTATCTCTGCTATTGAAGGTACACTGCTGTTCAACGGAAAAACACCTGCTGAGGTAGGTATCAATATGATAGATGACGATACTAAAAAGTACTCCATGTGGGGAAATGTTAAGAATGGTCGCTTCCAGATCTATTCAAGTTTAAGAAATTCCCCTGCTAAAGACAGCATCATATTCCAAGTTTATGGTATCAAGGCAGGCGAATATTCTATTTCCTATGGTGATCTTAAGTTCTACGGAAATGACGGTACAGAGTACAGAGGCTTTATCAAGAAGGACTTTGATCCTTATCTGACTGTCAATGCAGCTCCCGCAGCACCTGTTCTTACGAATGAACAGCTTATGAAAAATGCGGATATAAACTGCGACGGAAAGATAACAATGCATGATGTTTCGGCTATGAATGGCTATGTCTGCGGTGAGGAATGGATGATCCTGCCGGGTGACGGAGTTACACAGTACCCCGAAGAAGGCAAGGGCGATGTCAACGGTGACGGAAAAGTAAATGTAGTTGACTGTATTTTCCTGAATGATTACTATGACAAGCTTGAAAAGGGCGAGGATGTCAGCGAGTACTTTATCGGACTTACAAAGCTCCCGAAAACTATTGACAAGAAGGTGACTATAAGTCAGGCTGCTGTTTCATGCAGTGAGGATGATGATTATTGCGAATTTGTATTGAAATACAGCTCGGAAGTGCCTGTAAGTGCCGTTGAGGGTACATTGCTGGTAAACGGCAGACCTGTTTCGGAGGTCGGATTCCTGGGAGCAGAATATACCAAGAAAGACGATGCCAAGTACATTTATGATGTGAA
Source organism: uncultured Ruminococcus sp. (assembly GCF_946415235.1). Lineage (GTDB taxonomy): Bacteria > Bacillota > Clostridia > Oscillospirales > Ruminococcaceae > Ruminococcus. The sequence goes on along the minus strand of NZ_CAMKRR010000018.1, from coordinate 15,142 downwards.
CGGAGAGAACGGCAAAATAGCGGTAAGATCTGTCTCTGAAGAAAAGAATACCGTGGATACCATAATTTTCCGTATTCATAAACCCAAGGCAGGCGAATATATTGTCTCATACGATGATCTGAAATTCTACGGCCCCGACTGTGCTGAATTCAGCGGATATGAAAAGAAGGACTTCACTCCTTATATGACTGTAAATGCAGCTTCGTCAGAGAATAAGAAGTCACTGGGCGACGTTGACGGAAACGGTCTTATTGACGCAGTTGATGCTTCAAAGATAAGCGTTGTATACGCAAGGCTCTCAACAGGCGGAACTGCTACGGAAGAGGAAAAGGCTGTTTGCGACGTAAACAAGGACGGTCTTATAGACGCAGTCGATGCTTCAAAGGTACGTGCTTACTACGCTCATGTATCAACAGGCGGCAAGCTTACCCTTGAGGAATTCCTCAAAAAATAATATCATCTTAAAGGACGGCTCCTGCCGTCCTTTTTTTACCTCTCATAAGAGGGCTGTAACAGGGCGTAATTAAACGGAAAAACGTTTAATTGCAAAAAAATAATTTTTAATTTTGACTTAGTAAACAAATTTTTGCTAATACTATTGTTGATATTAACAGAGTTTCTGCCCGCTGTGCAATGTTCATATTTTCGTGTTGACTAATTGTCAAAATTAGTATATAATAATTATGAGGTTACAGGCAGGGGCTGTAACAAATATGATGGATAAGGAGATATGCTATGAATAATATTCTGTTCGCCGCTTCAGAGTGCGTTCCGTTTATAAAGACAGGCGGTCTGGCTGACGTAGTCGGAGCGCTTCCGCAGTACATCGACAAAAAACAGTATGATGTAAGAGTTATTATGCCTTACTATACCTGTATACCCGATAAATACAGGAATGAATTCAAGTACGTTCACCATTTCTATATGGATTACGGCATGAGGAGCGAGGGCGTCCATGTCGGTATAATGGAGTATGAATACAATGGTATCAGGTTCTATTTTGTGGACAATGAGTACTATTTCAAGTGTGATACTCCTTATTCTCCAGACCTGAGATGGGATATCGAGCGCTTTACCTTCTTCTGCAAGGCAGTGCTTGCCATAATGCCCGTTATCGGCTTCCGTCCCGATATAATCCACTGTCACGACTGGCAGGCTTCACTTATACCTGTTTTCCTGCACTCCGCCTTTGCAACAAATCCGTTTTACAGTGCAACGAAAACAATAATGACTGTCCATAACCTGAAATTCCAGGGAATATGGGATATCGAGACGTTCAAGTACAATACGGCTCTGCCCGATTATATGTTCACGTCGGATAAGCTGGAATTCAACAAGGACGCGAATATGCTCAAGGGCGGTCTTGTCTATGCGGACTATATCACTACTGTATCGGAGACCTATTCCGAGGAGATAAAATATCCTTTCTACGGTGAACAGCTCGACGGACTTCTCCGTGCGCGCTCGGCTTCGCTGAGGGGCATACTCAACGGCATAGACTATAAGGTGTTCGACCCTGCAAATGATGAAAAGATATTCGTCAAGTTCGACTCAAAGAGCTTCAAGGCAAAGAAATCCGACAACAAGGTGAAATTGCAGGAACAGCTCGGTCTGCCGAAGGACAAGAGCAAGTACATGACGGCTATAATATCACGTCTTACCGACCAGAAGGGCCTTGACCTCGTAAACTATGCAATGGAGCGTATCTGCGATGAAAATACGCAGTTTGTGATAATAGGCACGGGCGACCCGAAGTATGAGAATATGTTCAGGCATTATCAGTGGAAGTATCCCGAGAGAGTATCGGCTAATATCCTCTATGATGATGAACTGGCTCATAAGGTATATGCTGCGGCGGATACTATCCTTATGCCGTCGCTGTTCGAGCCCTGCGGTCTTACTCAGCTCATCGCCCTCAGATACGGCACTCTGCCTATAGTACGCGAAACAGGCGGCCTCAAGGACACCGTACAGCCTTACAATGAGTTTGACGGTACGGGAAACGGCTTCTCATTCGCAAACTTCAACGGCGACGAGATGCTGAAGGTAATAAACTATTCAAAGAACGTATTCTTCAACCACCGCAAGCAGTGGGACAAGATGGTGCAGAGAGCCATGGAGCAGGACTTCTCATGGAACAGCTCCGCACGTCAGTACGAGGGTATGTACAACTGGATGATAAACTGGTAATTCTCTTATATATTAAAGTGAGGGCGGAATCCTTCCGCCCTTGCTTTCTTAATGAGTTCAGAGCTGAGAATGCAGGGGCGAACAGTGTTCGCCCGTGTCGCGGCTGACGTTGTGTATTTGCGGGCGCACGCTGTGCGCCCCTACACTAAGCACTGACAACAAATCACTAACAAAATTAAAAAGGACGATATAATGAACAATCTCAAAGGCGCTATTTTCGATATGGACGGTCTTATGATAGACACCGAAAAGCTCTATCTCAAATTCTGGGTACTGGCGGCAAAGGACTATGGCTATGACATGAAGCCCGAGCACGTCTATGCTATCCGCAGTATGGCAAGAAAGTACTCAATCCCCAAGATAAAGAGCTTTCTCGGAGAGGACTGCCCCACCGAGGAGATACGTGCTCACCGCACGGAGCTTATGCGGGACTACATAAACGAAAACGGGATAGAGGTCAAAAAGGGACTTTTCACCCTGCTTGACTATCTCCGCGGCAGGGGGATAAAAATGGCTGTGGCGACGGCTACTCCCAGCAGCAGGACAGAGGAATATCTGCATATCATCGGAGCTTATGACTACTTTTCGGCTATGGTCTGCGGAGATATGATAACCAACGGCAAGCCCGATCCCGATATATACCTGACAGCCGCAAGGGAGCTTGACTTGCCGCCGCAGGAGTGTGTGGCATTCGAGGACTCGCCAAACGGCATAACCGCTGCTCATGCGGCAGGCTGCCATGCCATAATGATCCCCGACATGACGCAGCCCGACAAGGAGCTTGAGCCGAAGCTGTCGGCGGTGTATGACAGTCTCGATATGGCTGTTGAATTTTTTGAAAGGAGCTCGGTGAAATGAGTGTTTCCGAGATATTCGAGATACCTAAGTACTATTATTTTGAGAGCGGCAACGACTTTTCGGGCAGCAAGGGCGATTTTTCCTATAAGATCGTCAACGGCGAAAAACTGAAATGCATGACATGGCACGGCAGACTTTGCTCCATGAAAGCAGAGATTGAGCACGAGGAGGAGTTCGATAATACACAGGAGGGCTTTGACGCCATGATAAAATGGCTGGAGGAGAAGTATAAGGCTCAGTGAGCAGATACTGATAAATCGGGATAATTCATTGTTTCTTAACAGTCATGCTATTGACAAAAAACTATGACGGGATTATAATTAAGTTGTATGCAATAACAGCCGCAGGCGGCTGTTGCCGCTAACTGTATTCAAAGCACGAAAATTTTTATGTCAGGCTGATTTTCAGTAATCGCAACAGCTTATTACATATTTATATATACATTCTATTACGGAGGAACTATGGATATTATAATCGTAGGCTGCGGAAAGGTGGGGTCTTCCCTTGCCGATGTCCTCAGCAGTGAACACAATATCACTATCATAGACAAGAAGGAAGCCCTTGTTGAGGCGGCTTCAAATGATTTCGACGTCATGGGCATAGTAGGAAACTGCCTTCAGACGGAGGTACTTGAGGAAGCGAATGTTTCAAAGGCTAATATAATGATCGCGGTCACGGCTTCGGACGAGGTGAATATCCTTACCTGTCTTATCGCAAAGAAGATGGGAGTCCGCCACTGTATAGCCCGTGTACGCAGCCCCGAATTCGACAAGCAGCTGGTATTCATGCGTGAGGAGCTTGGTATCAGCATGATGGTAAACCCCGATTATAACGCCGCAAACGAGATAGCAAAGGTGCTTCGCTATCCCGAGGCTATAAATATAGAGTCCTTCGCAAAGGGCAGAGTCGATCTTGCCGAGATAAGGATAACCAGCGGAAGCATACTCGACGGAGTTGCCCTCAGCCAGTTATCGCGCAGGCTCAGGCTCGATGTCCTTATCTGCGCTGTACAGCGCGGCGAGGAGCTCACTATACCTAACGGCAATTTCGTTCTCCGTGCGGGAGACAAGATACACATGACGGCTTCGCACAGCAATATGGTAAAGTTCTTCAAGAGCATCAGCGCTGCATACCGCGAAAAGCGCGTAAAGAGAGCCGTTCTTATCGGCGGCGGACGTGTGGCTTATCATCTTGCACAGCAGCTCATAGAAATGGGCGTAAAGGTGAAGATCATAGAGATAGACCACGAGCGCTGCCTTGAGCTTTCAGACAGGCTCAACAAGGTGGATATCTCATGCGCCGACGGTACAGACCACGATATCCTCGAGGAGGAGCGCGTTTACGACGCGGACGCTGTAGTTACCCTTACGGGCATCGACGAGGAGAATATACTCCTTTCACTCCTTGCAAAGAACAACGGCGTGGAAAAGGTGGTAACAAAGGTAAACAGGATGTCACTCATGCAGCTTTCGGACACCCTCGACCTTGACAGTATCATATCACCGAAGACCATCACGGTAAACCAGATACTCCAGTATGTGCGTGCAAAGCAGAATTCCCTCGGAAACAATGTTACTACGCTGTACAGACTGGTAAATGACAGACTTGAGGCTATAGAGTTCGTAGTCCGCGACAAAAAGGACTATTTGGAGGTTCCGCTGAAAAAGCTGAAGCTGAGGAGCGGTATCCTTATCGCAAGTATCGTAAGAGGCAACGACCTCATCATACCGAAGGGCGACGACTGTCTCATGCTCAATGACAGCGTTGTTGTCGTGACTACCACAAAGGGAATGCACGACCTTAGCAATATTTTTGATTGAGGAGTGCGCTTGATATCTTATGAATTACAGAATGGTATCTTATATTATGGGTCAGATACTGAAGGTCGTGGGACTTTTTATGCTTCTGCCCGTAATCGTGGGATTTATTTACGGGGAACAGCACGTTATCGCTTCATTCGGCATACCCTTTGCGATAACAATGGCCATAGGCATAGGCTTTACGATATCAAAGCCGAAAAATAACGCTATATACTCAATGGAGGGCTTCGTGAGCGTTGCGGCGTCGTGGGTGACCATGTCCTGCATAGGCGCTCTGCCTTTCGTTATATCGGGTGAGATAAAGGACTACCCCAGCGCTCTTTTTGAGACAGTCTCGGGATTTACCACAACGGGCGCGACTATACTTTCGGACGTAGAAGCCATGACGCGCTCATGCCTTTTCTGGCGGGCATTTACCCACTGGCTGGGCGGTATGGGAGTCCTCATGTTCGTGCTTGCAATTATGTCGAGCAACGATTCACGTACCATGCATATGATGCGCGCAGAGTGTGCAGGACCGAAAGTCGGCAGACTTGTGTCGAAATCACGGTTTTCGGCGCGTATCCTTTACGGTATTTACATAACCCTTACTGTTTCGGAAGCTCTGCTGCTCATGCTCGGCGGTATGCCGCTCTATGACGCGGTGATACACGCCTGTTCATCGGCAGGTACGGGCGGCTTCTCCATATGGGGAGACAGCATCGGACACTACAACAGCGTTTACATCGAAATGGTCGTAGCGACCTTTATCATACTTTTCGGTGTAAACTTCAACCTTTACTATTATCTGCTGATAAAGAAGTTCTCGCTTGCTTACAAGAATGAGGAGGTAAGGACTTATTTCGGCGTTATAATCGCGGCTACGGCCATAATCGCCCTGAACGTACACAGGCTGTACGACGGCGTGGGCGATACACTGAGACATACCTTCTTTATGGTAGCTTCAACCATAACATCGGCAGGCTTTTCCACCACAGATACGGCGAAATGGCCTGTTTTCTCACAGACTCTTCTGCTCATGCTCATGTTCGTGGGCTCCTGTGCGGGCTCGACAGGCGGCGGAATGAAGGTCTCGAGAATAATGATACTCATAAAGACGGGTATCAAGGAACTCAAATACATCACAAATCCGCGTGCGGTTTCCACAGTAAAAATGGACGGAAAGCCCGTAGAAAAGGACGTTGTGCGCGGTGTAAGCAATTATCTCATACTGTTCATCATGCTTATGTGCATATCGGTGCTGCTGGTAACTCTCAACGGCTTTTCCATTGAGGAATCAACATCGGCTGTAATAACCTGTATGAACAATATAGGCTTCGGTGTGGGAAGATTCGGCCCTGCGGGAAATCTCGGCGGACTGAACGCCTTTTCAAAGGTAGTGCTCTGCTTTGATATGCTTCTCGGCCGTTTGGAGATATATCCTCTCATTATGCTTTTCGTACCGAGAAAAAGGTGAGTATATAACGGCGATGCGGCTCGGGGAGGCTGTGATCGCCCGAAAAGGAGGAATAAATCATGAAAAAGATCGTATCGGCAATATTATCTGTGACTGTTGGAATGGCAGCAATGACTGCTCTGCCCGCAGGGGCGCTGGGCACAGGCGGCTTCGATGCGGTTATCCCGCATAATGTGGAAGCACAAGCGGCTACCTCGGGAAAATGCGGAGACAATGTGAGATGGGAGCTTCAGGGAAGCAAGCTTGTCATCACAGGCAGCGGAGAGATGTATGAATTCGATACTATTGCCGCTGCTCCGTGGAATGCACACAGGTCTTTTGTGACCGAGGTCGAGATAGGAGAGGGCGTTGCTTCTGTAGCACCCTGCGCCTTTGCGAATATGAGCCAGCTCACAAAGGTCAGCATCCCTTCCACGGCAAAGTATATCGGAAGGATAGCCTTTTCCAACTGCAGTTCTCTTGCTTCTGTGGATATACCTGAGGGCGTTCAGTATCTTGGAAAGGGCGCTTTCAAGAACTGCTCATCATTGCAGTCAATCACGATACGCGGTAAGGATACCGAGATAAGAGGCGGAACAGAGACCATAACCAGCACGGGTACACAGTATAACGGGGCATACTCGTTCAGCGGAACGATATACGGCGTAAGCGGCTCAAAGGCTGAGAGCTATGCAAACAATTATGGCAGGAATTTCCGCACTATAGGCTCGGCACAGCAGGATACCACAACTTCGACAACAAGTACGACCACAACTACAACTACAACGACTACCACAACAAGTACAACTTCGACAACAACAACTACTACGACAACCGTACCGCCTGTTAAGGATCAGAAGCTCGGCGACGTGAACAGCGACGGCCTTATAGATGCCGTTGACGCGAGCATGGTCCTTTCGGAATATGCAAAAGTATCATCGAATATAAAGGGAAGCTTCAGTGATAATCAGAAAAAAGCCGCAGATGTTGACGTAAACAGCCTCATAGATGCTGTAGATGCGTCAAAGATACTCTCGTACTATGCGTATGTATCTTCGGGAAGCGGACAGAAGGTAGCGTTATCGGAGTTTATTAAAAAGTAAGCGTCCGAGGTTTCGGAAAAACAGATAATTTGGATTGGAGAATAGGACATGAAAAAGATAGTCGCCGCTTTAATGTCGGCAGTTATAGGTTTTTCATCGGTAACTGCTCCCGTTGTCTCGGCTGAGAAAATGAAGCTCACAGATATCAGTATTTCGCAAAGAACAGGGGCGGTAGCGCCTTCCTCGGGAAAATGCGGAGCTAATGTGAACTGGGAGATACAGGGAAGCAGGCTTATCATTACGGGCAGCGGAGAGATGTATGAGTTCGATACCATAGCCGCTGTCCCGTGGAATGCAGACCGCAGCAATATTACCGAGGTGAGCATAGGAGAGGGTGTCGCGTCGGTAGGTCCCTGCGCTTTTGCGAATATGAGCAGGCTGACGGGAGTGTCCATACCGTCTACGGCGAAATATATAGGCAGACTGGCATTTGCAAACTGCGGCTCGATCAGGTCTGTGGATATACCTGAAAAAGTTGAGTTTTTGGGACAGGGCGCGTTCAAGAACTGCTCCTCATTGCAGTCGATAAATTTCTATGGCATCAATACCGAGATAAGAGGCGGCAAAGAGACCATAAGCAGCAGCGGTTCACAGTACAATGCAGTCTATACCTATAACGGAGCCATCTGCGGCTATAACGGCTCAAAGGCTCAGTCCTTCGCCAATAACTACGGATACAGGTTCCAGAGCCTCGGCTCTGCACCTGCACATACCACGTCGATCCAGACCACGACAACAACTACGACTACAACGACCTCGACCGCGACGACCACGCCTTTTTTGGTAAGCGTGAATGCAGGTATCGAGGTTGCGTTCAGACCCTTCAAGACACGGTATAATATGGGGGAACAGCTCAATCTTGAAGGCGGTATGCTCAAACGCTATTATACCGAGAGATACAGCGACAAAACGACAAAGACCACCGAGTTTGACGAGATAGGCATGGCAAATACGGATTTCAGCCGCTACGGCATAACTCTTGATATGAACGGTTTCGACAGCATGAAGCCGGGAAAGTACAAGCTGATATTCAGGTATACCTACATGGGCTATACAGCGCAGACAGAGCTTGAGGTAGAGGTCGTTGAACCGACTGCGACAACTACAACAACGACTATGACAACTACAACTACTACGACTACCACTACCACAACAACGACAGCGCCTTATATAGTAAGTGTCAGCGCAGGTCTTGACATGGTTTTCAGACCCTTCAAGACCACATATACCATGGGCGAACAGCTCAATCTTGAAGGCGGTATGCTTAAACGCTCCTATACCGAAAAGTACAGCGACGGTACGTCAAGGACTGTGGAGCTGGACGAGATAGGCATGGCAAATACGGATTTCGGACGCTATGGGATCAGTCTGGATATGAACGGCTTTGACAGTATGCGCCCCGGAAAATACAATCTGAGGTTTACCTATAACTTCATGGGCTCAACGGCGCATACAGAGCTGGAAGTTGAGGTAAAAGCTCCCGTCACTACAGCTACCGTGTCCACCTCGTCAAGGACGACCACCACGACCACTCAGACAACGGTATATGTACCGCTGACAACTACCCGTGCGCCAAAGCCGTTTATTGAAATAATTAAATATCCCGATAAGCTGGAGTATGCTTTCGGTGAGAATATCGACCTTAACGGCGGATCTGTAAGGATAGGCCACACCAATCACGACGGCAAGGAAGTGTCCGAGGCTGTGCCCATGACCGATAAGAGGTTAAAGCTCGAGACTAACTTTGAGCCTCAGACTGCGGGATTTTTCTACATAAAGCTCACATACCGCGAGGGTGAGCAGTCGGATTCCGTAAGCTTCGATATCAGGGTGCTGAGACCTGTTACGACTACGACAACTGCCGCAACTACGACAACAACTACGTCGCCGCCGAAAACCACTCAGACAAAGCCGAACACCGCGACTACAACGACGACAAAGGTGACGACTACTGCCGATCCGCATTATACTGCGGAGATAAAGGTGGTGGGAATGCCGAACAAGACTATGTATAAGGTTGGGGAGGAGCTTTCCCTCGAAGGACTGCTGGTTGACGTATATCATACGGACAGCAGCGGCACTGTAAGAAAGTACAGCGGCGACGAGGTATCTTCTCACCCTGAAAGATACGGTATCAGCGGCTATGACAATAAGACCCCCGGCATAAAGGTGCTTCTCATAACGTACAAGTCCTACAACAAGGAGCTGAGAGAGTGGGTATACGCTTACGCTAACGTATCCGTGACCGTAAATGCTCCTGTGACAACAACAACCACTACTACTACCACTACAACAACTACTACGACCACAACTACAACCAAGAAAACGACCACTAAAACGACTACAAGGAAAACAACTACGACAACTACCACCACAACAACGACCACCAAGAAAACGACCACATCAAGGACGACAACGTCAACTACGACCACAACTGCCGCCAAGGCAAATGATCTGCCCGACGGCTGGAAGCTGGGCGATGTAAACCACAACGGACTTGTGGACGCTGTGGACGCGAGCACCATACTTTCGGAGTATGCGGCTCTCTCCTCGGGCAAGATAAGAAGCTTCAGCAGGGAACAGGTGCTTGCGGCGGATATCGACCATAACGGAGTGATAGACGCTGTTGACGCTTCAAGGGTGCTTTCCTACTATGCTTATCTGTCAAGCGGCGGAAAAGTATCGGATATGCAGGAGTGGCTGAAAAAATAGCTAAGTATCCATGGCTAAAATAACGATATTAATGGAAAAAATGACAAAAAAGACGGCTTTTTGAGGTATCCCCTTGACAAGCCGCCTTTTTTTGGGTATAATATATCAGTGCGCTGATTTTATACCCTTTTGAGGGTAACGGTGCATTATCATAATGAAAAGGAGGAAAAATATGCCTACATTTAACCAGCTCGTTCGTAAGGGTAGAAAGGATCTTGAGACCAAGTCAACAGCTCCTGCTCTCCAGAAGGGTTACAATGCAAAGAAGAAGGTACAGATCGACCTGAGCTCACCTCAGAAGAGAGGCGTTTGCACAGCTGTAAGAACTGCTACACCTAAAAAGCCTAACTCAGCTATGAGAAAGATCGCCAGAGTTAAGCTCACAAATGGTTACGAAGTTACATCTTACATCCCGGGTATCGGCCACAACCTTCAGGAGCACAGCGTTGTTCTCATCAGAGGCGGACGTGTAAAGGATCTCCCCGGTGTGCGTTACCACATCATCAGAGGTACTCTCGACGCTCAGGGCGTTGCTAACCGTAATCAGGCTCGTTCCAAGTACGGTGCCAAGAAGCCCAAGCAGAAGTAAGAGAATGCTTCACAGCAGTTTGCGGCTGACTGCATGAAAAGCCGTTCATTCATTAATATAGGCTAACTACTACCGCAGGGTAATGCGGAGATCATATAGATTTGTTTCGATAGATCCTCTGCATTGGCTCCTGACACACCTGTCGGCGAAGGTATGCCGTCAAAGGGCAGTAACCGACATGGTTTGAGTACCTATGAATTCATCAATCTATATGAAGGAGGGAAGCGAAAATGCCAAGAAGAGGTAAAATCGCAAAGCGTGATGTATTACAGGATCCTGTATACAATTCAAAGCTCGTTACACGTCTGATAAACAATATCATGTTGGACGGTAAGAAGGGCGTAGCGCAGAAAATAGTTTACGGTGCATTTGAGATCGTAGCTGAAAAGACAGGCAAGGACGCTCTTGAGGTGTTCGAGCAGGCTATGGAAAATATCATGCCTGAGCTCGAGGTAAAGGCTCGCCGTCTCGGCGGTGCAACTTACCAGGTTCCTATGGAGGTCCGCCCCGAAAGACGTCAGACTCTCGGACTCCGCTGGATAACAAAGTATTCCAGAGAGAGAAACGAGAAGACAATGAAGGAAAGACTCGCAGGTGAGATCCTCGACGCTCTCAACGGCACAGGCGGTGCCTGCAAGAAGCGTGACGATACTCACAAGATGGCAGAGGCAAACAAGGCGTTTGCTCACTACCGCTGGTAAGCGTCTTTGTAAAAGGAGTAAATTATGTCAAGAGATTGTTCACTTGAAAATACAAGAAATATCGGCATAATGGCCCACATCGACGCAGGTAAGACCACTACCACAGAGCGTATCCTTTTCTACACAGGTGTTAACCACAAGATCGGTGAAACACACGAAGGTTCCGCTACTATGGACTGGATGGAGCAGGAGCAGGAGAGAGGTATCACAATTACTTCAGCTGCTACTACTTGCTACTGGGCAGGCCACAGACTTAACATCATCGATACCCCAGGCCACGTTGACTTTACAGTTGAGGTTGAGCGTTCACTCCGTGTACTCGACGGCTCTGTAACAGTTCTCTGTGCAAAGGGCGGTGTTGAGCCTCAGTCTGAAACCGTTTGGAGACAGGCTGATAACTACAAGGTACCCCGTATGGCTTATGTAAATAAGATGGATATCATGGGTGCCGATTTCTATCATGTTATCGACATGATGAAGGACAGACTCAAATGTAATGCCGTTCCGATCCAGCTGCCTATCGGCTCTGAGGACTCATTCAGAGGTATCATCGACCTCGTTGAGATGAAGGCTTACATCTATACAAACGATCTCGGTACAGATATCAAGGTGGAGGATATCCCCGATGATATGAAGGAGATCGCACAGAAGTACCACGATGAAATGGTAGAGCACGTTGCCGAGCAGGACGAAGCACTCATGGAGAAATACTTCGAAGAGGGCGAGCTCTCTCAGGAAGAGATCAAGACCTGCATCAGAAAGGCTACTATCGCTAACCACATGGTTCCTGTAACCTGCGGTACTTCATATAAGAACAAGGGCGTTCAGAAGCTCCTCGATGCTATCATCGACTATATGCCTTCACCGCTCGATGTTCCCGCTATCAAGGGCATAAATCCCGACACTGAGCAGGAAGAGGAGAGACCTTCTTCCGATACTGAGCCATTCTCGGCTCTCGCATTCAAGATCGCTACAGACCCGTTTGTTGGTAAGCTTGCGTTCTTCCGTGTATACTCAGGTGTCGTAAATCAGGGCGACTCTGTTCTCAACGCTACCAAGGACAGCAAGGAGCGTTTCGGACGTATCGTTCAGATGCACGCTAACCACAGAAAAGACCTCACAACTGTTTACTCAGGCGATATCGCCGCAGCAGTTGGTCTTAAGAATACAACCACAGGTGACACACTCTGTGATGAAAAGCATCCTATCATTCTCGAATCCATGGAATTCCCTGAGCCTGTTATCCAGCTCGCTATCGAGCCAAAGACAAAGGCAGGCCAGGAAAAGATGGGTATCGCTCTGGCAAAGCTTGCTGAAGAGGATCCTACCTTCAAGACATGGACTGACGAGGAAACAGGTCAGACTATCATCGCAGGTATGGGTGAGCTTCACCTCGACATTATCGTTGACCGTCTCCTCCGTGAGTTCAAGGTCGAGGCTAATGTAGGTGCTCCTCAGGTTGCATATAAGGAAACTATCAAGGGCAATGCAGATATCGACTACAAGTACAAGAAGCAGTCAGGTGGTTCGGGTCAGTACGGTCACGTTAAGATCAGAGTATCTCCAAACGAGTCAGGTAAGGGCTATGAATTCACAAATGCTGTTGTCGGCGGTTCTATCCCGAAGGAGTACATCCCTGCTGTTGACGCAGGTATCCAGGGCGCTATGAAGGCTGGTATCCTTGCAGGCTACGAGGTAGTTGACGTTAAGGTAGAGCTTTACGACGGATCATACCACGAAGTTGACTCTTCGGAAATGGCATTCAAGATCGCAGGTTCTATCGCGTTCAAGGAAGCTCTCAAGCAGGCTAACGCAGTTCTCATGGAGCCTGTTATGAAGGTCGCAGTTATCGTTCCTGATGATTACCTCGGAACAGTTATCGGTGACCTCAGCTCACGCCGCGGACAGATCCAGGGACAGGAGTCAAGATCAGGCTCTATCCAGGTAGACGCTCTCGTTCCGCTTTCAGAAATGTTCGGTTACACAAGCGACCTCCGTTCAAATACTCAGGGCCGTGGACAGTACACAATGGAGCCTCACAGCTATGAGGAAGTTCCGAAGAGCATCGCTGAGAAGATCATGGCTAACAGAGCTAAGAACTAATTGATATTTCCGCCCGTTTTATGCGGGATAATGTGTAAAACGGGCATAATTAATAAAATCACGTGGTTCAGCTATAATTTTTTTACTGAAACACTTGAATTTACCAAAATAATCTGATATAATAATATATACAGATTTCTGAAATCTATTCTAAGGAGGAATTTCCCAATGGCTAAGGCTAAATTTGAAAGAACCAAACCCCATGTAAACATTGGTACAATCGGACACGTTGACCACGGTAAGACTACTCTTACTGCTGCTATCACAAAGACTCTCGCTCTGAAGGGTCAGGCTCAGTATGAGGCTTACGATATGATCGATAAGGCTCCAGAAGAGAGAGAGCGTGGTATCACAATCAATACAGCTCACGTTGAGTACGAGACAGACAAGCGTCACTACGCTCACGTTGACTGCCCAGGTCACGCTGACTACGTTAAGAACATGATCACAGGTGCTGCTCAGATGGACGGCGCTATCCTCGTTGTTGCTGCTTCTGATGGCCCTATGGCTCAGACAAGAGAGCACATCCTTCTCGCTCGTCAGGTTGGCGTTCCTGCAATCGTTGTATTCATGAACAAGGCTGATCAGGTTGACGACGAAGAGCTCCTCGAGCTCGTTGAGATGGACATCCGTGACCTTCTCTCAAGCTATGACTTCCCTGGCGATGATACTCCTATCATCAAGGGTTCTGCTCTTAAGGCTCTCGAAGCTCCAGATGATCTTAGCGATCCTGCTTACAAGCCAATCCTCGACCTCATGGACGCTGTTGATGAGTTCATCCCAAGCCCTGAGAGAGACGATGCTAAGCCATTCCTTATGCCTATCGAGGATACTATGACAATTTCCGGCCGTGGTACTGTTGTTACAGGTAGAGTAGAGCGTGGAAAGCTCAACGTAAACGAGCCTGTTGAGATCGTTGGTCTTTCTGACGAGAAGCTCAACACAGTTGTTACAGGTCTTGAAATGTTCAGAAAGACTCTTGACTTCTGTGAGGCTGGTGATAACGTTGGTGCTCTTCTCCGTGGTATCACAAGAGACCAGGTTGAGCGTGGACAGGTTCTTTGTAAGCCCGGCTCAATTCACCCACACACAAAGTTCAGCGGTCAGGTTTATGTACTGAAGAAGGAAGAGGGCGGACGTCATACTCCTTTCTTCAACAACTACAGACCTCAGTTCTACTTCAGAACAACTGACGTTACTGGTGTTGTAACTCTCCCTGCTGATAAGGAAATGTGCATGCCTGGCGATAACGTTGCTATGGACGTTGAGCTCATCACTCCTATCGCTATCGAAGAGGGACTCCGTTTCGCTATCCGTGAGGGTGGTAGAACAGTTGGTTCAGGCGTTGTTACAAAGATCAACGAATAATTTCGTAGTGAATCAATAATAACGACTATAGGCGGTCGTGCTTTATGCAGGACCGCCTTTTTGTATACAGTGAGTTTGTTAAAAAAAATGCAAACTTTCTGAAATAAGTACAGCAGGAAGGTGACAATATGGATCACATTCTACAGACAGAAAATCTTTGCAAGTCATACGGTAAATTCAAAGCCCTTGACAACCTGACCATAAATGTTCCGAAAGGCGCTATTTACGGTATGGTAGGCAGGAACGGTGCAGGAAAGACTACT
>NZ_CAMKRR010000017.1 GCF_946415235.1 uncultured Ruminococcus sp. | reverse complement strand
TTTGCAGAATTCTGAATATCTGAACTCTGTTTTCATCACACAGGGCTTTGAATATTACCGTGATCTGCTTGTTTGATAACTCCACGTTCTCACCTCACATTGAAAATTTTCTATATTATATCATACGCATAGAAAAATGTCAATATGTTTTTCTGAATTCTATTATAATCCCAATCCGTACCCTGCACCTACACCTATTACCGCAGACAGCAGAATGATCTTGATCGGGTGTACCTTTTTGAACGCAAGCACGGTAGTAACAGCGAATAATCCGAGAAATACCCATAAGCTCGCAGAAGAAAAAACAGATACACTCAAACCTGCTGGGAAGAATACCGTCCTCGCAACAGATATAAAGGCTGCACCTATCATTCCGACAACAGCAGGTTTCAAGCCTGACATGATACCGCCCACCGCTTTGCTTTTCTTGTACTTTTCAAAGCACTTTGCGATGATAAGTATGATGATAAAGGACGGCAAAACTATACCGAGGGTAGCTATTATCGCCCCTAAAATACCGCCTGTTCTGATACCTACAAAGGTCGCCATATTGACTGCAAGAGGTCCGGGTGTGCTTTCACTTACAGCAATGAAATCCACGACCTCCGCCTGCGTAAGCCAGCCGTGACGCTCGACTTCGCTCTGTATCAGAGGAAGCATTGCATATCCGCCGCCGAACGTAAACGCACCGATCTTCAGGAAGGTCAAAAACAGCTCAATCCATATCATCGCTCTGCTCCTTTCTGTTCAGGATTGACCACAGCAGACCGAACAATCCGCATCCGATGATGACAAATACGGCATCTATTTTCAGAAAAGCAGTCAGCACCAATGCCGCTGCCATGATAACATAGGAAACAGCGTGTTTTTTAGTCGCCATGAACATGGTATATACCGCTTTGAGTATCAATGCAAGAACACCTGCACGGATACCCATAAAGGCATACTGCACAGCTTTTGACTCCTGAAATGCTTTCAGAACAGAGGAGATCACGGATATTATCAGAAACGACGGCAGGACAACGCCGAGCGTTGCGCAGACAGCACCGAGCGTTCCGGCGGTACGGCTGCCTACAAAGGTAGCAGCATTGATTGCAACCGGACCCGGTGTTGATTCCGCTATTGCAACAACTTCAAGTATATCGTCCTCATTCAGCCATTTTTTATTGTCACAGACCTCACGCTGTATCAGCGGGATCATTGCATAACCGCCGCCAAATGTAAACGCCCCGATCTTCATAAAGGTCAGGAACAGATCAAGATTCTTATTCATGGTATCACTCCTACAGAAAAATTATACCAAATGAAGCAAAATCCGTCAATATCTTAAAACGACAAGAATATACTTGACATAAGTCAATAAATACGCTATAATCGACATAAGTCAGAAAGGAGATGCTGATATGCCAAGACCACAAAAGTCGCGCCGTATCTGCTGTTATCCCGATTACTGGAGCTTTGCGCCCGATCAGGATACAGCCAATGATAAAGTCATTATGTCCCTTGACGAGTTTGAAACGATAAGACTTATAGATTATCAGTCAAAGACGCAGGAGCAATGCGCTCAGGAGATGAACGTGGCAAGGACTACTGTCACGGCGATCTATGACTCCGCAAGAAAAAAACTCGCTCAGGCTTTGATCGAGGGCAGACGCATCGTCATTTCGGGCGGAAATTATACTCTTGACAACACGATCTCAGAGGAGATACCTCAGAAAGGAAGCACAATTATGAGAATCGCAGTAACCTATGAAAACGGACAGATCTTTCAGCACTTCGGCAGGACAGAGCAGTTCAAGCTCTATGACGTTGCTGACGGAAAGATAATCAACGAGCAGGTAGTTGGAACAATGGGTGCAGGACACGGTGCTCTTGCAGGATTTCTGAAAAACGCACAGGCTGACGTTCTGATCTGCGGAGGTATCGGCGGAGGCGCACAGATGGCTATGCAGGAGGCTGGCATCGCACTCTACGGAGGAAATATGGGCAGTGCCGATGAAGCCGTAGCAGCTTTCCTATCACAGACGCTTGTTCAGAATGAGAATCCTACCTGTGACCACCACCACGAGCACGGCGAGGGACATTCCTGTGGAGACCACGGCTGCGGTAAGCACTGATGAAGATAATCACACTTGTTGAGAACACCTGCGGACTTGAAGGCTGTATAGCCGAGCATGGGCTTTCGCTTTATATCGAGACTGAGAAGCACAAGCTGCTGCTTGATACTGGACAGACCAACGCAGTTGTAAAGAATGCGGAAGTTCTTGGGATAGACCTGTCCGCAGTGGATACAGTGATACTCTGTCACGGTCACTACGACCATTCCGGTGGTATCCTGCCGTTCTCGCAAATAAACCACACCGCTCAGATAATCATGCAGAGGAAAGCTGCCGAGCCTCACTACAACGGCGAACGCTACATCGGTATCGATAAGGCTATACTTGAACTGCCGAATGTGCGGCTGATAGAAGGCGATATGAAGATTGACGACGAGCTGTTCCTGTTCAGCGGTATCACAGGCAGGCGGTGCTATCCGCAGGGAAACAGAAAGCTGTCCTGTCTGAAAGACGGTGTAAAAACCGAGGACGATTTCTGCCACGAGCAATGTCTTGTTATCACTCAAAATGGCAAACGCTGGCTTCTGTCCGGCTGTTCCCATAACGGTATTCTCAATATCCTTGACCGATACAAGGAACTGTTTGCAGGATATCCGGATTATGTTATCACAGGATTCCACATGATGAAAAAGGACGGCGAACATACTGAGGAAGAAAAGTCTGTCATCGTTCAGACAGCACAGGAGCTTTCTCAGCTCGATACCGTCTTTTACAGCGGTCACTGCACAGGTATCCCTGCCTTTGAGCTGATGAAAGAAATAATGGGTGAACAGCTCATAGCCCTGCACAGCGGCGAGCAATTGATGCATGATAAGAGCGTTATTCTCAATAACGAAAATGAAGCTGCAAGGCTTGTTTCTCATAAATCAAGCGTTTCTTTTCTCACCGATTCGCTTACGGGCGTTCTAAAAAATGATTATGATGATAAAGCCATTCGTGCAGAAAGAATAGAAGCACATGAGGTTTAAAGGAACAATAACCATTTCCTCACATGTAAACTTGATTATTTATCTATTCTATGGTATAATACGCACATAGCTTATTTTCAGGGATGGTCATGTGGCTGAATATAAAACGCCGTTCACCGTTACGGACAGGAGAGTCGTCCTGATTGCTGATATAAGTAAATAGATGGAAAATGTTAGTCGCTCGACCGACCAAGTTAGCGACCAAGATACCGACCAAGATGATATAACAAACGCTCAGGATAATTCCTGAGCGTTATGTATATTTATTAGCTTATTAAATTGACTATTCTTTCAACAGGCCATTGGTCATTAGGAAATATTGAAAAATCAGCCTTGTGCTTTCTGATGATTCGCACAGGTTCAGAAGTGTTATCGTAAACATGAAGTATATCACAGAGCTCGATAATCTGCTTGATATTGGCTAACGACTTATAATACCTTGAGATTATTTTGTCCTTATCAACATTGTGACCGCCCGAGGCCACTCTTGTTTCAACTCGGGAGACATTTATCATCGGATCATTTGTCAATACGAATATGCACTTTATAAAATAGCCGCTTTCTTTAGCTTTTCTGAGAATATCCAGTTTGTAGTGTGATGATAATACAGTTTCAAAGGTGAAATCTTCCTTAGCTTCGATTGCTTCATATCTTTTCTTATCAGCAAAGACGGCAGCTTCTTCATTACTCATACCTGTAGCGGCTACAATTTCATCGGCATTAGTGTATGTTCCGACTTTATCGAAATACTGTGTGATCGTACTCTTGCCTGAGCCGTTTGGACCGGCGAATACAAGTATCATGGGCTTTTTATTCAACATATCTTCTATTGCCTTCCGCGTCCTCAATATATGCTCTCTTGGTTTCTATGTCATAGCGAGCAATTGGCTTCTTGCATACTTTGGCTTTCTCAAGTGCAGCTTTTACAGCTTCCTTTGCTCTGATATCCATGTCTTTATCTTCCTGAGAAAGCGTTTCTTGTTTTTCGGTATTATCTATGACCTTTACAGCCATACCGTTGATATTGATTATTTTAGACATAGAATCTCCTCCTTTGTGCAGTGATGTTTTTAATATTATATCACAGAATGGCTATTAAATCAATAGTTTCCTGAGCAATTTCCTATGCTTATCGACCTTCTTAACTATGTTATATCCGTCACTGCAGTAGAAGTCGATGAGCCAATCACGGCAGGTAATGATACCTGTCTGAACTATAACCGAGCGGAGGATGCCTTTCACGATCCAGCGGTCTACGGCATTCGGAGTATAACCTGTTATGTCTGCAACATCAGATATGGTCAGAACGTCAGGTACGTCGAACCATTCGTCGATAAGCAGTTCACGGAAGACTTCTGGCAGTTTCTGCGGCATTATCAATAATTGCGTAGGTTTTGAAGTAAATGCTCCTATCGGATAATTATGATTTTGAGGATTCGTGGTCAGGTCGATTATATATGCTATTACATCATCGAGCTTCACAGCGTAGCGGCGAGTTTTCTGGCAACTGTCGGTGCAGGGTATTATCCCGTTATTGAGCAGCCAAGCACATTTACGCTTGCTAATCTCTGATAACTTCCGTGTAATATTCAACTGCTTCTGCGTTATATCCGTCAGTCACTCTTTCAGAGAATTTTTCAACACACGAAATGTTGAAAGTTGGCTTTTCGCCGCAGAAATGATAGAGGATTTATCACACAGTAATGAATTTCTTTTTATTGAATTGTAAGTATTATATTGTCCCTGATTTTCAGACAGCGGAGTTTCAGCAGGCGGAATGTCCAGATACGGGTTTTCCACCCCCTGTTTTTCGTCCGTAGAAGAAACAGCAGCTTTCGCTTTGCCGTCCTCACGGATCGTGATCGCCTTCCGTCTGGTTTCAGCTTCAAGCTCGTCCGCTTCTTCCTTGCTGACGGGAACATCGAAAAAGCTGTACACATACTCAAAGCAGTTATGAACGCTCTCATTGGAGCGAAGCTGGGTGCGTACAAGTTAGCCCATATCAATGAGTTTATTCACAGCGTTATGCACAGCAGTTTTGCCCTCTTTGCAGATAGCTTTCAGTCCTGACATGGAGAAATTCCAGTAGTCAGGCAGAGAAAGCACTTTGAGAAGAAAGCCGAGGAGCTTATTGGGGATTTCCTTGTTCCGCAGGAGCTTACTGCTGATCATGGTGAAGTTGCCGACCTTTTTGACACGGTTCAGCACAGCGTTATCCACCGTAAAGGTTTCAAGCTCATAGTCGTACTGAGGGATAGATGTATCCTTCGCTGAATACTCATAGAACTTGTAGACTGTCTGAATCCTGCCTGTCGGGTTCTCATTCGGCATCTTGACCTCAATCTAAAGGTAGCCCCATTCTTTCAGGTCGTTCAGAGCGCTGTCGATCGCTGTCTCACCGTCAGGACACAGTGCAATAAGCCATGCCTTAGAGAAGTTCCATGTCGGAGGCAAGTCCATAACTCTGCCGAGCAGACCGATAGCCGGACAGCCGATATTAGCAGACCGCACGAAGCAGTTGCTCAGAACGGCATAGCCGCTGAATTTGTGTATCTCGCAAACGGTATCGCTTACGGTTTTCTTTTTCCTGTTACGCTTGTCCATTTCCATTCCTCCCTCAGTTTATCTGCCGTACACAAACTCCATATTGGCAATAAGCAGCTTGTATCAACGCTCGTAATTGCAGGTACTGTTATATTCTGCGTAGTCATGTATCTTATGCTGGGAGTTATGATAGACAGATCGGCTATGGGAATATCTCTTATCAAGATTTTCGGCTATCGCCCGAAGGAGATAAGGTCGCTGTATCTTATTTGTAGTTGCAGTGGGAGCGGCAATAGCTGTACCGCTCGCAAAAAAGGCTATGGATATGATATTCCCGAGCTTTATCCCGAATGTTGCGTGTTCTATGAAGCTTGCATTTCCGTGGTATTTGTATGTACTTATTTATTGTGCGGTGATACTTATATATGCAGTTATAAACAAGCTCCTCATAGGGAAAATAAAGAAAATATCACCTGCTGAGGTACTTAAAAACAGGGAATAAATAGTATGAAAAGAGCTTATACTTTTGATGTATAAACTCTTTTTATTTATTACATCAATACTATTTTACACAGAAATACACTTTTCTCTCCTGTTTTTCAGTGGTACCGTACTTTTTTGATTTATAAACCGGAACGGACGAATGAACGCCCTGTAGTGATTATACAGAACTACAAAGCCCCTTTGTGCGAGTTCATTGGCATAAACACAAGTCCCCTGCTCCTATACTCCGCCGTAGGGTGCGCCCACGACGATTGCAGGATATTTTTCAGACTTGTCAATATCCTTTGCAGTGTAAAGGGCGGCGGCAAGTGCGATGCCGTATCTGTTGTTGAAGCGGACTTGTCTGTGCTTCACCTTTTCGCTTATCGTCTCAGGTAATAGCCTGTTCCTATAATCAATCATAGAGTTTGAGTATTGGACAAATACCTATGGATATGGTATGATTAGTTCACAGAGAAAAACAAGGAGTGAAAAAACATGAAAAATTACAGACACATCACCAACTCAGAGCGAATGCGATGTTGCATCCGATAAGTCCGAATGAATGATAAGTTTTTTGAATATGAAAGGTGATAAATATGAATAATAAAATAAAATTTGTTTCTATAATTGCAGCTTTATCGCTGCTCACAGGCTGCGGAGCTTTCAACAGCTCTTCGGATAACTCAAAGGATAGTGCTTCCTCAACAAATGAGGCAACATACAATGCTTCGGGTGACGCTGAGGCTGAGGAAAAAGACTGCTGCAAGGACAAGGATAAGGACTGCTGCAAGGATGAAGTCGCTGACTGCTGCGGCGACAGTGCGGAAGCTGTACTCGGAGCTCCCGAGAAAACAGATATCAACATCGGTTACCTCAACTCCACAGCACATCTCCTTGCATTCGTCGCACAGGAGGAGGGCTACTTCAAGGAAGAGGGACTTAAAGTTACTCTCACTCAGTTCTCCAGTGCGGCAGAGCTTGTGAACGGACTTGAGTCCGACAAGCTTGACGTTGCGTTCATCGGTTCAGTACCTACACTCACATTCCAGAGCCAGGGACACGATGTTTCCATTTTCGGCGGAGCAATGACAAACGGTCACGGCTATGTTATCAAGTCGGAGTTCGCAGACAAGGACGAGCTTGGCGTTGAGATACTCAAGGGCAGAAATGTCGCTTCTGTAAAGAACAGCGTTCAGGACGCGGAACTTCAGATACTTCTGAAAAATGCACATATAGAGATAGGCGAGGGCGATGACAAGGTAAATATCGTTTACTTTGACAGTCAGAAGGACGCTTATGCAGCACTTCTCAACAGCTCTATAGACGCTGCTTCGGTTTATTCACCCTACGCTTCACTTGCAAAGTCACAGGGCTACAAGGTAGTTTACTACTGCGCTCACGAAAAGGCACTTGAAAATCAGCCTTGCTGCCGTCAGGTCGCAAAGACATCGGCTCTCAATGACAATCCCAATACATTTACAGCTGTTGAGAGAGCTTTCATCAAGGCATATCACTTCACTCAGTCCGATCACGATAAGACCATCAAGGACGTAAAGAAGTACATTGACATCGACGAGGAGTTCATAAACACAGAGGTTTACGGCGGATACAGCGTATCGAGCCCGGACCCTGACAAGCAGGGTACGCTCACTCTTAAAGATACTATTATAGAGCTTGGATATACAAATGATTACGACATCGAGCCCTACTACAACACAGACATATACAAAAAGGCTCTTGAAAGCATCTTAGCTGAGAACTCCGATGATATTTACAAATCGTTAGAGGAGCATTTCAATGACTACGAATAAGATAGAGATAAAAGACCTTACCGTAAATTACACAGAAAACAAGCGCAGCTTCAACGCACTCCATGACGTTTCCTTCGGCGTTGCTGACGGCGAGTTCGTAAGCGTTATCGGTGCAAGCGGCTGCGGTAAATCAACTCTGCTCAGCGTTCTGGAGGGGCTTTATGCCCCTGCGGGAGGCTCTGTACAGATAAACGGCAAGGAGCTTCACGGCACAGGTACAGAGCGCGGAGTAGTTTTCCAGCATTATTCACTGTTTCCGTGGATGACCACAAGAAAAAACATTGAGTTCGGCATAAAGCAGTCCCGTCACGATATCAAGCGCAGCGAACGTGCTAAGATAGCTGACGAATTTCTCACAAAGGTCGGACTTACAGGCTTCGGGAACAAGTTCCCCTCACAGCTTTCGGGCGGTATGCAGCAGAGAGCAGCTATTGCAAGAGCTCTTGCAATGGATACGGAGATTCTTCTCATGGACGAGCCCTTCAGCGCTATCGACGCCAAGAACCGCGTGATCTTACAGGAGCTTCTTCTGAGGCTCTGGGAGGGCGACGGCTCTGAGCCCCGCAAGACTGTTGTATTCGTTACCCACGATATTGACGAGGCTATACTTCTTTCAGACAAGATAGTAGTTCTCACAGCTCACCCGGGTACTGTGAACGAAGTTGTGAACGTGCCCTTTGAGCGTCCCCGCAGACGCGAGGACTTGGTAAAGACGGACGAATACGGTAAATTCCGCAACAGACTGCTCTCGCTTCTTTACAATGACATTGCCGAGCGTATCGGCGGAGATGAGGTGGTGCTATGACGCTGAAAAAGCGCTATTTCCGTATCACACATCTGCTGTTCACAGCACTTCTGCTCATACAGCTGCTCCCCGACAGGTCAGCAAAGGAAGTATTCACAGGCTCTCTCATAGCCTTTGCAGCGGGACTTGAGATCATCGTTCTTGCAGCTTCCTCATTCATCAAAAAAGAGGAAAGCCTTTCACTTCTCCTCGATATCACCGGATTTGTGTTCGTGCTTTTAGGAGTATGGTCACTGGCTACGGCGAAATACAATATCCTCAACGATCTTCTTTTCCCTGCACCCGGTAAGGTGATACACCAGTTCACTGAGGACAAGTCGGCTATTTTAACAAATATAGCAAGCTCTCTCGGAACAACTGTTAAGGGCTTCCTGCTTGCGGCTGCCGTTGCGATACCTCTCGGACTTTTCATCGGCTGGAGCGCAAGAGTGGGCGGAGCTGCCACATACATCACAAAGTTTTTCAGCTCAATACCGCCTATAGTCTACATTCCCTACGGAATAGCACTTCTCCCCACATTCAAGTCGGTATCCGTATTCGTTATCTTCCTTGCAACATTCTGGCCTGTATTTGCAGGCACAATGAGCGGTGTACTGGGAGTTGACAAGAAGATAATCGACTCGGCAAAGGTGCTCAATGTAAGCAAGCCCGAAATGCTGTTCAGGGTCATTCTTCCTGCTTCCTTGCAGCAGATATTCCTCGGCTGCAATCAGGGACTGAGCGTATCCTTCATACTTCTCACATCTGCGGAGATGATAGGCGCAAGGGACGGAATGGGCTACTACGTAAAATACTACTCCGACTTCGGAGACTACACACGTACAATAACAGGACTTCTCGTTATCGGTTTTGTGGTAATTGCTGTGACATTCCTGTTCAACAAGCTCCAGAACCGACTGCTTCGCTGGAAACATTAAAATATGCCAAAGGACTTTTTTGTTCTTTGGCTTTTTTATTTGCAGTACTATTTCTCACTTTCTTCCCTCCTGCACTCTTGCACTCTTGCACTCTTGCTCCCTTGCCCTCTTGCTCTCTTGCACTCTTGCTCTCTTGCACTCTTGCTATATATTCTATGCAATGTACTTTAGTGATTTAAATCGTTCAAGAGTGCAAGGAAGCAAGGGAGCATGTTTATTGGGTGCACTCTTGCAAAATCTACAAAGACTATAAGAATAATAGGACAATTCTATAACTATCGCCGAATATAGCCTGAGCCTATTGACATTGCCGCAGTTATATGTTACAATACATATAGTTCCGATAGGAATACAATGAATTGATAGAAAGGATGGCTGAACATGAGAACTTACATGATGTGTTGTTGTATGTGTAATATGATGTACCCACGCATTCCGCTTACTTATGCTCAGCGATGTTGCGCTTTTTTTGATGTCATTGAGTAAGTACGGCGTAAGCTGTTATGCGTGGAGTGCGTTATGCATTCCGCGCTTTTTTATATTCCGGAGGTTTTTATGGTCAATGAAAGAGAAAGCGTTACAGCTAAGATATGTGCGTTTGTGAGGGCTTGGCACTCCAACCGTTCACGGCAGAAGATATACGACGATTACCTTGCCTACGATATGCTTGGCAAGGAGGAATATGACAGCATATATGAGCTCATCAGCAGCGGGCTTGACGGCTCGCAGAAGTTCTCACGTGAGGACACGGAGCAGATAATCACTGAGTATTTTGCTCCCATACCGCTGTCTAGGATACACTTCAGCGAGAGCAGACTTGCGGACTTCGCAAGGGAAAACGGAAATGTACAGTACGTCATCTGCGGCGCGGGTTCGGATACATTTTCATTCCGCAACGACAATGACGATATAGAGATATTTGAGATCGACCACCCCGACACTCAGCGCTACAAGCTTGAAAAGATAAGGGAGCTCGAATGGAATATCCGTTCCAACGTACACTTTGTTCCCGTTGATTTCGAGAAGGAGCGAATGTGTGACAAGCTCCTCGAAGCAGGCTTTGATCCTGCAAAAAAGACATTTTTCAGCATACTGGGAGTTACCTATTACCTGACACTTGATGTGTTCACGGATACGCTCGGGCAAATGGCTGAGCTCTCGGCTCTCGGGAGCGGACTTGTGTTCGATTATCCCATAAAGACGGGAGCTTTCCCCCGCAGAGTCGAAAGGCTCGAAAAGATGACGGAAGCCCTCGGAGAGGTAATGCGGGGCGGCTACGATTACAATGAGGTTTCCCGTGCATTGTACTCCCTCGGCTTTCAGATAGACGCTTATATGCCGCCTGAAAAAGTACAGAGGGAGTATTTCGACGGACGGCAGGACGACTTAAAAGCATTTGAGAACGTGAGCCTGATATCGGCGACATATACCGCAGGCTATGACTATGAATAATTCGTAATGCATAATTCGTAATGCGTAATTATGATATCGCTGACATTTACGGCGTGTAGGGGCGCTTGACCTGCGCCCGCATAAAATTGATATATTCACGGGCGAGCGGAACCCGCCCCTACAAAGGGAATTTGCAGGGGACGGCGCGGCTAACGGCTGCACGTACCCTCTGTCAGCTTTGCTGACATCTCCCTGCACAGCAGGGAGTCACTCGACGTCCCAAATCATTAAAGGAGAAATTATTATGAGTAACTATAAAAATACAGAAACAGCACTTATCCACGGAGGCATCTCCATTGACGAACGTACAGGCGCAGTAAATGTGCCGATATATCAGACCTCAACCTACAAGCAGGACGGTCTCGGAAAAATGCGCGGCTATGAGTATTCGCGCACGGGCAATCCCACCCGTGAAGCTCTTGAAGCTCTCATCAGAGACCTCGAAGGCGGCTATGCGGGATTTGCTTTCGGTTCGGGAATGGCAGCTCTCACAGCAGTTCTCAGTCTGCTCCACAGCGGCGACAGAATTCTTATCTCGAGCAACGTCTACGGCGGGACATTCCGTCTGCTGAGCAAGGTATTTGACCACTTCGGCTTTACCTATACCATTGCCGATACGGAGCACCCCGACGTTTACGAAAGTCAGATAACCGCCGATGTAAAGGCTGTCATCATTGAGAGCCCTGCAAATCCGCTTATGACAGTTACGAACATAAAGGCTGTAGCAGAGGTATCCCACAGACACGGACTTCTCGTTATCGTAGACAATACTTTCATGACGCCTTATTTGCAGAAGCCCCTTGAACTGGGCGCGGATATCGTCGTACACAGCGCAACGAAGTACCTCGGCGGTCACAGTGACGTGGTTTCGGGTCTTGCAGTCGTTAATTCCAAGGAGCTTGCGGAGAAGATAGCTTTCATACAAAATTCCACAGGCGGAGTCCTCGGACCCTTTGACTCATTCCTGCTTATCCGCGGCATAAAAACTCTTGCGGTACGCATGGACAGACACGTTGAGAATGCAAAGGCAGTAGCAAACTTCTTCTCGAAACACAAGGCTGTAAAGAACATATACTACCCGGGACTTAAAAGCGACAAAGGCTATGAGACAAACCAAAAGCAGGCTAAAAACGGCGGTGCAATGATATCCTTCGAGCTTCACGAAAACTACGATATAAACACTTTCTTCGAGAGCCTTGAGCTTGTTTCGCTGGCTGAGAGCCTCGGCGGCGTGGAGTCCCTCGTATGCCACCCTGCAACGATGACACACGCTTCCATTCCTGCCGATATCCGCAAAAAAGTAGGTATCACTGACGGACTTATCCGTCTTTCGGTAGGTATCGAGAATGTTGAGGATATTATCGCGGATATCGAACAGGCTATTGCAAAATCCGAGAGAAAGTGAGATAATAGATATGAGATACTTTGATTCAATGCAGTCCCTCATCGGCAATACTCCCCTTGTGAGACTCGGAAATATAGTACAGGACGAGGGCGTGAATGTTTTCGCAAAGCTTGAGCTTTACAATCCCTCGGGCAGCGTCAAGGACCGCACAGGTCTGTACATGATAAACGACGCCGAGAAAAAGGGACTGCTGAAAAAGGGCAGCACCATCGTCGAAGCTACCGCAGGCAATACAGGGCTTGGAATAGCATTTGCGGCACTTAACCGCGGCTACAAAATAATATTTGTAGTCCCCACGAAGTTTTCGGCTGAAAAGCAGGCTCTGCTCCGTGCTCTCGGCGCTGAGGTAGTGAATACTCCCCGTGAGCTGGGTATGCTGGGAGCAGTCGCAAAGGCAGAGGAAATAAAGGCGCAGATACCCGATTCCATATCGCTGGAGCAGTTCAAAAATCAGAGCAATCCGCTCGCACACTATGAGACTACAGGACGTGAGATATACGAAGCTCTCGACGGTCATATCGACTATGTTGCGGCAGGTGCGGGCAGCGGCGGCACTTACACGGGAATACTCCGCTATATCAAGGAGCGCGTACCCAATGCAAAGGGAATTCTTGCAGATCCTGTGGGCTCAACAATGGGCGGCGGTGAACACGCTGATTACAACATAGAGGGCATAGGCAACGACTTCATAGCAGATACCATGGATATGTCCCTTGTGGACGATGTTATCAAGGTAAACGATGAGGAAGCGTTTGAAACTTCAAGACTTCTCACAAGGACCGAGGGAATTATCGCAGGCTCGTCCTCGGGAGCAGCCATGGCAGCGGTGCTTAAACTTGTAAAAAGCGGCGCAAAGGGCAATATCGTCACTGTTTTCCCCGACCGCGGCGACCGCTATTTCAGCACAGGGCTCTTTGATTAGCGGGGAGCCCCCGCGGGCGGTTCACGCGGACGCTCGCAAGCTTGCTTACCTGTATGGACGGCAAGTCTTTCTCCGCGAGCCCACATCTTCGGAACGGTACGAATCAACATAGTAGGGGCGGATATTATCCGCCCGAAAGTCCTCAAATGAGAATAAAACGGAGGTACACAATGACTTTACAGCAGCTTAAATACATACTTGCAATATCCTCAACAGGCTCAATGAACAAGGCTGCGGAACAGCTTTACGTTTCACAGCCGTCACTGACCTCATCGGTGCAGGAGCTTGAAAAGGAGATCGGAATAAAGATATTCAACCGAAGCGGCAGAGGAGTTACCCTTACCAATGACGGTGTGGAGTTCGTTCAGTACGCCCGTCAGGTCGTGGGACAGTTCGACGTGCTCTCGGAAAAATACAGCGGCAGGGGCAATGTCAAGAAAAAGTTCGGAGTATCGACTCAGCACTATTCCTTTGCTGTAAAGGCTTTTGTGGAAATGGTCAAGGAGTTCGACACTGCGGAGTACGAGTTTGCTGTCCGCGAGACCAAGACCGCGGAGGTAATCAGCGACGTTGCAAATCTGAGGAGCGAGATAGGCATAATCTATCTCAATGATTTCAACCGCAAGTCCATAACGAAGCTGCTCCATTCAAACGGTCTTGAATTCCATACCCTTACGAAATGCAGCCCGTTCGTCTATCTCTGGAAAGGTCACCCACTTGCAAAGGAGAAAAAAATAACCTTTGAGCAGCTTGCGGACTATCCCTGCCTTTCATTCGAGCAGGGCGACAACAGCACCTTCTATCTCGCAGAGGAGCTGCTCAGTACAGCCGACTATCAGCGTACTATCAAAGCCAACGACCGTGCGACCATGCTTAATCTGATGATAGGTCTTAACGGCTATACTCTTTGCTCGGGTATTATCTGTGAGGAGCTCAACGGCTCTGACTACATAGCCGTGCCATTTGAGGACGAGTCCGAGGAGGTAATGGAAATAGGCTATATCACGCTGAAAAATGTTATCCTCAGCAAAATGGCGGAAATATATATCCGCGAGATAAAAACCTATCTTCATATAGACTGAGGCTATAGCTCCGCATAAAAGCCATGTATTGGACAGAATATGCGGATAGGTGTATAATCAAAACATACTAAAATGATAGGAGAACTTCTATGCATGAAATAATATGGCTCGGACGCGGCGGACAGGGTGCATTCACTGCTGCAAAGCTTCTCGGAGCGGCATATACTATAGATGACGACAACAAATACGCACTTGCATTCCCCTCATTCGGTCCCGAGAGACGCGGCGCACCTGTGAGGGCATTCACAAAGCTTGATACAAAGCCTGTTGTGGACAGAAGCCAGACCGAAAAGGCAGACTATATCGTAATACTTGACGATACGCTTTACATTCCTCAGCTTCAGGGACTTCTGAAGTCCACAGGGACTATTATAGTAAACTCAAAAAATAACATTGACGGCGCTCTCACCTTTGATGCCGATAAGATCGCAGCCGACTTCAGGCTCCCTACCGCAAACACCGTAATGTTCGGACTTCTCGCGGGACTTTCGGGAGTAGTTGCGGCAGATGAGGCTGTTGAAGCTATAAAGGGCTATATGCCCGCGAAAATACATGAGCGCAACATAAGCGCTCTTCTTAAGGCTGTGCAGGAGGTGGCGGAATGAGACCCTACGTCAGAGAAAAGACGGGCTTCACTTTTGACGAAGTCCCCGAGAATACGTCCTTTGAGGCAGGCTACCTCACCACTGTCAACAGCGGCTGGAGAAGCATAAGACCTGTTATCGATACAGCAAAGTGCGTGGGCTGCGAGCAGTGTTATCTCTACTGCCCCGATGGAGTTATATCCATTAATGACGGCAAAGCTGTCATTGATTACGATTTCTGCAAGGGCTGCGGCATATGTGCGAAAATATGCAAAATTGGTGCAATAGAAATGGAGGCGGAGCGCAAATGAGCAGAAAATTCTTATCAGGCAACGAGGCATTTGCCGAGGGCATTCGCCTTGCACGTCCGCAGGTCATATCCGCATATCCCATAACTCCGCAGACCATAGTTGTGGAGCGGCTTTCGGAAATGGTTGAGGATGGCAGTCTCAGCGCCGAGTACGTTCATGTTGAGTCCGAACATTCTGCGCTTTCATGTGCTATAGGAGCAAGTGCGGCAGGTGCGAGAGCCTTCACGGCGACCTCCTCACAGGGACTTCTCTACATGGCGGAATGTCTCTATTACGCGGCAGGCGGACGCTTCCCCATTGTTATGATGAATGCCGACCGTTCAACAGCTCTCCCGTGGAACATTTACGGCGATCAGCGTGACAGCCTTTCACAGCTTGACAGCGGCTGGATACAGTCCTACGCAGAGAATGCTCAGGAGGCTCTCGACCTTGCGCTTATGAGCTATAAAATTGCCGAGGATAAGCGGGTACAGACGCCATATATGGCAAATCTTGACGGATTTGTGCTCACGCATACATACGAAACAGTGGATATCCCCACTCACGAGCAGGCAGACAGCTTCCTCCCGCCCTATGAGACCGACAACCGCATAGACTTCGAGACCCCCAAGAATATGGCATTTTCGGCAGGTCCCGACACAAACTTCATCTTCAAGTACAAGGAGCACAAGGGACTGCTTGCGGCGGCAGAGGTCGTGAAGGAAGTCGAGGCTGATTTTGCGAGGATATTCGGCAGGCACTACACAGGTCTGACCGAGAATTACCTCACAGATGATGCTGAATATATCATAGTTACTCTCGGAAGCATCGCAGGTCTGTGCCGTGAAACTGCGGATAAGCTCCGCGAGCAGGGCGTAAAGGCAGGAGTTGTCCGCATACGTTATATGAGGCCCTTCCCGAATGAAGAAATTGCCGATGTATTGCGAAATGCAAAGGCATATGCAGTTCTCGAAAAGGATATCAGCTTCGGTAACGAGGGCACAGTTTTCACGAACGTCAACTCCGCGCTGAAAAAGGCAGGGATTGACGTAAAGGGCTGCAATTTTATCGGCGGTCTCGGAGGAAAGAATATCTCCGCAGGCGACATTGAAAATATATACACAAGTATCGCAAAGGGCACGGAAAGTGTCAATTTTATCGGAATAGGAGGCGGAGGCAATGGCAAATAAGGTTGCAGAAAGCATATCACGTGAGGAATTTTTCTACGGACACAAAGCCTGTGCAGGCTGCGGCGGAAGCCTTGCTGTAAGAGCTGCACTTAAGGTCCTCGGACCCAAGGCAGTATCGGTGCTTCCCGCAGGCTGTATGTCTGCGGTAGGCTTCAACTTTCCGCAGCTGTGCTTCTCCAACAATTCCATTATCTCCACCTTTGCGGGCACAGCTTCCATGCTTACGGGAGTTGAAGCAGGTCTCCGCGCAAGAGGATACAAGGACTTCACGGCAGTTGGCTTTGCAGGTGACGGAGGTACCGCTGACATCGGTATACAGGCTCTTTCGGGAGCTATCGACCGCAACGACAACATCATCTATATCTGCTACGACAACGAAGCCTACATGAACACGGGCATACAGAAAAGCGGTCTCACACCCTTCGGCGCCAAGACAACGACCACTCCCGCAGGAGCGAATATCCACGGAAATATCCGTCCCAAGAAGAATATGTTCGAGATAGCTGCGGCACATGATATCCCCTATGCTGCAACTGCAAGCGTGGGCTATATCTATGACTTCATACAGAAGGTGCAGAAGGCTTCACAGATACAGGGCACAAAGTATATCCATGTTATCGCGCCGTGTCCCACAGGCTGGGGAGTTGCTCCAGACGCCACAGTTGACATTGCAAAGGAAGTAGTTGACTGCGGACTGTGGTATCTTGCCGAATACGAAAACGGCACGTTCAGGCTCAATCATAAGCCGAAGGAGTTCACAGACGTGACCTCCTACCTGAAAAAGCAGGGCCGCTTCAGGCACCTCACAGATGAGGATATACAGGTGATAACAGCTTCCCGCGACAAGAAGTGGGAATATATAAACAAGAATTTCGAGCTATAAGAGTGTAGGGGCTGATGCCCACATCAGCCCGTTCACTCCTAAAAGTCATGCGGTTATAAGATCAGCTTATAACTAATGATAATCCATTGGTATTGGACAAATGCAGAAAGGTGCTGTATAATATAAACATACCAAACAGATATGAAATATATGAATATGGAGGATAAATATAATGAGCAGAGATATCAACAACAAATTCTGGAATGAGGAGCTTGAGACTCTTCCCCGTGAGGAGCTTCAGAAGAGACAGCTTGAAGATCTGAAGGAGATCGTTAAGTTCGCATACGATCACGCTCCCTACTACAAGCGTTCATTTGATGAGGCAGGCGTTAAGCCCGAGGACATCAAGACACTTAAGGATATCGAGAAGTTCCCGTTCATCAACAAGAAAACACAGCGCGACACTCAGGGCGTTGGATCATTCCTCGGTGAGCTGGCAGCAGTTCCCGAAGAGGACGTAGTTTTCATCTCCACATCATCGGGTTCAACAGGCGTTCCCACAATGAGCCCTTTCACCAAAAAAGACTTCGACGAATTTCAGGATACTGAGAGCCGCTGGTTCTGGCAGATAGGAATGAGACCGAATGACCGTTACGTACACGCCCTCAACTTCTCGCTCTATGTCGGAGGACCTGACGTAATCGGCGCTCAGAACCTCGGAGCTTTATGTATCTGGGGCGGTACTCTCCCCAGCGAGAGACTTCTCTTCATCTTAAAGACCTATCAGCCAACAGTTATCTGGACTTCGCCTTCCTACGCATGGCAGCTGGGCGAAAAGGCTATCAAGGCAGGCTACGATCCGAAGAAGGACTTCAATATCAAGAAGATAATCGTTGCAGGTGAGCTCGGCGGCTCTATCGACGCTACAAGAAATGCTATCGAGGAGATATGGGGAGCTGAGGTATTTGACTTCTACGGTCTGTCAGATATTTTCGGCGCCTGCGCTGCACAGTGCGAATACCACGACGGACTCCACATTGCAGAAAATCATATCCTCGTTGAGACAGTTGATATACACACAGGCGAGGTCCTTGAACCCGGTCAGACAGGCGAGCTCGTATTCACAACTCTCCGCAAGCACGCCCGTCCACTTATCAGATTCAAGACAGGCGACATCGGACGCATCGACACCACTCCCTGCAAATGCGGACGCACACACGGAAGGATACATATACTCGGCAGAAAAGACGATATGTTCATTGTTTCCGCTGTTAATGTATTCCCCAGCGATATCGAAGCTGTTATCCGCGAGCAGAGCGACCTGACAGGTGAGTACCTCATCCGTATCTTTGAGAAGGACTTCACAAGCAAATATGCTGTCGAGATAGAGAAGGCAGCAGGCGTTGACAAGGATGACGATACAGTAGCAGCAGAGGTTTCCGCAGCACTTAAGGCACGTATCGGCGTTAAGCCCGCAAAAGTAGTGGTACACCCCGACGGCGGACTTAATACACGTTCAGAGCATAAGTCAAGACGTGTTATCGACGAGAGAAACATTGACTACAGCATTTAATGATGATATAATAATATCAATGCATAATTCATAATGCATAATGCATAATTAAATATCATCGCCGCAGGCGATCCCGCAATTATGAATTATGAATTCTTAATTATGAATTTGAATGGGCGGTTATCCGCCCATTTTATTTAAGGAGGAAATTATGCCACAGCTTTCAAACCGAACAGCCACCTTTACCGATTCCGTCATAAGGCGTATGACGAGAATTTCAAATAAATACGGCGCAGTAAATCTCTCGCAGGGATTTCCCGACTTCGAGCCGCCGAGAGAGATACTCGACCGCCTTGCGGAAGTCACCCGTGAGGACTTCCATCAGTACTCCATAACATGGGGTGCACAGAACTTCCGTGAAGCGCTTGCGGAGAAGCAGTCCCGTCTCATGGGCAGAAGCATTGATCCCAACGGGGAGATAGTTGTCACCTGCGGAAGCACGGAGGCTATGATGGCAGCGATGATGTCCGTTACCAATCCGGGAGACAAGGTCATTGTGTTCTCGCCGTTCTATGAGAATTACGGCGCGGATACCATACTCTCGGGAGCTGAGCCTATTTACGTTCCGCTTATCCCGCCCGAGTTCAGCTTCGATGCGAATGTTCTTGAAGCTGCCTTCAAACAGCACCCTAAGGCACTTATATTATGTAATCCGTCAAACCCCTGCGGAAAGGTGTTCACTCTTGAAGAACTTCAGATAATAGCAGACCTTGCAAAGAAGTACGATACCTTCGTTATCACCGACGAAGTCTATGAGCACATCGTTTATGCTCCCCAAAAGCACGTTTATTTTGCTTCGCTTCCCGATATGTGGGAGAGAACTATATCATGCTCGTCCCTTTCAAAGACCTACTCTATCACAGGCTGGCGACTGGGGTATGTTATCGCTCCGCCGAATATCATCGACACCGTGAAAAAAGTCCACGATTTTCTTACTGTCGGAGCTGCTGCACCATTGCAGGAGGCTGCTGTTACGGGACTTCGCTTCGGCGACGATTACTACAAGTGGTTACAGGACAAGTATACGGAGAAGCGCGGCCTATTCCTCAATGGTCTTGACCGTATAGGCTTGCAGCATACCGTTCCTCAGGGAGCTTACTACATACTTCTTGATATCTCCGAATTCGGCTACAGCAGCGACCTTGTGTTCTGCGAAAAGCTTGCTGAATACGTGGGAGTAGGAGCCGTTCCGGGTTCGAGCTTCTTCAAAGAGCCCGAAAACCGCTATATAAGATTCCACTATGCAAAGAAGAACGAGACACTTGAAAATGCGCTTGAGCGCCTTAACGATATAAGAAAGAAAATGCCTAAGGAGTGATTATATGAAGACTATTGCAAGCTTTACAGTCGATCACGACAAGCTGGAAAAGGGAATGTATATCTCCCGTATCGACGGCGATGCAGTTACCTACGATATACGCATGAAGAAGCCAAACGGCGGCGACTATCTCACAAACGGCGCACTGCATACCTTCGAGCATTTATTTGCTACCTACGCACGAAACAGCGAATACTCGGACAGCGTTATATATGTGGGACCTATGGGCTGCCTGACAGGCTTTTATCTTATCCTCAGGGACAATGTCACATACGAGCAGGCGATAAAGCTCGTACAGGACAGCTTTCGTTTTGCAGCTGATTTCAGCGGGAAGATCCCCGGTTCCGAGCGTAAGGAGTGCGGGAATTATCTCCTCCACGACCTTGACGGCGCAAAGGCAGTCGCAAGGGATATGCTCACGGTGCTTAACGGATACACGCCTGATAAACTGAATTACTGAACAGAAACGCTGTGCTGCTGCGCTGTACAACACATCAATCATAGATATAAGTCCTTTCATTCAGCGCTATTTATTCAACATTGCAGGATATGGAAAATGTCGGTCGGTCGACCGACCAAGTTAGCGACCAAGATAAAATAACAAACGCTCAGGATATTCCCTGAGCGTTTGAATTATAGTTTAATTTTAGTCAAATTCGATATCTGTTCCTTATTCCGGAAACTATTTTTCCAATGGCAATACACATCTTTACGCTTCTTGAATATGCGGAATGGCACATCTGAATAATCATAAATGTGGCAGATGTCGCATACTTTAAGCAATTCCGGTATCAAATCAAGAGCTTTGGCACACTATGACCTCAGAAGGCGGCTCGTCATCACAATACTCAATGAGGTAATCTATAATTTCGTCCTTGCTGATTATGTAACCGCCCTGATATCAGTATTATATTCCTCGTCCGAAACAGCTTCACACCATTCCGTGCTGCCCTCCTCGCCCTCGATCTCTACCGCAAGGTGAGAGAACCACGAATCGGGTGCGGCACCGTGCCGTTGCTTGACATTCGCAGGGATATTCACAATATCGCCCGTGTGAAGCTCTCTCGCTTCCCTGCCCAACGAAGTAGTCACCTTATGGGTTAGGTTCACCGATAGAAAAGAATATCATCGTTGTAATGATCAAATTCGGGAGCAAACTCACAGAGGGCCTCTCTGCCTGCGGTCTGTACGTTCTTTTCTGCCATAGCAGTACCGCCTTATACTCCGAGGGACTCCACCCACTTTTTCAGCTCACTGACTGTAGTGTTTGCAGCGAAACGCTTGCCTTCCTTAATAACTGCCGTATCGGAAACGCTTAGCTTCAATTCCTTTGCGGAGTTGCCCATTCCGCTGCCGCCCGATGTAGCAAACAGAACTATGGGCTTGCCCGAAAAATCATAAGCTTCAAGGAAGGTATTGATGATAGTCGGAGCAACATACCACCAGATCGGGAAGCCGACAAATATCGTGTCATAGTCAGCGATATTCGCATTGGTATCAGCGATCGCAGGACGGAAGGACTTGTCCTTCATCTCAACAGAGCTTCTGCTGTTCTTGTCCTGCCAGTTAAGGTCTGCATTTGTGTACGGAACAGCAGGACGTATCTCATAAAGATCTGCACCTGCGGCTTCTGCGAGGTTCTTTGCAAGCCCTGCGGTCACGCCGCTTGCTGAAAAATATGCTGCTAATTTTTTGCTCATGATTGTTTCCTCCTGTTTTACAATAAATTTTTTATCCTTATCGGGAATACCTTCCTCGCTGCGTATCTTGTCAACTGTACCGCTTTGCATCATTTCCTCTGCGAATTTACGGGCATTCCCGTTTTCGCCTGTGTAGCAGATATTTACTGTGATGCTCATAGCTGCACCTTAAAACTTTCCGCCGAACACAGGGAGAAAGCTGATTTCGCCGCAGTCCTTGATATGCTCGGTGTTTTCGAGAAGCTCCATGTCCTCGTCCGAAATAACAAAATCAAGCTCACCGTTAGCCAATTGCAGGAGCTGCCTTTGGCAGTCCGCATTTACACGTTTGTTTGCAGGAGCGCTTTCCGAGCGCCCATGATACAACTGCCATAGCAGTCCTCATATTCATCTCACCAAATGCTGGAACAGCGCACTGAAAACAGCCATTTTCCTTAACGGCTTTTCACGATAGAGATACGAAGCACCTACAAATACGGAAATTCCGAGCATGATCTGTACCGGAAAAATGAGCAGAGCCTCCTTCGGTATCAGAAAAGCGAGTATAGCGATCGCAGAAGCAGGCGGAAGCATAAGTCCGAGTTTCTTCATGATGAAGTAAACTGCGGCGATGGTAAGAGCTGCCGATACACAGGCAGGAACAGCCAGCCGTTCGGTAAAAGCAAAGCGTACCCCCGCACCGCTTGCGGCACAAAGAGTTATCAGCGCTATGACCGCCACAGGACGCTTCCGAGAAACAGCTTCGGGCTTCCAGAACTCAGTAAAGGCTACAAGAAGCGGCGGAGCTGCGGCAAAGCGTACATTGAGATGCAGTGCTGCAACGATCACCGCAGCGGCAATAAGCCAGCGCAGCACGGCCTGAAATATGCTTTCCTTGTCGGGCTTCGGCATTTTTTCAAATTCAGTATCAGTCAGCACTCCATTCCTGACCAGTATCCGACGCACACACAGAATTCCTGCGGTCAGTGTGCAGGCAGCTATCAGGTAAACGACTGACCTTGTCTGCAGCAGTACAGGCAGTACCGCTGCCGAGATCATAGGTGCAAAGCTCGTTCCCGAAGCCATGAACAGCAGCGACGCAAGCAGATATGCAATGCTCATTTGCAGCCATAATGCAGCAGGCACAAACAGCACTATACCAAGTCCGAGTGCCGCACATACCGTGATAGCCCAAAATGTGTGCAGATGATCGGTTCGCCACGCAAGTTTCGGAGTCAGCAGCGCTCCTGTTGCAATGGCTGCGATCTCAGGGAATATGATTTCGTTATTCCGTAAAACATCCGCTGCACCGACCATGCCGCCAATCAGCAGCATCGTACAAAGCAGCGGGATATATGTCTTTTTCATTTAACACACTCCATTTTTTCATCAAAAAGAATTATAGCAGATATAGTGAAAGATGTCAACATTTACATTGAGATGATACTTGACATAAGTCGATAAATATGATATACTTGACTTATGTCAGAAAGGAGATGCTGATATGCCAAGACCACAGAAGTCCCGACGTATATGTTGCTATCCCGATTACTGGAGCTTTGCTCCCGATCAGGATAAGGCGAATGATACGGTCATCATGTCACTTGACGAGTTTGAAACGATAAGACTTATAGATTATCAGTCAAAGACGCAGGAGAAATGCGCTCAGGAGATGAACGTGGCGAGAACGACCGTCACGGCGATCTATGACTCCGCAAGAAAAAAACTCGCTCAGGCTTTGGTCGAGGGCAGACGCATCGTCATTTCGGGCGGAAATTATACTCTTGATAACACTATCTCGGAGGAGATAACTCAGAAAGGAAGCACAATTATGAGAATTGCAGTAACCTATGAAAACGGACAGATAT
Source organism: uncultured Ruminococcus sp. (assembly GCF_946415235.1). Lineage (GTDB taxonomy): Bacteria > Bacillota > Clostridia > Oscillospirales > Ruminococcaceae > Ruminococcus. The sequence goes on along the minus strand of NZ_CAMKRR010000017.1, from coordinate 19,582 downwards.
TCCAGCACTTCGGCAGAACTGAGCAGTTCAAGCTCTATGACGTTGCTGACGGCAGGATAATCAGCGAACAGGTTGTCGGCACGAACGGTGCAGGTCACGGTGCTCTTGCAGGATTTCTGAAAAACGCACAGGCTGACGTTCTGATCTGCGGAGGTATCGGCGGAGGCGCACAGATGGCTATGCAGGAGGCTGGCATCGCACTCTACGGAGGAAATATGGGCAGTGCCGATGAAGCCGTAGCAGCTTTCCTATCACAGACGCTTGTTCAGAATGAGAATCCTACCTGTGACCACCACCACGAGCACGGCGAGGGACATTCCTGTGGAGACCACGGCTGCGGTAAGCACTGATGAAGATAATCACACTTGTTGAGAACACCTGCGGACTTGAAGGCTGTATAGCCGAGCATGGACTTTCTCTTTACATCGAAACCGAAAAGCATAAACTTCTGCTTGATACAGGGCAGACCGACGCAGTCGTAAAAAATGCGGAAGTCCTCGGAATAGACCTGTCCGCAGTTGATACCGTTATCCTTAGTCACGGTCACTACGACCATTCGGGAGGTATACTCCCCTTCTACGGGCTGAACCCCAATGCACGTATATTCATGCAGAAGTCCGCTGCCGAGCCGCATTACAACGGCGAACGCTATATCGGTATCGACAGGGCTATACCCGACCTGCCGAACGTCAGGCTTATTGAAGGTGATGTTCAGCTTGACGATGAGCTTTTCCTCTTCAGCGGAATAACCGGCAGACGGTGCTATCCGCAGGGCAACCGCAAGCTGTCACGTATGGATAATGGCGTACAAGTTCCCGATGATTTCGCCCATGAGCAATGCCTTGTAATAACGCAGAACGGCAGGCGCTGGCTGCTGTCGGGCTGTTCGCATAACGGTATCCTCAATATCCTCGACCGCTACAGGGAGATATTCGGGAACGCTCCCGACTTTGTTATCACAGGATTCCATATGATGAAAAAGGACGGAGATCATACCGAAGAAGAAAAGTCGGTCATCATTCAGACGGCAAATGAACTTTCCAAGCTCGATACCGTCTTTTACAGCGGTCACTGCACAGGTATCCCTGCCTTTGAGCTGATGAAAGAAATAATGGGTGAACAGCTCATAGCCCTGCACAGCGGCGAGCAGATAATATAACACCTCTATAACCCAGAACACAGCCGACAACTTGCCGACTGCGTTATTTTTATGCTCCTATGATGAGCATATCCGCTTGTTATCAGCAGCTCTCCGCTGTGAAATATCAGAAAATAATGACTGTTGCACTTAGGAAATCCGCTATTGACAAATCCTGCTGTTTATGATATCATAATGTTATACAAGACTAACTTAAAAAGGATGTGCTTGAATGCTCGGAAAGGAAAAAACCGAAAACTATCTCAGAACTATCCTGAATATACAGGAGATCTGCGGTACTGCAAGAAGCATTGACGTTGCCGAAGCGTTAAATGTTTCAAAGCCCACTGTAAGCGTTGCCATACATGAGCTTGAAAAAAAGGGATTCATTATTTTCACTGACAGCAATGGTCTGTTCCTCACTAAAAAAGGAATGGAGACCGCAAGCAAGATAAAAAGCCGCTATCATTTCCTGTTCTCAATGCTTGTGCAAATGGGAGTCAACGAGGCAGACGCAAAAAAAGATGCCTGCAAAATGGAGCATTGTATGTGTGATGAATCATTTCACGTACTCCGTGACCTGTTCTATTTCTTTCTCGAACATTCGGAAAGCACGGCACAAACCGCAAACAACACCGGCAAGTGCAGCAGCAAAAGTCAATAGTATCTGCGATCTTATTTTTTTAGATATAGTTTGCGACTACTAACCAATTGGAGCGTATTATGAAAAAAGAAATCTTAACCGGACTCCTTATTCCTTTTCTTGGCACGGCATCAGGTTCGGGATGTGTTTTCTTTATGAAGCACAGCCTGAGCAAACAGCTACAACGCGCATTGACCGGCTTCGCAGCAGGCGTTATGACCGCTGCCTCCATATGGGGCCTTATCATTCCTGCCATGGATATGTCGGATAGCATGGGAAAACTCGCTTTTCTGCCTGCGGTTGCAGGCTTCTGGCTCGGTATACTTTTTCTTCTTCTGCTGGACAGTGTCATACCTCATCTGCATATGAATGCCGAAAAGGCGGAAGGCGTTCCGTCAAGGCTGGCGAAAACGACCATGATGGTGCTTGCGGTAACACTTCACAATATCCCCGAGGGTATGGCAGTAGGCATCGTTTATGCGGGCTTCATGTCGGGCTCATCTGATATGACCGCAGGCGGAGCCTTTGCACTGGCGCTCGGAATAGCGATACAGAATTTCCCCGAGGGAGCAATAATATCCATGCCGCTCCACGCAGAAGGAAAAAGCAAGAGCAAAGCTTTTGCGGACGGAGTTCTTTCAGGGATAGTCGAGCCCATAGGCGCAGCGCTTACGATACTGTTTGCAGGACTGTTCCTGCCTGCAATGCCGTATTTGCTGAGCTTTGCCGCAGGTGCTATGATCTATGTGGTCGTAGAGGAGCTGATACCCGAGATGTCGGAGGGAGTACATTCAAATATCGGTGTTATCATGTTTTCAGTGGGATTTACGCTGATGATGATACTCGATGTTGCCCTTGGATAGAAAGTGATAAATAATAAAGAGCAGATAAACCGTTACTGCACAAAAATTCCTAAATACTGAAGCTTTAAAGGCACAAAATATTTTTCAGGCATCAACAATGTTTGTATATAATAACAAAATTGCTTTCTGCTTATTGACAGCGGAGATCTGATGTGTTATCATATTCTACGGCATATACGGCAAGGAGTATTAATAATTTCCTTGCTATTATTTTCAATATATGTTAGCTTTATATAACAAAGGAGAATTTTATAATGAAAAAAACACTCACTCTTTCATTCGCTGTTGCAATGGCATTATCATTATGTGCCTGCGGCTCAGAGAAAAGCAGCACACCAAATTATGAATCGAATGAGTCTGCGGCTGTTTCCGAGAAGCTCACGCCTGCCGAACAGCTTCTTGAAGGTCTGAAGGGCACATACGACGAATTGTTTACTGTCATCTGTGATGAAAAATACGATCAGATATGGCTTGACAAATGCGAAGCTTTCGTAGGCAAAGACATGGCTGAAAGCGCTGCCGAAATGCTGAAAAGCTCCTGCACTGCAACTATTTACGGTGAGGACGCGGTAAATGCTTACACCAATGCTGAGGATATGAGGTTTGACTGTTATTTTATCAACGGCGTAAAGCAGTTCGTATTTAACGGCAGCAATATCTCAGGGATCGACGACAGCGGCAAAAAGCTGTTCGAGCATGAATACAGGTTCGTTAAGGACTTTTCCTTCGGCGGAATGATGGACGGATATCTCTACGAGACCACAGATAATGATGCAGGAGAATTCAAGTATTTTCTTATGATGCCTGATACTCCCGCCACAACTTATCACACCGAATTCCGTTACGGCAGCGATCTGAACGATCTTGCAGAGTACAGCAAAGGAGCTTACGCCTACTGGCTTGCAGCAGGTATTCCTGCAAACTGCGGTGAAAAGATGATAGAGGACTGTATAAGTCTTTTCGTTGAAGAAAACCTTTCCGAAGCAGCCGAGGAAGAAGAACAATCGGCTGCATAAGATAATATGATCGTATATGTGTGACGATCCTGATACCTTAAGGATCGCGGCAAAACAAAACTCGCCTGTACCCCAAAAGTGCAGGCGAGCTTTTTATGAAAGGAAGGTTCATGAAGATTACTTTGTTACGTTGAATGCACCCATTTGCGGATAGCAGGCAGAAGCACCGAGCTGCTCCTCAATGCGGAGAAGCTGATTGTACTTTGCAACACGCTCCGAACGTGAGGGAGCTCCTGTCTTTATCTGGCAGGTGTTGAGTGCAACTGCAAGATCTGCGATAGTTGTATCGGCAGTCTCACCCGAGCGGTGTGAGGAAATAGCAGTATATCCTGCCTTGTGAGCCATTTTGATAGCTTCGAGAGTTTCGGATACAGAGCCTATCTGATTGAGCTTGATGAGTATGGAGTTGCCTGCGCCGAGAGCGATACCCTTGGCAAGACGCTCCGTATTTGTAACGAAAAGGTCGTCGCCTACGAGCTGTACCTTATGACCTATCTTTGCGGTCATCTTCTGCCAGCCTTCCCAGTCCTCCTCATCGAGACCGTCCTCGATCGAGATTATGGGGTACTTGTCAACGAGAGCTTCCCAGTGAGCAATAAGCTCATCAGAAGTGAATTCCCTGCCCGACTTGGGCTGCTTGTAGAAGCCCTTTCCCTTTTCGCTCTTCCACTCTGAGGAAGCAGCGTCCATAGCTATCATAAAGTCCTTGCCAGGCTCAAAGCCTGCTGCCTTTACAGCTTCAAGTATCTTCTCGATCGCTTCTTCGTCAGATGTGAGCTTGTTGGGAGCAAAGCCGCCCTCGTCGCCGACAGCTGTAACGTCGCCCATATCCTTGATGAGCTTTTTCAGTGTGTGGAATACCTCAGCGCACCAGCGGAGAGCTTCTTTGAATGAGGGAGCTCCCACAGGCATTATCATGAATTCCTGAGTGTCAACAGCGCTGTCAGCGTGAGCTCCGCCGTTGAGAATGTTCATCATCGGAACAGGGAGCTTTGTGCCCTGAATACCGCCGAGGAAACGATAAAGCGGAATATCAAGGGAGGCTGCAGCTGCCCTTGCACAGGCGATAGACACAGCGAGTATAGCATTTGCACCCAGCTTTGACTTGTCCTTTGTGCCGTCAGCCTTTATCATAGCTGCGTCAACAGCGTAGATGTCGGAAGCGTCCATACCTGTTATAGTTTCAGCGATAACAGTATTGATGTTCTCAACTGCCTTTTCTACGCCCTTTCCGAGATAGCGCTCACCGCCGTCACGAAGCTCCAGCGCTTCAAATTCACCGGTAGAAGCACCGCTGGGAGCAGTTCCCCTTGCCACTGTACCGTCAGCGAGAGTTATCTCTGCTTCAACAGTAGGATTTCCGCGTGAGTCCAGTATCTCACGTCCCACGACCTTTTCGATTTCTAAATAGTCCATAGTATTCTCCTGTTTTGATATATTTAATGTGAATACTCACATTATTGGCAGCGCAGGCTCATGTATACGGGATATTCGCACTTATCCCATAAACCCGAAAGGAGCCTGCTGTAATGATTTATTATGTTAGAAATAACTAACATTTAAAATTATATCATCGGCTGCGGCAAATGTCAATTTATAAAAATATAATTTGTATATACTAACAAAAATATCTGCTCCATGATTGTTTGTTATAGATAACAACACAAAAAATTATTGTGCCGAAAAACATACCGCCTTTTATCAATAACAAAGGGAGTGATAGCCCCGGTTCATCACTCCCCTTTTTGTCATGTTTTGTTTCTTATCAGGAACATCCTGCCGCTGAAGGGCGGCATATCAATATCCATCATCCCGCCCGAGTAAGTGAACTTCGTGCCTCCGTCGGCAGTAGAGCCGCTGTAAAGCTGATCGTCCGAATCAAGAAGCACCTTCACGGACAGATCTTTTCCTATCTCAAGGGAATAGCCGAACTGGAACCAGTCGGAGAAGTTGAACACGGCAAGTATGTCTCCGTCGGCAGACTTTCTACGTATCGCATAGATACAGCGCTCTATGCAGTTGCAGTCCTCCCACATAAAATTGGTTGGATCGTAGTCGTAATGAAGCGCATTGTACGTCAGATAAATGCGGTTCAGGGCCTTGATGTAGCTACGGAAGGAATCATGGAGCGGATATTTCAGCATATCCCAGTCCTGCTGGCGCTTTTCGTCCCATTCCCGCAGCTGTGCGAACTCGCTGCCCATAAAATTGAGCTTTTTCCCGGGGTGGACCATCATATACATATACAAAGCCCTTGCCTGCGGGAACTTATCGTCGTACTGCCCGTTCATTTTCTGAGCTATGGTCGCCTTTCCGTGAACGACCTCGTCATGGGAAAACGGAAGTATGAACCTCTCATTATGGAAATACAGCATTGAAAAGGTTAGCTTATGGTAGTCGCGGGAACGGTACATGGGAGCACTCCTGAAATAATCGAGAGTATCGTGCATCCAGCCGAGGTCCCACTTGTAGTCAAAGCCGAGGCCGCCGTCCGATACCGACGCAGTGACCAGCGGATAGGAAGATGAGTCCTCAGCCGCGATAAAAGCCGAAGGGTGACGGGATTTCAGTCCCTGATTCATAGTTTTCAGGAAGTCTATGGCATTTCTGTTCTCGCCGCGGCTCTCATCGCCGTTCCAGTAGATCATATTGCGGATAGCGTCCATGCGTATGCCGTCGAAGTGGTACACGCTTAGCCAGTAATTTGCGGCGGACTGTATAAACGACCGCACCTCGCCCTTGGAATGATTGAAGTTGCGGCTTCCCCACTCGTTATAGCCGATATCATCACTGGGGTACTCAAAAAGCTTTGTTCCGTCGTACTCGGTAAGCGCGTAATGGTCCACTGCGAAATGCACGGGAACAAAATCAACTATCACACCTATCCCCCGTTTGTGGCACTTGTCCACAAGCTCCATGAGCTCCTCGGGAGTTCCGTAGCGCGAGGTCGGAGCAAAAAATCCCGTGCTCTGATAGCCCCATGACTCGTCGCAGGGATGCTCTCCGAGGGGCAGGAACTCAATATAATTATAGCCGAATTCACAGACATAGTCTATGAGCTCGTCCGCTATTTCCGAATAGCTGTACCAGCTCTCCCCATCATCGGAACGCCTTTTCCACGAGCCGAGGTGTACTTCGTATATATTCATGGGCTTATCGCGGCAGTCCGTGCGCTTTTCCATCCATTCACCGTCGGAAAAGCTGTAGCCGCCTATGCTTCTTATCACAGAACAGGTCCCCGGGCGCAACTCCATGCCGAAGCCGCAGGGGTCGCAGTGGTCGGTGAATCCGCCTCTTTTTTCGTAAATACGATACTTGTAGCGCATACCCTCTTCTGCGCCGCTGACTGTGAGCTCATAGAACCTTCCGTCCCCTGTCCTTTCCATGGGGAGCTCCTCCCAGCTGCTAAAATCCCCTATTATCGAGACCTTCTCGGCATCGGGAGCATACGTGCGGAACACCGTTCCGTTTTCGCATAAATGAGCTCCGAGATAATCATATATCTCAAACTCCTCACCCCTGTAAAACTTCATTATGTCCATACCCTCACCTCGCCTTTTTTCTGATTATATCACGATATACCATGCAAGTCAATCAATTAATATGAACAAAAAGCATACTTCCGACCTATACAAAATAACCATTTACTTTATCACTTTTCATCTGCAAATCGTTAAATCATTATGTTGACATAATACCCGCCGCAGTGTTATAATTTATTTAGCTCCCGAATATGCAGGAGCTCACACGTTTTTAGGAGATGAGATCATGAAAAACACCTTCGGTTCAAGCGTTTCCGTTACGATCTTCGGAGAGAGCCACGGCACAGCCATAGGAGCTGTCCTCGACGGGATCGCTCCCGGCATACCCGTTGATGAGGAGTTCATCGCATATCAGATGAAGCTCAGACAGTCTGTGGGAGCTCTATCCACAGCTCGCCGCGAAGCCGACAGCGTCAAAATAGTAAGCGGCCTGTTCAACGGAAAGACCACAGGTACTCCCATGACATTTATTATAGAAAATCAGGACACAAGAAGCAAGGATTACGGCGAGCTTGCGTACAAAGCCCGTCCGGGACACGCAGACTTTTCCGCACAGATGAAGTATCACGGCTTTCAGGATTTCCGCGGCGGCGGACACTTCTCGGGCAGGATCACCGCAGGAATAGTTGCAGCGGGAGCTGTGGCCATAAGCGCTCTGCGCGGCAGGGGCATAAAGATAGGCACGCATATACTCTCCTGCGGCGGAGTATATGACCGCACATTCGGTGATATCAGCGCCGATATCGACAGGCTCAACAGTATGGAATTCGCTGTTCTCGACGACAATAAAGCTGAGGAGATGCAGGCTGCCATAACAGCTGCAAAGCAGGACGGTGACAGCGTCGGCGGCAGGCTCGAGACCGTAGTTACGGGAGTTCCCGCAGGCGTCGGCGAGCCGTGGTTCGATACTCTCGAAAGTATCCTTGCTCATGCGCTTTTCAGCATACCTGCCGTAAAGGGCGTGGAATTCGGCGCAGGCTTCGCAGCAGCAGATATGCTCGGAAGTCAGTGCAACGACTGCTTCCGCAGCGGAAACAGCGGCGTAACAGCCGATACCAATAACAACGGCGGCATAATCGGCGGTATCACCACAGGAATGCCGATACTGTTCAGAACAGCCGTTAAGCCCACTCCTTCGATCTACAAGGAGCAGCAGACTGTTGATCTGAACACTCTTGAGAATACTACCCTGCAAATACAGGGACGCCACGATCCTGCCATAGTTCACCGTGCAAGAGTCGTTGCTGACAGCATTACCGCACTTGTGCTCTGCGACCAGCTCGCAATGCGCTTCGGCACAGACTGGCTGAAAGCCTGACAATATCGGAGTAAAGCTTTCGTAAATCAAAATTTACGCATTGATTACGCCAACCCAAAAGGAAGGGATTCCAAAGGGTTCACAACCCTTTGGTCAGGTCAAGGGCTGACAGCCCTTGCGGGGCTCGGGGCAGCGCCCCGTATCCGACAGGCGCTCCGCAAGGGTGAATTCCGAAAACAATCCAGTGAATTGTTTTCGGAAGAGGGACGCCCTGCAAGTGAGGGCGTCCCTATAATGGGACGTCGAGTGACTCCCTGCTGTGCAGGGAGATGTCAGCAAAGCTGACAGAGGGTACGTGCAGCCGTTAGCCGCGCCGTCCCCTACAAAGCGCAAGTGTAATTTCGGGCGGATAATATCCGCCCATACAAATATAAATTTTGATTTACAGGAAAAAGTATTTGAGTACGAACAATACCGCAAGTATGTACATGATAGGATTTATCTCCTTGCGCTTGCCGCAGACAAGGTTTATAACAACGAAAGAGATAACGCCGATAGCGATTCCCTCGGAAATGCTGTAGAACAGCGGCATTGCGATAACGCAGAGATATGCGGGTATCGCCGAAGCGTAGTTCTTGTCGTCTACCTTTATCTCCGAAACCGTGCAGAACATCAGGAAGCCTACGAGTATCAGCGCGGGAGCTGTTGCAAATGAGGGTATTGCTATGAATATCGGTGCAAGGAACATGGAAAGCAGGAAAAGCACAGCTGTTGTGAGAGCTGTGAGACCTGTTCTTCCGCCTGCTGCAACTCCTGCCGAGGACTCCACGAATGTAGTTGTGGTGGAAGTTCCGAGCACAGCGCCTGCTGTTGTGGCTACAGCGTCAGCCATGAGAGCGGGTCTTATGGCAGGTAGCTTTCCCTCCTTGTCGAGGAGCCCCGCCTTTGTGCTCACGCCGATAAGAGTTCCGAGAGTATCAAAGAGGTCAACGAAAAGGAACGAGAATATCACTACGATGAAGTTGAATACCCCCACAGCGTCAAAGTCGATATTGAAGCACTGACCAAAAGTATCTCCCAGCTTTGAGAAGTCCGTCATATGGAACGAGGGGATAAGCGTGTATACGCCCTCTTCCGCATTGGGTACGTAAAGTCCCGTGAGCTCGCATATTATGCCGAGTATCCAAGTTGCGACGATGCCGATGAGTATCGCGCCCCTGACCTTCTTTATGTAGAGCACCGACATGAGGAGAAGTCCTATGAGTGCCAGCAGAGCGCATATGCCTGTGGTACTGAAGTTCTCGCGGAAGTCCGTGAGCTGTACGAGAGTTGCCGAGTCAACGGCAAGTCCTGCGTTCTGAAGTCCGATAAAGGCGATGAACAGACCTATTCCCACGGAGACAGCCCGTTTCAGGGGGAGCGGTATAGCGTCGAAGATAGCCTCCCTGACCTTTGTGAGCGAGAGGATGATGAATATTATACCCTCAATGAAGACCGCAAGGAGGGCTACCTGCCACGGATAGCCGAGATTTCCGCAGACTGTGTACGCCATATAGGCGTTAAGTCCCATTCCTGCCGAAAGTGCAAAGGGCAGATTTGCCATGAAAGCCATGCAAACCGTTCCTATGAAGGAAGCAAGACAGGTCGCAAGGAGCACTGCCGTGCTGTCCATGCCTGTTGCGGAGAGAATATTCGGGTTTACGGCGAGGATATACGCCATTGTCATAAAAGTCGTTATACCTGCGGCAATTTCAGTCTTTACATTAGTGCCGCGTTCCTTGAGCTTGAACATCTTTTCCAGCATATCCGTAACCTCATTCCGCAAATTCTGCTATGTACGGCAGATTTCTGTAGAACTCGCCGTAGTCGAGACCGTAGCCGATAACGAAATAGTCGGGGATAGTGAAAAGCGAGTAGTCTGCTTTCAGCTCCACAACGCGGCGGTCGGGCTTGTCGAGAAGAGTTATTATATTCAGTGACAGAGGTCCTCTTACTCCGAGTATCTTTTTTATCTCATTGAGAGTACGTCCCGTGTCGATTATGTCCTCGATTATGACCACGTGGTAATTGCTGATATCGTGTTTGAGGTCCATTGTTATCTCAACGTGTCCCGAGGACTGGGTGCCCTCAAAGTAGCTTTTTGCAGCCATGAAGGCTATTTCGCAGGGAACGGTGACCTCACGGCAGAGGTCTGCCATAAACACGAAAGCGCCCTTGAGTATGCTTACAAGGAGTATTGGAGAGCCGTCGTACAGGGAATTTATATATTCTCCTGCTTTTTTTATTTCTGCCCGTATCTCCTCCTCTGAGATGATAATGCGTTTGATTTTGCTTTTCCATTCTTCGGTGCTGCTGAATTTCATAAAACTCCTCCAATGCTGATTTTTTGAGTACACATTTATTATATCATTCCTGTGATGTTTGTCAATACATTTCACAAGGGATAGTGTAAATCTCAGGTGTATGATTAAAACAAGTCCGCAAGCTTAAAAAACAGGCTTAAAATGGAAAAATAGCCAAAGGGCGGACTTGCTTATTGTACAAAACGCCAAATCGAATGACCATATTTTAACAATTATTTACATCTATGACCAACCATGCTATAATTATGGTGTATAGGTGTATATTCTGAAGTTCCTCGGCGCTGTGAGGGAAAAGATATGACACCAAACGGGAAAAAGCTTCGCTTTAGGCAGCGGAGCGTAAAATGAAAAGGAGTAAATACAATGGTTAGTAAAACAAAAAAGCTTGCTTTGCAGCTTTTTGCCTTTGCAGCCGCTGTGTTTGTGCTGCTTGCGTATATGTCGGTGTTCCCGACCATGAAGACCTACGCGGCAGGCACAGACCTCTATGTCGGCTATTCGGGCAGAAACAACAACTTCTCGACAGTTCAGGCGGCTGTTGACAAGGCTGCAGGTCTCAATCCGTCATCGGAGTCCACACGAGTAACGATACACATTGCTCCCGGTACATACCGCCAGCAGGTCATCGTTCAGACGCCTTACATCACTTTTGTAAACGACGAGCCCGACAAGGGCGACGCAGTACTCACATGGTACTACGGCATAGGCTATAAGTATTACAGCGCAAACTCAAAGGGCTATTACGACGCGAGCCTTGCTGCTTCAAAGAGCAGCAAGAACGTAGCCAACTACCGCTGGGGCGCAACGGTACAGCTGTGGCCCAAGGCTACCAACTTCAAGGCAAAGAACATCGTTTTTGAGAACTCCTTCAACCGCTATATCACTCAGGAAGAGCTGAATGACGGAGTTGAGCTCACAGGCGATACCTCTGTTACAAAGATAACCCAGGTGAGAAATAACTGGACAGATGCAAAGTCCAAGGCAGCTACAGAGCGCGCGGCTGCTCTTTCCGTAGATACGGGCTATGCTGAGTTCCTCAACTGCAAGTTCCTGTCAAGTCAGGATACGCTCTACACAGGCGGCTCTCCTCAGTATTACAAGAACTGCCTCATTGAGGGACAGACAGACTACATCTTCGGCGGCAGCAACGCTGTATTTGACAGCTGCGAGCTTCGCTGGAAGGGCTACAGCAGCGGTTCTGTGGGCGGTTACATCACCGCCGCAAGAAGTCAGGGAAGTCCTTATACAGGCTATCTCTTCAAGGACTGTAAGGTAACTGCAAATCCCGACCTTACGGTAACTGCAGGCTATCTCGGCAGACCGTGGGGACAGACTGCACAGGTGCTCTTTTTGAATACCACTCTCCAGAACGGCAATATGATAACTGCCGCAGGCTGGACTTCCATGAGCGGAGTTGAGCCCGAGAGCGTTGACGGCTTCAAGGAGAACGGCACAAAGCTCTCAAACGGTCAGCGAGTTGACCTTTCACAGCGCAGGGGACATACAGTTTCCGACAGCGACGCTGCTAATATCAATATCGCAAACTATATGAACAACTGGACGCCGTCTTACCTTAACGGCGACGGAGGAAGCAGCTCGGGCAGCGGTCAGGGCTCAACAAATATTGAGGGAGCGATCAAGACCTGCGGCGGCTGGTTCGAGGAAGCCTTCGTTGAGTGGGACAGCTCAAAGCTTGGCAGCAATGTCAAGGTGAGCTATGCAGAGTCAGGCAGCTCGGATTACAAGGCTGTGGACTCAGAGCTCATACGCGGTTCAAGAGTGGATATCCCGGGACTCAAGGGCGACACGGCCTACAGTATAAACATTCAGGGCTCGAACGGCTCGGCAGGCTGCAGTGTCAGGACTATGGCGTTTGACAGGAGCGGCTATGCACACTGGAACAACAGCAGCGGAGTAGGTGCTTACAACAACGACGGTACTCTCAAATCGGGAGTTACCGTAATATACGTTACAAACTCCAACAAGGACACTATCACCTACAACGGACAGACAGGTCTTTACAATATCTTCTACAGCGGAAAGCCGAAGAATGTGGATTTCCGCCTTATAGGCAGCATTGGAGTACCATCGGGTGCAAAGGCAAATAACGGTCAGCAGAATGACGGCTCGAATATGCTCTATCTCCAGAACGGAGAGAACGTAACTATCGAGGGTATCGGCTATGATACTTCCCTCGATCAGTGGGGCTTCGAGATGAAGCGCTCGGCAAGCTGTGAGGTACGCAATCTCTGGCTGGGCAAGTATCCCGACGACGGCGTGTCCGTGTCGGGCTCGTCAGACCACAAGTCCACGAATATGTGGATACACAACAATACTATCGAAAAGGGCTACAATGCTTACGCAGGCAACGGAATAGTTGACGACGACAAGGCTGACGGCGACGGCTCTCTCGATATCAAGTGGTCGGAATACGTAACGGTATCATACAATATTTTCAAGGACGCTCACAAGACCTCTCTCGTTGGCGGAGGTACCAACCATATGCAGGACTGGATAACCTACCACCACAACTGGTTCAATAATACCGAGTCCCGTAACCCACGTGCAAGAAATGCACACGTTCACAGCTACAACAACTATTTCTACAGCAACAAACAGTACGGTATCGGAGCTTCCTACAATTCAAAGGTATTCTCCGAGGCTAACTACTACGAGAACACAAATCTTCCCCTCGACGCTGTGAATATGGGAAGCGACGCATATTCCGGAACTATCAAGTCATACGGCGACAAGTTCGTGAGCTGCAATATGGGCAGCGGACTTGCTTATCAGATAGTAAACTCTCGCAATGACAAGGCTTATGTAAACAATCTCAATGGCGGCGGCGACAGCTATGACAACTTCGACACCGATTCATCGAAGATATACGGCAGCTACAGCGTGACCTCAGCAGACGCGGCAAAGTCTGACGTAACAGCCTATGCAGGACGTATGCAGAACAAGGCATACAATGCGGGAACAGTTTCCGACGGCGGCGATGTAACCCCCATATACGATGAATACATGAAGAGTGCGCTTATAGCACGACTTGACGTCAAGGATGCAAGCTACGGCTCACAGTGGTCCATTGCAGAGAGCTTCTCTGTTGGAGACAAGGCATTCGGTGACCGCGAGCACGTTATCGCATCTGTTCCGTCAGCCATAAGCGGCGGCGAGCATATCCTAACAGCCTGCAACTCAAAGAATACGGACTCAGACCTTGCGGTACTTACTGCCGAAAAGGATATCACGGTATATGTGGCACTTGACCAGCGAGTAACAACTCCTCCGTCGTGGCTGAGCAGCTTCACGAAGAATTGGGATGTTGTCGAGATCAACGACAGCGAGGCGATAAGGGCATTTGATGTATATGCTAAGGATGTAGAAGCAGGCAGTTCGCTCACACTCGGTACGAACGGCATGAGCGGTGCTTGTATGAACTACACTGTATTCGTCAAGGAAAAGGCTGCTGTTACAACTACCACAACTACGACCACAACCACTACAACAACAACGACTACAACTACTACGACAACAACACAGCCCGAGCCGCAGGGCAAAGCAGGCGATGCAAACTGTGATGATTCAGTCGATCTTTCCGATGCAGTACTCATAATGCAGAGCCTTGCAAACCCGAATAAGTACGGTATCAACGGCACAGCCGAGACACATATCACGGATCAGGGAATAGCCAACGGTGACGTTGAGGGCAATGGCAACGGAATAACCTCAAACGACGCTCTTGCAATACAGCAGTATATGCTGAAGCTTATCCCGTCTCTTCCGATAAACTAAATCATAATTTTGCGGAGCAAAATTATGATTTGAGCCGTTAGCTGTTAGCCATTAGCCGTTAGCCTATTGTAGGGGCGCACATTGTGCGCCCGCGAATAACGGGACAAACGCGATGAAACCATGTAGTGGCTAACGGTCCCAATCATAATGAACAAGCCCCGAGGCAGTTTGATCTGTCTCGGGGCTGAATTTATATTATAAGTAGTTGTAGTTATCTGACTTTTGCCTGCTGCTTACTTCGTTTACAACGAAACCGAGCAGCTCGGCGTCAGCAAATTCTATTTCGTTCACACAGCTCGATATCTTGTCATAAGTAGTGGAAGCATAGCGGACTACCAGCACGATACCGCCAATAGCGTCCTTCATCAGCACTGCGTCGCTTACGACGTTGATAGGCGGCGTATCAATGATTATGTGATCGTACTTGCCCGATAAGTGCTCAAGCACATCACGGAAGTTCTTTGAACCGATGAGCTCCGAGGGATTGGGAGGTATAGGACCTGACGGGAGCAAATCAAGATTATCTGCGATATCGGGGATTATCGAGTTGAGCATTGAGGACTTCCTGATTATCATGGTGGAAAGTCCCATATCATTGCTCTCCCTGAAGGTCTTATGAAGTGACGGAGCACGCAGGTCGCCGTCCACAAGGAGCACCTTGCTGCCTGTCTGAGCAAGAGCAATGGCGATATTTGCGGCTGTCAGGGATTTTCCTTCGCCGTGTTCGGCACTTGAGACCGCGATGACCTTTTTCTCGGAATTGGCGATGGTAAAGATAATATTGGCTCTAATGAGCTTGTAGCTTTCCACAACGCTGAAGGGTATCCTTTTATCGGTAAGGAGGCGGGCAGGTTTTACGGCACTGCTGTTCTTATGATCGTCTTTGCTGCCGAATCGGCGCACCTCTCCGATTATAGGCTTGCGGAACTTCTTTCCCAGCTCTTCGGTGAGCTTTACGGTGTTGTCGAGATAGTCCAGAGTAACTATCAGCATGAACATGAAAAGGAATATTGCTACCATTCCGATTATGGTATTCTTCGGCACGTCAGGTGAAACGGGATCGGGGAATACCTTTGCTCTGTCGATAGCATTGACAGAGCCTGCGCCTACAGCTCTCTGTACATAGGTTGAAGATACCTGCGCCACAGCATTGCATATATCGGCTGCAAGAACAGCGTTGGTGCAGGTAGCGGTAACTTTTATTATGGATGAATCGGAAAGATAAGTAAATGTCAGTAAATTTCTGACTGTTGCTGCGGGAATCCTGTTATTCTCATCGACATAAAGCAGCTCGCTGAGGTCACTGACGTAGTAGTTCCTGAGGAGGATATCGCCAACGGCGTTCATAACGGCGTCGTCGTTCATTACTTCCATATATGTCTTGATGAGCTGTTTTGAATCGGTGATGTTGTTGACTCTCTGCCCGTCTGCGGACTTTGCAGTGGCATTCTGTACATACATATTGATACTTGAAGAGTACTTCAGCGGAAGCGACAGCTTAGAAAAGGCAAATATAGCTGTTCCGCCGAGTATCATGACAGTCATTATCAGTACCAGATGGCTGCGTATCAGCTTAAGCAGATCACCGAAAGTATATGTTTTCTTCATTTTGGGTTATTGTCCTTTCAGCATTCAGTAAATGACCGTTAACGAGTGATATCAGCCTTTTTTCAGCAGGCTTTCGGGGACCGAGAAGGTGAATACTCCCCATATGAATACGAATGCCAGGAAATACGCCCAGCTTGAAAGGAGGTCTCCTCTGAGCATAAAGAAGAACATCATGAGCATGATAGCGTAAAGGATATCGAATTTAGTTCTTGTATCTGATGTCTTTTCCCAGTAGAATCTGTCCATGAGCTTTGATATAAAGCCAAAAACCACTCCGAACAGGATAATGCCGAATATTCCGAAGTTGATATATGCTTCCCCGGGAAGAGGGCAGGAGATATTGGTGAAGGACCAGTTAAGGCTCTGACCCATGTAAGAACCGCTTCCGTAGGGCTTGTTCGGCCACATATCACGGGGCACGAAGAAGAGGACAACGGCAAGGAGCTGGCGTCCCATGGACAAGCCTGCTGTCTTTACACTGTCGAATGTCATGGTGAAAGTGGTGTAGGCGTCGTAATCGCCTGCGAGCCAGTCTGTCTTGATACCCTCTATGGTATTTGACAGAGCTTTCATGGTATCTACGTCCGAATAATCGGTATGTCGGAAGTTGTTGAGGAATGGGAACAGTATGGTGTAAGCAAGACAGAATGCAAGGATAAACAGTCGGTTTTTCTTCAGGCTGTCAAACATGAGTATGAATATGGAGCCGTAGATAGTTGCAACTGCGTATCGTGAGACCATTCCGGGGGGATATGTGCATAAAAGGAAGCACATACACAAAACGAAGTATATTGATTTTTTGTAGTCCTTTTTGGCTGCAATGAGAGATACCAGCGCAGCGACACACTGAACGGCTATGAGAAGCTGTTTGATAAGAGTGGTGATCGCCGAGCTTTCGCCGTAGTCGGTGGATTCGCTTACGGTAGTTCTTGAAAAGAGTCCGCCGATGCCGACAATACTTATCTTATTGATGAGAACTCCGAGGCAGGCCAGCGTAATTATTATCATACGGGCATGGGATATATCGAATTCCTTGAAGATAAAGCTGTCGTGAGTTATCTTTCTTTCGGCTGCTATCTGCGAGCCGAACTCATAGCTTACAGTAAACAGGAAGAGCAGCAGATTGGCTTTCAGTACGGTATCGTGATCACGGTAGATGATCCACGGAAATCTTTCGTTAATGTACTGTATGAGGCCTGCGTAATAGAAGAAAAAGAGACTGAAGGTATAGAATATCACCTTCATGGAGTAGGGCCTTACCCACAGTTCCCTGACCATCAGTGCAAGCCAAAGGATACCGTTTATAAAAAATGTGATATATATAGTTATGTTTGAAAGGTCGAAGGTACCGAAAGATATAGTGATACCGTGCAGTACGAGGAAAAGTACCGCAAGGAGCCAGATGCCCGCGACATTTTTAAATGACAACTCTTTATTCACAAAGTTCACCACCTGAATAAAACTAAAACTTTATATGCGGCTGAGATCACTTCGCCTTCCTTTAGGAGCGACGGATGCGGAGATTTGCTGACCGTGGGCTCATTGAATGATCTTTGCCTGATACGGGAATTATGCGTTCGAGGAGTGTATGTCGTTTCCCGATGATATAACAAAAGTGAAGCTGTATAAAAAATATGATAAATACTGTGAATAATGACAATACACCAAGGTTAATTATACTCCAATTAATGATCAATTTCAAGTGGAAACTCCAAAGAAATCGGTAAATCGGCATTTTTGACAAAAAGCTATAAAGTATATTTCTGCTTGTGTAACATTTTCCATGAGTGTAAAAAACTTTGACAAACAGCTTATTTACGGGCAAAACAAAAAGGGCTGTACATAAAGTACAGCCCGTATGATATCTGATTATTCAGCGTCCTCAGCAGGAGCAGCTTCCTCTTCCTCTGTTTCAGCTTCCTCGTCGGAATTCTCAAGAAGAGCGCGCATTGAGATGCTGATCCTCTTTGACTCCTCGTCGATGTCGATGATCTTTACGTCAACAACGTCGCCTACATTGAGAACGTCCTTGACATTCTCTACCTTCTGGTCAGCGATCTGAGAGATGTGGATAAGACCGTCAACGCCGTCGATGATCTGAGCGAAAGCACCGAAGCTTGTGATGGAAACGATAGTAGCCTTAACTACATCGCCAACCTGATACTGAGACTTGAAGATCTCCCAAGGATTGTCCTCAGCCTTCTTGAAGCCGAGAGAGATCCTGTTAGCTTCTCTGTCGAGATCCTTGATGTATACCTCAAGAGTGTCGCCTACGTTAACGACTTCACTCGGGTGCTTGATCCTCTTCCATGAGAGCTCTGAGATATGTACCATACCGTCGATGCCGCCGAGGTCAACGAATGCACCGAAGCTTGTGAGAGATTTTACCTTGCCTGAATAAGTCTTGCCAACCTCTGCTGTCTCCCAGAATCTTGCCTTTGCTTCTTCCTTCTTAGCGTTCTGAACAGCCTTGATAGAGCCTACTGCTCTCTTTCTGCCGCCCTCGGATACCTCGATGATGATGAACTCTACCTTCTTCTTGAGAAGCTGATCGAGCTCAGCGCCTCTCGGGAGACCTGTGAGAGAAGCAGGAATAAATACTCTTACACCCATAACTGTGAGAGTGATACCCTTGTTTACAACGCTCTGAACAACGCCCTCGAGAACTGTGCCCTCTTCCTTGGCCTGTACGATCTTTTCGTAACCTGCCTGCTCGTCTACCTTTCTCTTTGAGAGAGCAGCTGTACCCTCTGCGTCATTCACCTTGATAACAACAAGATCGATCTCGTCGCCGACGTTGACGATGTCAGAAGGCTTCTTTGAAGGATCGTCTGTAAGGTCGGCGAGAGCAACATAGCCGGTGTGCTTTGTGCCGAGGTCTACGATAGCCTCTGTATTGTTTACGGCGATAACAATGCCTTTAACTTTCTCTCCTGTATGTATTTTTTTGAATGACTCGTCGATCGCCTGAGCGAAATCAAACTCCTCATTCTGATTAGCTGCAAGAATTTCATTTTCTGCCATTTTGGTTTGTACCTCCTTGATTATATAGGCGGGGGTTGATGCCCCGGCAGTAATGCCGATATTAGTGGCATTTGGAAGCTTTAATGACCGAAGCTCGTCCGAATTCTCGATATGATATGTTTTACAGTAACGGCTGCAAACCTCAAAAAGCTTAACGGTATTTGAACTGTGTCTTCCCCCGACTACAAGCATTATGTCAGAGTTCTTGGCAAGTTCGGCAGCATCGGACTGACGCGCGTCGGTAGCGTTGCATATCGTATCGTATATAACAATATTTGGATCGTCCTTCGGGATCACGTTTAAACACTCACCCCATACTACTATATTATACG